>JBCAXK010000004.1:0-72396 GCA_038534095.1 Chlamydiota bacterium | reverse complement strand
CTGCTTTCATCTTTTGATTATCTTACCTACCAAGAAATCTCTCATCAAATTGCTGCGTTGAGTGATGAGGAAAAAGAACCACTTTTTTCCTACATTTTTCTCTGGTACCGGGATCTTTTAGAAAAGCCAGAACACTTTTTCCCAGAAGAAATGCCCGAAAAAAAGCCCAAAAAAGATCTCGCAGCAATAGCAAAAATCTTACAATGTTTGGAAGATGCCCAGCATCTCCACATGCAACTAAGCGCCTGTTTAGATGTACTATTTCTTGAAGTTTTGGAACAAAGTACCTGACCAGCCCAACTTTTCTCGCAAAGTGTCGAAGTAATTCTTCCTTTTCGTGAGGCTCACCAAACGGAATGTTTCTTTCGATTTCATGATTGAAATCTCTTCCTGAGGTGACATCGTAAAGCGCTTTAATCCATCAGCGCTCACTTCGACCGGCTCCTTGCAAGAGGCGCATTTTATGGTAAGTGTGTGCTTGGCTGTAAGGACAAATGGCCGATTGGAAATGGTATGGGCGCAGATGGGTGTGATCACCAAAGCATCTACGCTAGGACTTAAAATAGGACCTCCGGCAGCAAGGGAGTAGGCAGTAGAACCGTTTGGAGTCGCTACAATGATCCCATCTGCAATGTAGGTGTTCATGTACATACCACTCACCGAGATAGAAATTTCGATCAAACCTTGATTGTGACTTCGGTGCAACACGACGTCATTGACCGCTGTATACTCTTCCTTCGCTGGTGAAATGCAGGTTAAGACGATCCGCTTATGAACGGTGTACATCCCATTTAACAGGTCTTCCAAAGCGAGAAAGATTTCGGCAACTGGGATATCGGCCATGAACCCTAAATGGCCTAGATTGATCCCTAAAATAGCCGCTTTTTTTGTGTGGTATTGATTGAAAAGGCGTAAAATGGTGCCATCGCCTCCCATAGCGATCAGAAAATCGACCTCTTTGATGGGAATCTCTTGTAGCGATTTGCAGCCCAGTTTTTTTGCGACAGGCTCTTCAGCAATCACTGTGATCTGCTTTTTTTTCAAAAATGCGTAGATCTTTTCTGCGAGCTGAAAAGACTCTTTGAAGTGGTGATTGGGGAAGATAGCAATGATCATAAGATGGCTATTTCGTTCCAGCAGAAATGCTTCAAGATTTTTTCTGCAATTTGTAAGGGAGTTAAGCCGATTGCATGGAGAAGCTTCTCTCTTTGTCCATGCGGAACAAACTCATCCGGCACCCCAAAAGAAAGAAGGTGAATATCGGTAAACTGATGTTTTAGTAGAAAACTCGATAGGATGGAAGATAATCCCGTTAAAGAGGCGTGCTCTTCGATCACAACAACCCGGTTATGCTGACGAAAAAGGCGTAAAAATAGTGATTCATCTAAAGGTTTTATGTAGATAGGATCGACAATCGCGCAGCTTTGCCCCTCTTTCGCAAGGAGCTCTTTCACCGCAAAAGCTGTTTCACACATATGACCCAGACTAATGAGAAGAACGTCGCTTCCTTCCGCAAGGATTTCCCCCTGACCAATCGGTCTTGGTTGTTTTTCCCGGTCCCGATCGAGCGCAAGGCTCGTTGCTGGTAAATTGGGATAGCGGATCGCAGCAGGCTTTGTCCACGACAAGCTCTCGTCCAAGAGTTCTTCAAGAAGCGCCTTTGACCTTGGTTGCGCAACAATCAGATGGGGCATCGCGTAAAGGAAACCAAGATCATAGATTCCATGATGGGTACTGCCGTCAGGACCTGAAATGAACGCCCTGTCAATAGCAAATACTACCGGCAAAGATTGCAAACAGACATCGTGGAACAGATTGTCTAAAGCTCTTTGTAAGAAGGTGGCGTAGATCACCATGTAGACTTTCAAACGGAGATCCTTGGCGATCCCTCCAGCAAACGTGACGCTATGGCTTTCTGCGATTCCCACATCAAAGCAACGCTCAGGGTACTGCTTCATGAACTGCGTGAGGCAAGAGCCAGCAGGCATCGCAGGGGTGATCGCTACAATACGTGTCGATTTTTCTGCCATGTCCAATAGCTTTTTCCCAAAGGCTTTTGGGAAGGTGATTTTAGGTTTGGCTGTCTCCAGGAAAAGACCACTTTCTGTATCAAAAGGTTTGACCCCATGGTAGGAGGTGGGGTTTTCAGAAGCGATCGGCATCCCTTTCCCTTTTGTAGTCATCACATGCAATAGGACCGGTCTATCAGTATTTTGTATCGCTCGGAAGGTGGTTACGAGTTTCCCTAAGTCGTGCCCATCAATTGGGCCGACATAATCTAAACCAAATTGCTCAAAAAAGACGGCAGGAGATACGAGATTTTTCATCGATTCAGTCAGCTTTTGCCCTTGCTTGGCTAAATTTTCTCCGCAACCTGGGATTTTCCCTAAAAGGGCTTGGAGATCGTGGTAGAGCTTATTGGAGATCGGATGATTGATCAGACGGCTTAAAATTCCTGTGATGTTGCCCACATTTTCTGAAATCGACATTTTATTGTCATTGAGCACAACGATGAACTTTTTCAAATCTTTTGGGATATTGTTGAGAGCTTCTAATGTGACGCCACAAGTCAGGGCGGCGTCGCCCAAAATCGGAATTACGTGATGTGGTTCGTTTTGCAAATCTCTCCCGTGAGCCGCTCCCAAAGCTAGCGATAACGCAGTTCCGGCATGTCCTGCATAAAAGTGGTCATGAGAAGACTCTGAAGGGTCTGCAAAACCGCAAAGACCAGCAAACTGACGAATCGTAGAAAATTTCTCGAGCCGTCCTGTGAGTAGTTTATGGGGATATGTTTGGTGACTCACATCAAAAATAAAACGATCTTTTGGGGAAAAAAATACGTAGTGCAGAGCAATGCTAAGCTCAACAGTACCTAAATTCGAAGATAGATGCCCGCCATTGACAGAAAGTACAGAAATGATTTCTTGACGGATCTCCTCTGCAAGCAAAGAAAGTTCAGCAAGCGTCCAAGTTTTGATGTGATCTACATGAGGTAAGTATTTCAGAAACACCTCAAGAAGAAAATTCTACAATTTCGGGTTGGCCTTCTTCATCTGTTTTTAAAGACCCATCCCGATTTTTGAGTAAAATTTGGACTTTTTCTTCGGCTTCACCGAGTTTTTTTTCACACTGTTTGATTAAGAGATCTGCTTCGGTGAACAGTGTCAGGGAATTTTCTAGCGATGTACCTGGCTCGTTCATCTTTTGTAAAATGGTCTCTAAACGAGCAAAAAGCTCTTCAAATGATTTCATGGGGTTGTTCCTTTCGTAACGCGCTTGACTTGGGCCTCAATGGCTCCATCTTTTAATGTGGCTGTGATCTCATCACTCGTCCGCAGCTGGTCGGCAGAGACGATCACCTCTCCTGTATTCTTCGAAAAAAGGATCGTGTATCCCCTTTTTACAAGCAGTTTTGGATCAATTGCAGCTAGGTGCTCTTTGCATCTGGCTAAAGACTTTCTTCTCTCTTGGATAAGGAGAGTCGGGTCTTTTTCTTGATACCCTTTTTGCAAATAGGCAAAAGAGCGCTTTGTTTCTTCGAGTTTTTTTTGCACACCAACGCAGAGTTCTGAGCGTTTTTCGTCGAGTTCTTGTGACCATTTCGCTAAAAAATAGGTGGGATCTGAAAAGTGGGGTAGTTTGCTCAAGACGTTCAGCCTCTGCCTTTTTTCTTCTACTTGTTTTTGTAAACAGTAAGCCATCTGCTTTTTTCTTTCTTCAAGAGCCTGTTGTAACGAGGCTTTTTCCCGAACAGCCAGCTCAGCTGCAGCAGATGGGGTGGGAGCTCTTTTGTCGGCAACAAGATCGATCAGAGTGTGATCGGTTTCATGACCAACAGCCGATACAATGGGAATATTTTTTGCCTCAAAAACAGCCCTAACTACCCGCTCTTCATTGAATGCCCAAAGGTCTTCTAAAGAGCCTCCCCCTCGGCCCACAATCAAAAGGTCACAAAGCTCGTAACGGTCACACTCTTTAATGGCCAAAGCAATTTCTTCAGAAGAGCCTTCCCCTTGGACTTTTACAGGGAAAAGAATCAGATGAAACCCAGGATAACGGCGCCTTAATACGTGCAAAATATCTTGAATCACTGCTCCAGTCGGTGAAGTGATCACTCCAATGGTTTTGGGAAAAAGCGGCAAAGGTTGCTTATGTTTTTCATCAAACAAACCCTCCTTTTGCAGCCTTTCTTTGGTTTGGTGCAGCCTGAGTAAAAGAGTTCCTAAGCCCGCTGTAGAAAAGCTCCGAATAATGATCTGGTAAGACCCTCTAGGTGGGTATACAGAGAGGCTCCCTTCAACGACGATCAGATCACCATTCTCAAAGGTTTGCCCCGACTTGATACGATCTTTTTTAAAAAATACGCAGGAAATTTGCGCTTTTCCAGCATCAGAATCATCCTTGAGGGTAAAATAGAGGTGCCCAGACGAATCTTTTGCATTGCTGACTTCTCCTTGGACTTTGAGCCAGCAAAAGTCTTTTTCTAAATTTTTCTTTATGAAAGAGGTAAGCGCGCTTACGCTAAGTGTTTCCATGGGCCATCACATCGCTGAAATATTCATAGTACATGGATCGGGATTTTTTTTCGAGCTGGGTTCGAAGTAGATGTTTTTTCGTGATTTTTAGCCCTACCTTGGAGAAAAAGGGTATTTTTCCCGAGTGGTTTAATCACTAGATCAGTTGTTATTTTTTCCGATCCATTTTTTACGAGAGGGTAGGGAGAAGTAGTTTTTCCAAGTGAGTTTTTCGCTCGGTGTGAGAATAGAGGTCATTGTTAGAGGTAAGGTGGTAGCAGAAGAGTTTTTCTTGTCATCTTTTTTTTCTAGGAAAGAAAAGCTTGGGAGGGTTTTTTGAAATAGAGGGTATTTCACCGCCTGTAAGAACCCGTTACCAAATAATTTTCTTAAAAATTGCGCCCGAACCTCGCTGTTTTTTTCTGTATCGATTCCCGCTAACCGATTGTATGGCGTTGAGAAGCGCTCTTGCGTTCCTTGCGCGAGAAGAATATTCCTGAAAATCCTTAGAATATTCCTGCTAATGCTTAGAGGCAATGCATAAGAATTGGTGGGATAGAGCCTTTGTTCTTCCACCTTAGCTGGACGCTCTAAGGGCTTCACGATCTCTTTTTTAGAAAGAGTCTTCTTCTTATCTTGGTTTTTTTGTATTTCTAAAGCGCCGTAGTAAGTGTGGGTAAGAATGCCCACAGAAAAACCTGGGAAAAATACTGCAGCGACAGGTTCCTTGTACAATAATCGACAGTAAAAGCTCATGAGTGAAACAAGTAGGCGGCTCGATTGCTGGATGGTGATAACGCCAGCGTGTTTCAGATACGTTCCTGACAAGTAGATCCCTTCTTGCCTAGAAAAATAGTAGATCATCATCGTCAAAAAAGTAGGGAGTAGAGCCATTTTCATGCAAAGAGCGGTTCTTTCGCAGGAACGGATCGCTCTTTTCCCTGTTTTTGATGTGATCGATTGATTGTAGAACGAGAAGACCTTATACCCCAAAAATGTGAGCATCCCGCAGGCAATCAGAGTCGTAAGGGTAGCTGAATTTGGTAGAATACTTTCAGAATACGAGAAAGGCTTTGGGGAGGTCGTAGCAGCTAAAGAAGCGTTTCTTGTAGCAGAAGAAAAGCCTTCAGCCACCTTTGCACTCAACTTAGGTAAACTTTGACCAGAGTGAGCGCTCATTACATACCAGGCGCCAATGAGGTTGCTTAAGATCGAGCCAAAAACTACTTTAGGCGCTCCTAAGTAGCCAAAACATCCTCTTGTTAAGGCTTCCATTTCTTCTTTATATGGAATGTTTGAAAAAATCCCATAGGATTTCCTAGTGCTACCTTTTTTAGAGAGCAAAGGTGGAGCGCTGCCTTTTGAAGCTTCAGAAGAGAAAACAGGTAGCTGATGCCTCTGACTCATTTTTCTGTCTAAGATCGGACCCGTCTTGCTACCCGCAGCGTTGTTCTCGGTAACAACCTCTTCAGCGTGCTTTTCTAGTAGATCAGCGAGGCTGAAGTCGCTACCGCCCTCTTCTTGTGAGGACTTTTCTGATAAAAGGCTTTTGGAAAAATCGATTTCCTTACCATATTTTTCTAGCAGATCAGCGAGGTTGAAGTCGCTAAAGCCCTCTTCTTGTGAGGGCTTTTTGCTTGGAGGTCTCTCCGAAAAATCGATCGGATGGGCGTACCTCCTAACGTAAGGGACAAGAGCGGTCTCGGTAACGGCATTGTTGCCGGTGAAAAGAGCCGCCGTTTTGTTACCAGATGTTTCCCTACAAAGAGGCGCTTTTAAAAGATCTAGGCTCTTTTCTTCCATAACCTGTTTTTTTACCGAAGGATGACGTTTGGTTTGTTCTTGCGAAATAGCTTTTTTCACAAACGCCCCCGTCTCCACCTTAGCGCCCTGGAAACAGCAAGGAAATAGCCAGGAAAAAGCGCTTACGCAACAAGAAAAAATCTGTGTGATGGTGGTCAGGAAATCAAAAGAGAACAAAGAGGCTTTTTGCGGCCTTTGATCACAATGATTAAGGTTTTTTTGATAAACTGTTGTTGGATGAATATTCATAATTGTAATTAATTATATAAAATAAAGCGTTTTTTTTAAATACAAAAAACATTTTTATTGGGGGGTTTATTATAAAAAAATAATTTTAATAAAAGCTACCGTAAGGTCACGTTCCCTTCATGCCCACTTGAAGATCGCTTGTCGGCAAGTAAACATCACGAGCGCATCAAAAGCGCTAAAAAATGATTTACTATTTTGATGAGAGCTTTGTCGATGCTCTAGATCTTTTTCTCGATGAGGAAGGGAGCTAGGCGATGGGCGTCCTCTTTTTCTCGAAAAGACCCGCACGCAAAACAATGTCGTACCACGATATGGAGGCCTGCTTCGCATTTTTCTCCCCGTTTTGCTATGAATTCTTGCATTAAAGATCCGGCATTTTTATGATCAAATTCTACAAGAGTGTTATGGACAGTATAGGCGATTATTATATCCTTCAAAACCTTGGGCGAAATGCGTTTGCAGATGTTTATTTAGCAGAACATAGGCTGATGAAAAAAACGTTTGCAATCAAGGTGCTAGCACCATCTCTTGTTGCTGATCCCACATTTGTGGAAAGGTTTGAGAAAAATGTTTCTTCCTTAGCGCAGTTAGACCACCCTTCGATTGTGAAAATCCACAATATTTCCTTTGCAGATGGAAAATATTTTATTGTGATGGATCCCATTGTGGATCAGTCTGGTCAGGTCATGAATCTCGATAGTTACCTCGATTTACAAGGAACCGTTCTTTCAGAGTCAGAAATTGAACAGATTCTATTGCAAGTCGGATCTGCCCTTGATTACGCGCATACAGTGACCAAAGGAGATGGTCATTGGATCCATGGAGCTCTGAAACTGAGCAATATCTTAGTGCAAAAAAAGGACCGTTCTTTGCAGGTGTTTTTGAGCGATTTTGGTCTTATGCAACTTTTAGGGATAGGCAGATGTTTGCTCCAAGCGTACGTGAACATTGCCGAAAGTTTTCAATCGGAAAAGGGGATGGAAGATTACAAACACTACCGCTCTTATATTCGGAATTTTCATTTCTTGGCCCCAGAGCAAAAACAGTGTTTATCAAATGCGCAACAGGATTCTAGGTCAGATGTTTATGCCTTTGGCGTCCTTGCGTATTACTTGCTAACGAAAGAGTTTCCCGAAGCGATGATTGAGCCGATTGCAAAATTAGCGCCTACCATGCATCTTTCTTGGGATCTTTTACTCCGCTACGTACTAGATAAGGACCCTGCAAAAAGGCCTGCCTATATTGAAAAAACGATGCAAGATCTTTTACATAAAAAGGCTGATGACACCTCCTCTTCGAGCACAAAAGAAGAAAATACTCCTTCCGAAGAAAAAAATCTGACGCTGTTTCCTTGGAAAGCGATCGAAAAGCGGGTAGAGGATAAGATGCAAATGTCCTTCCCTTTCGAACGTGCGGTTAGAGGGGAGAAACCCTCAGCCTACTACGCATTTCCTGCTCCTCCATCTGCTCTAAAACCTGTGATCAATCCTCCGAAAATCGAACGTCCTATTTACGAACCAGATCCAGGAGCCATTTTTCAAAGAGAGCTTAGCGTATCACGTTATGAGCCTACTAAGGTGGAGATTCGTGAAGTGGAACCCATTTTCTCCGAAATGGTGATCATCCCTGGAGGAACCTATTTTCGAGGGAGCAATACAGGAGCCCGGGATGAGATGCCCCGTCACGCAGTGACGTTGAGCAGTTTTGCTATCGATATTCACCCTGTAACAAATGAGCAGTTTGTTCGTTTTTTGATGGCTATGGGCGGAGAAAAAGATGGGAATAACAACGACATTATCCGTCTAAGGGATTCAAGAATCAAAAAGACAGCGGGTAAGTTCATTATCGAATCTGGCTACAACAAACATCCGGTTGTAGGTGTCACTTGGTACGGATCGGTGGCTTATGCGAAATGGATAGGAAAAAGGCTGCCTACAGAAGCGGAATGGGAAGTGGCCGGCTGTGGAGGAAAAGATACGGGCGTCTACCCTACAGGCGATCAAATAGAGAGAAACCAAGCCAATTTCTTCAGTAGTGATACCACCCCTGTAATGAGCTATCCTGCAGGGTTTTTCTCCCTTTACGATATGGCAGGGAACGTGTACGAGTGGTGTGAAGATTGGTATGCATACAATTATTACGACGCTTCTTTGCAGGAGCCAGAAAATCCGAAAGGTCCTTTGCAAGGAGTCTACAGAGTACTTCGTGGTGGTTGTTGGAAAAGTTTGAAAGAAGATCTACGGTATTCTCATAGGCATCGGAATAACCCTGGAACAGTCAACCGTACTTACGGTTTTAGGTGCGCAGCCGATGTGCACTAACGCGAGCCCATCTCATTTATGAAACTTCTTATCGCAAGTCCTAGGGGTTTTTGCGCCGGAGTCGAAAGAGCGATTCATACGGTAGAAAAAACCTTAGAGCTCTACCGGCCTCCCGTCTACGTAAAGCATGAAATTGTGCACAATAAGCATGTGATTTCCTATTTAGAGGAAAAAGGGGCTCGTTTCATCGAAGATCTCTCTCTTGTGCCAGAAGGTTCTGTGATTATTTATTCGGCCCATGGGGTTTCTCCCCAAGTTCGACAGGAAGCTAAGGATAGGCGCCTCACCGAAATTGATGCGACTTGCGGCTTAGTGACCAAGGTCCATTCAGCAGCAAAAAGGTGGGCGAAACGGGGGTACAAAATCATTTTGATTGGTCATAAAGATCATGTTGAGGTGATTGGCACTGCTGGGGAAGCTCCAGAAGCTACGCACATTGTGGAAAATCCAAGCGATGTCGATCGGCTGACATTTTCTCCCAGTGATCCCCTTTTTTACCTCACGCAGACCACTTTGAGCGTACTAGATGTGGAGCAAATTGTACAAAAACTTGTCGAGAAGTATCCGCAGATAGAAACGTTGCCCTCTTCTTCGATCTGTTATGCGACAACAAACCGGCAGGTTGCATTACGTCAATTTGCTAAAACCACCGACCTCTTTCTTGTTGTAGGAGACTCCACGAGCTCCAACTCGAATCGCCTTTGCGAGATTGCAAAGAGTGAGGGGCCTAACGCGTATTTGATCAATGATGAACAGGAGATTGATCCCGACTGGCTGCAAAGTTGCCAGGTGATTGGCATGAGCGCAGGAGCCTCGACCCCAGAAACGGTTGTGCAAAAATGCATCGAGCGGTTGCAAGAGCTAGGTGTGACGAGTATCGAGGAGGTTTTGCACAAAAAAGAAGAAGTGGTGTTTGATCTTCCCAAAAATTTGCGTAGCGCCCTTGAAAAAAAAGCCGCTTCTAGCGAAGCGTCTTAAAACAAAGCGCCAAAGGTGATGAGATCTTGCGTGTAGGGATGCTGAGGATTGTCAAACACCTCTTTTGTTTTTCCTTGCTCCACCACTTCCCCATGGAGCAAAACGGTGGTTTTGTGGCTCAACTTTTCTGCTAAAGAAAGATTGTGCGTGATGAACAGGCAACTCAAGCGGTTTTCTTGCAGCAAGTTTTCTAATAACAAGATGACCTGTTCTTGTTTTGGTTGATCTAGTGAAGCTAAAATTTCATCACAAATCAGAAGTTTGGGTTTTACGCTCAAGCTTCTAGCAATACTGACTCTTTGCAGCTCGCCGCCGCTGCATTCCTTAGGGAATTTCTTCAGATAACTCCGCGGCAATTCGACAGAATCAAAAAGCGCACACAAACCCTCCCAAGAGAGCTTTTTCCCAAGAATATGGGTAGGCTCTTCTAAGATTTGTCTAAGCGATAAATAGGGATTGAGCGATCCTGATGGATCTTGAAAAATCATCTGTATCTCCGATCGGAGAGCCGAGCCCCTTTCTTTTGACAGGCGGTTTTCTAGAAAAAACAGGCTCCCTTCGGTTGGGGCGATCTGCCCCATGATGAGGTAGGCGATTGTAGATTTTCCCGAGCCAGATCTCCCTACAAGAGCGTGCACCTCATTTTCTTGTAACGATAAGTTTACGTTGTTTAGAGCCCGCTTTTCTTGGGCCGTTCCTGGAGAAAATACTTTGCTTACCTGGGATAATTTTAAGAGCATAAGACCCCCTCTTTGATGAAAAAGACCCGGTCACAAAAGTAGCTGGCCGCTTTTTGATTGTGCGTCACAAAAATATGGGAGGTATCCGATGTTTTTAGCACCCGAAACAGGTGATGTATGCTCACCGGATCTAAGGCGGTTGTTGTCTCATCACTGAGCAAAACAGATGGTTTTATCAGCAGGAACATCGCAATCAGCGCTCTTTGCAACATCCCGCCGCTCACTTCATGGGGAAAAGAGGCTAGCAGTTTGGTGGGATCCTCAATATGGAGCTGATCCAAAAGAGTGACTGCCTCTAAGGCGCGCTCCTCACGGTTTTTGGTTTTCGTAGAAAAGCTTTCTAGAAGCTGCGCGCCAACCGTCCTTGTAGGATTGAACTGCGCAAACGGATTTTGTAAAATCAGTCCGATCTCTTTTCCTCGAATGGCTTGTAACTCCTCTTTTCTTAGGCAGTGAAGGGGGCGGTCTTTGTACAGGATCTTCCCCTCCACTCTTGCTTTAGACAGGCCCACGATCGCCTGTAACAACTGGCTTTTTCCCGCTCCAGAGGGGCCTACAAGACCGATAGCTTCCCCTTCATGCAAGGTGAAAGAAAAGGGA
The DNA here is from genome assembly GCA_038534095.1 of Chlamydiota bacterium. Lineage (GTDB taxonomy): Bacteria > Chlamydiota > Chlamydiia > Chlamydiales > SM23-39 > JBCAXK01. The sequence continues at coordinate 61,191 of JBCAXK010000004.1, read as the reverse complement.
GCAAGTAGCCTCTCCTCCCCGATCATTAGAGAAACCTTTTCAAAAGTGAGCAACTTTTTTTTCATAAAGGAGCGTCTCTTTGTAAAAAGTTTCCGACATTGTGCAAAGAGAGTAAAACAGCAAAAAGGAGAAGGGAAGGGAAGAAAAGGCGCCATGGGAAAAATTCCATAGTGGCCATCCCTTGCGCGATCAGCATCCCTAAAGAACTTGCTGGGGGAGAAATTCCCATGCCCAAAAAGCTTAGAAAGGCTTCTGTAAAGACGGCTTTTGGGATTGTGTAGGTGAGAATAGGTGTGATGAACGTCCAAAGATTTTTGAGCAAATGGGTGGAAAAAATGTGCAGGTAGGATGCTCCCATCATGTTGGCATATAGGACAAAGGGTTTACTTCGTAAAATACGCGCCTGACTAGAGACAACGCGCGCCATTGTTGTCCAGCTACTTAAAAACAGAGATAAAACAATGGGGAAAAGGCCCGATCCAAAGATGCTCATGAAGAGTAGAATTTGTAAGATGAGGGGAATGATGTGCAAGATATCGGCAAGGCGTAGCATCGCAACAGAGAGGGATCCTTCGTAAAATCCTGCTAAAGCGCCATAAGGAACGCCGATGAAAAGATCAAAAAAGGCGGCAATGAGGCCAATTGTTAAGGAAGTTTTCAGTCCATTGCAACAAAGGAGAAAGAGATCTCGACCGAGATCATCAGTCCCAAAAGGGTGGGAAAAAGAGGGCGAGAGATGGATCTTGCTTAAAATAATCGTTTCTTTAGGAGAAAATAGTTGGCCTATGCACACAAAGACCAGGGCTAAAAGGAGAAATCCTAGGCTGCATTTAGGCAATTTCATGACGCATCCTTGGATCAAGATGGGGTTTTAATGCGCTCACAAGCCACTCCACAGAGAAAAGAACCAAACAGTAGACAAACACAAGACCCATGACGCAGCCGTAATCGCGCGACTCAATGCTACGCACCATCAGTTGCCCAAGACCCGGCAGAGAAAAGGTTTGTTCTACGACAAAACTTCCCATGAGCAAATAGGAGGTTAGAGGAACTAAGTAATCGAGTACGGGGATAAGAGCGTTTTTATTCACATGTGATCTCCATAACTCTTTTTCTCCCATCCCTTTTGCTCGGACCGTTTTGATGTAGTCCTCTTGCAAAATTGCTCGGGTGCTTGCGTGCACAATTTTTGCAATTTGAAAGATGGGAATAAAAGATAGCGTAAGTATTGGAAGTACTAAACTATCGATTCCAGCACAGCCTCCAATGGGAAATATCGACCATTTTAGTGAGAAAAAATATTGTAAAAAAGGGGCGAGAACAAATGTAGGAACGCTGAGACAAGCTGCGTTCACGAATCGGGTGATGGAGGATTTTTGGGGGATTTTTGCAAAGAAAAGTCCTAACGTGTACCCGAAAAATAGGGAGAACATACCACTCAATAGGCCTAAAAGAAATGAGATAGGAAGCGCCTCTTGAATCAGCTCACCAACAGTTCTCCCTTCATAAGTTAAAGAAGGGCCAAAATTGAGCGTTGCCATTTTTTGCAGATAGGAGAAATATTGGAAGAGGAGAGGCTCATCTAGGCCGTAATGGCTCCTTAATGCAAGCACGATCTCTCTTGGAAGAGTCATCTCCCTTGTAAAAGGATCTCCCGGTATTGCGCGCAGGGCGCAAAAAGTCGCTGTGAGAACAATAAAAGAAGAAAAAAGATAAATAACGCTTTTTTTTATCCAGAATTTCATCATAATAAGCACTTTCCAATCCAATTTAGTGTAAATATGCTCCGAATAAGACGCAATAAATTCCATTTCACCTCTTTAGGGTGCGCAAGAAACCTCGTGGACAGTGAAGAAATGATCGCAAAACTTTTGAAAAACGGTTACGAAATCACAGGTGAAGAGGAGAAGGCCGATTATTTAATCGTCAACACGTGCGGTTTTTTGGAGGCATCTAGGCAAGAGGCGCTCGATGTTCTAGGCGAGATTTTTGCTACGAAAAAGTCTTCGGCAAAAGTCGTGGTTGCTGGCTGCATGGTACAAAATTATCGTCACGTGATTGAAGCCGAGTATCCAGGGGTCCATTACTTACTTGGTTCTGGAGATGTGGAGCACATCATCGACGCAGTTCGAGGGAATAGAGGGCAAATGGTATCAGACGCCAGGTCTTATTTGGCCTCAGGAGAGGTGCCAGAATTTCGGATCACGCCCCAGAATTATGCCTACATAAAAATTGCTGAGGGGTGCAAAAAGAGGTGCTCTTTTTGCATTATTCCCGATATCAAAGGACCCCTTCGGAGCAAAACAGAAGCAAGAGTCTTAAAAGAGTTTCGCAGTCTTTTGCAAGATGGGGTGGAGGAAGTGATCTTGATTGCGCAAGATCTTGGCGATTATGGAAAAGATCGGAAAGAAAAACAGGGCTTACATCACCTCGTTCGGGCCATGCTAGAGGAAAAAGGGGATTATTGGCTCCGCTTTTTGTACTTATATCCCGATGAAATTGATGAAGAGCTGATCGAGATCATGGCGAGTGATCGAAGAATTTGCCGCTATCTCGATATGCCAATCCAACATATTTCGGACCGAATTCTTCGGAAAATGCACCGAAAAACCTCAAAAAAAGACATTCTTACCACCATTGAAACCCTCAAAAAACATTTGCCCGGTGTCGTGATCCGAACAAGTCTTATGGTCGGGTTCCCCGGAGAAACAGAAGAGGAGTTTGCAGAGCTTCTTGCATTTGTAGAAGAGGGGCATTTCCATCACGCGGGCGTCTTTATGTATTCCCGGGAAAAAGGTTCGTACTCCCATAAGCTCAGCGGGCATCTCCCAGAAGAGATCAAAAATGAGCGTTACCATCGGTTGATGCAGGCGCAAGAAAAAAGCGCTCAGAAAAATAATCAACGTCTTATTGGAAAAAGGTTATCTGTGATTGTTGAGGGGTACCACGAAGAGTCTTCCTACCTTTTACGTGGCAGGTATTATGGACAAGCTCCCGATGTAGACGGGATTGTGATTCTCAATGATTTTGAAATTGTAGATGCGCTTTATCAGAGGTATGAGGTAGAAATTACCGATGTGAACGGGTACGATCTTGTCGGAAAGGTTCTTGCAAAAGCTTCGAGCAACTCGCCTCTAACAGTCGTCGGTTGAAATTTTTTCCTTGGGGTAACATCCTCGTAAAGGCAGTATTTTGCCTTGCTTTTGTAAGAAGCCCCTTCATCTTCTAGGTTGTTTTCAGGCCTAGCCAACCTTGGCCATGTCAGAAATAGCCCTGTTTTTACCAGCGTGCGTCTCAAGAAGGGAGCCTTCTTTTCTTGTATTCCCCTCCATATTCCTCCGCAATCCAAAGGTCCAGATTGTTCGCAGTTTTGTAAAACGGAGGAGAAAAAACGCCAACAAATTTCTCTTGACTTACTATCTAAAAAAGAAGAATTTGCGATTAGAGAGAACCCTTGCAATCAGGGAGCTTATCTTCGGTATGGGCGTCATTGTCTTCCCGCAGGGAAAGCTCTCTTGTTTTGCGCGATGATTTGGAAAAGGCGATGAGAAAACCGGTCAACATTGGAAAAAAACACAAAGCTGCAAAAGAGTATTTTTTCGTTCTGATTTCTTTGATTGCCGCTTTTGCTGGCATTTTGTTTGGATACGATACAGGCGTGATTTCAGGGGCTATTTTGTTCATCAATGAGGAATTTGCGCTTACCCATACAAACACTAGCATGGTCATCAGTGTTGTTCTTTTAGGAGCGTTTACAGGCTCCCTTTTTAGTAGTAAGCTAGCCGACTTTTTTGGAAGAAAGGTCGTTCTTCTCTGGGACGCTGTCCTTTTTTGTCTAGCGACCATTCTATCTAGCCTAGCCTGGAATATGACTCTGCTGATTTTTGCCCGCTTCATTGTGGGGATCGCAATCGGGATCTCCTCTTACGTAGCTCCCCTTTATGTGTCAGAAATCTCTCCCACAAAGCATCGTGGAGCGCTTGTATCGTTGAATCAGCTAGCGATCAATTTTGGTATTCTACTTTCCTACGTAGTCGATTATAGCCTAGCGGATGAGAGCGCTTGGAGATCGATGCTGCTCGCTGGGGTATTGCCTGCTCTCTTCTTTTTTGCAGGGATGCTGTTCTTACCTCCAAGTCCCCGTTGGATGGTCTTTGCAGGACAGAAAGCAAGAGCTCTAAGAGTGCTCAAAAGAATTCGGAAGACTTCGTTGGAGGCGACAAGAGAAATTGAGCAAATTCAAGCCAACATGCATCTCGAAAAGGGGACTGTGCGAGCTTTGTTCAAAAAAAAGCTGCGCCCCGCCCTTTTTGTAGGAACAGGCCTTGCGTTCATTCAACAAGTAACAGGGATCAACACCATCATCTATTTTGCTCCAACCATTTTTGAAAAAGCGGGATTTGTGAGTGATTCTTCAGCCATTTTAGCTACAATGGGCGTAGGCGCTGTTTTATTTTTATCGACAGGCTTCTCTCTTTTTCTGGTCGATACCTTGGGAAGGAGGGTGCTATTGTTAGTCGGAATCTTTTTGATGGGACTTGGGCTTTTAGGACTGTCCCTCAGTTTTACTAGCCTATTTAGCACGTTTTCTTTCACAAAAAGCATGAGTCTCATCACGATGATGCTCTACATTTTTGGGTTTTCGATCGGTCTTGGCCCGATCATGTGGGTGATGATGTCCGAGGTGTTTCCTTTACATTTCCGCGCTTTGGGAGCAAGTATCTCGACATCGACCAATTGGATAGCGAATTTTCTTGTCACAGCTACATTTCTTTCAATCTTGGATCTCCTTGGAACGCCCGCCACATTTTTTCTCTATTTTCTCATCACCATACTCGGCTTTTTCTTTGTATTTTTTTACGTTCCAGAAACCAAGGGAATTTCTTTAGAAAGAATTGAAAAAAGACTCTACAGCGGGCAATTTTTCCCTAAAAGGCGTACTTAATATGTATCTTGGCATTGATCTTGGGACTTCCAGCGTAAAAATGCTCCTCTTAAGCCCAGATAGTAGCGTCTTAGGTGAAAGCAGGTCTCCTTTAACAGTACAAAGACCCAAGATGCTCTACTCTGAGCAAAATCCAGAAGATTGGTGGCAAGCGACCAAACAGGCGATTTTGCAATTGTCTCCCAAGCTCAGAAAGGGGGTTACCCACATTGGTCTTACAGGGCAGATGCACGGAGCTGTTCTTTTGGATAGAGAGAGCAAATCCCTTCGCCCTGCGATGTTATGGGATGATGGGCGCGCCGTTTGCGAATGCGCCGAGATTGCAAAGCAAGTGCCCGATCATCAAGCCATCACAGCTAACCTCATCATGCCTGGATTCACGGCGCCTAAAGTACTTTGGGTGAAAAAGCACGAACCTGCGATTTTTCAAAAAACCGCTCGGGTGCTTTTACCCAAAGACTATCTGCGTTATCTACTTACAGGAACGTTTGCTACCGACATGTCCGATGCTTCTGGTACTTCTTGGCTCAATATCAGCAAAAGGTCCTGGTCTCCTAAGATGCTAAGTGCTTGCGGACTGTCAGAAAAGCAGATGCCTGAGCTATTTGAAGGTCCCGATCTCACAGGAACGCTATTGCCAAACGTGGCAAATGCGCTAGGGCTTTCTAAAAAGGCTCTTGTGATCGCAGGCGGGAGTGATAATGCCACAAGCGGTCTTAGCGTAGGGTGCCTATTTGAAGGAACAGCGTTTTTGTCTTTGGGAACCTCTGGCGTCTTATTCACCGCTAAGGATACTGCTCAGAGTTTGCCTCAAGAGGGGATTCATACCTATTGCCACGCAGTGCCTGGAAAGTGGCATCAGATGAGCGTTCACCTAAGTTCTGCTAGCTGTTTCTCTTTTTTGGAAAAGATTTTTTCTACAAGCATCGACGCTCTTTTAGAGGAAGCAACAACCCCTACAGATCATTCCACCATCTTTCTTCCCTACCTTTCAGGAGAGAGAACGCCCCACAACGACCCTTACGCAAAAGGGGTGTTTTTTGGCTTGTCCAACAAGACAACAAGGGGAGATCTTGTCCAGTCGGTGATGGAAGGTACGGCATTTGCTTGTAAAAATGGGCAAGATGCTCTCCTTCGCGCAGGAGCAAAAATGGGTGTGATACACCTTTTAGGTGGGGGCGTCAAAAGCCGCTCTTGGTTGAATGTGATCGCCTCGGTTTTGCAAAAGCCCCTGTATATCCACAAGCAGGCCCATTTTGGGGCGGCTTACGGGGCGGCAAAATTAGCCCGTTTTTCTGCTTTAGGAGGCTCTCTAGAAGAAGCCTTCCCCCAAGGCTCTTCCTATGAAGCCCTACGCCCCAATCAAAAGCACCAAACCTATTATCAGAAAAAAGAAGCGCTTTTCAATGCCTTGTACCCTGCTCTAAAAGATCTGTTTTCCGAACGAAGAATAGAAGGTTGGACGAAAGAGACGTAAAGCACCAAGATCATACAAAACGCGCACCTTTCCTAGATCGTCAAACCGCAAAATAACCTCTTTGTCCAAAAAACATTTTTCAGGAAAACACCAAGAATTTGTGGAAGAAAAACAGAGGTTTTTTATGATGAAAAAAACTCGGAGTTTGTATGCGAGAGTATTTTCCAAAGGTACAAAAAGTTGCGTATAAGGGGCCAAAAAGCTTAGATCCCTTAAGTTACCGTTATTACGATCCACAAAAGCTGATTTTAGGCAAGCCTATGAGGCTATGGCTAAAGTTGTCTGTTGCGTACTGGCACACCTTTACCTGGCCTGGTAGCGATCCCTTTGGGAGCCCTTCTTTAGACAGACCTTGGAACGAGGGAAGTTCTCCTCAAATCAAGGCGCGTAACAAAGCAGACGCAGCCTTCGAGTTTTTCACAAAGCTTGGTGTCGATTATTTTTGTTTTCACGATTTAGATATTGCTTTTGAAAGGGAGACTTTTGCAGAAACGCTCTATGAAGTAAAAACCTCTGCGGATTACCTCATGAAAAAAATGGCAGAAACAGGCGTTAAGGTTCTTTGGGGAACTGCGAATCTTTTCTCCCATCCAAGATACATGGCAGGAGCATTTACCAATCCAAATCCTGAAGTCTTTGCCGTAGCTGCTGCCCAGGTAAAAAACGCGCTCGATATTACCCATGAAATGGGGGGTGAAAACTTTGTGTTTTGGGGAGGTAGAGAGGGCTATGAAACCCTATTAAACACCAATATGCGGCAAGAGACAGAGCAGATGGCAAGGTTTTTTCACATGATTTGCAACTACAAGCAGAAAATTGGGTTTAAAGGCGCTTTTCTGATTGAACCCAAACCCTGTGAACCAACAAAACACCAGTATGATCACGATAGCGCCTCGGTGCATGCCTTTCTCCTCAAGCATGGGTTAGAAAAAGAATTTTCCCTCAATTTAGAAGCCAACCATGCTACTTTAGCAGGCCATAGCTTTGCGCACGAAGTAGCTTACGCTCTTGCCCACGACCTTTTAGGTTCGATTGATGCGAACCGAGGAGATTCGCAACTTGGCTGGGATACCGATCAATTCCCGATGGAATTATCAGAACTTTCTTACATCATGTATCTTTTATTACGAGAGGGAAAAAGCCTGTCTGGAGGATTCAATTTTGATGCTAAGGTGCGCAGGCAAAGTATCGATACAACCGATCTTTTTTATGGGCACATTGCTGGAATCGACGCTCTAGCAAGAAGCCTGGAAATTGGAGAAAAAATGGTACAAAATGGATGTTTACAATCCTATCTTACTCAAAGATACCAGCAATGGCACTCTTCTTTAGGGAAAGAAATTCTGGAAAAAAATCTCCCATTAGAAGAAGTAGCGCAGCTTGTAGACCAGCACAAACTCGATCCAAAACCCCACTCGGGTCGGCAAGAGATGCTCGAAGCTTTTTTGAATAACATGCTGCAATAAAACGGCTTCTTTTGTAATGTGAATTTAAGATGATTGGAGGCAGTTATGAAAAATGTAGAAGAATTATTAGGTGATGAAGCAAAAGACCTTTTAGAGCACAGGTCGGTGGTGCCAAAAGAGTCTCTTCATCTACCTCATTCTGGCTGGGTGGACGATATTTTTGGGGATTCCGACCGCTCTTGTAGGACCCTTCGTTCACTACAAACCCTTTTTTCTCATGGACGCCTTCAGGATACGGGGTACTTATCGATTCTTCCTGTAGATCAGGGCATTGAGCATTCAGCAGGAGCCTCTTTTTCCCCAAATCCGATCTACTTTGATCCAGAAAATATTGTGAAGCTTGCGATAGAAGGGGGGTGTAGCGGCGTTGCCAGTACATTGGGCGTTTTGAGCCTAGTTGCAAGAAAGTATGCGCACAAAATTCCCTTCATTTTGAAGTTCAATCATAATGAACTGCTCAGTTTTCCGAATCTTCATGATCAAAATCTTTTTGCTTCCATTGATCAGGCTTACGCTATGGGATGCGTTGCTGTAGGAGCTACAGTCTATTTTGGTTCAGAAGATTGCCGGCGTCAAATTATGGAAGTATCCCAAATGTTTGAGCAGGCTCACGATCTGGGCATGGCCACTATTTTGTGGTGTTACATACGGAACAAAGCGTTTAAAACAGGGGACAAAGATTTCCATAGCTCCGCCGATTTAACAGGTCAAGCTAACCATTTAGGAGCGACGATTGGCGCGGATATTGTCAAACAAAAACTCCCCACGAATAACGGGGGGTACCCTACACTCAAATTTGGTAAGTACACAGATGAGATGTACACCAATTTATGCAGTAACCACCCTGTAGATCTTTGCCGCTACCAAGTCGTGAACAATTTTATGGGAAGGGTTGGTCTCATCAATTCTGGGGGCGCATCGGGAAAGAATGACCTCAGAGAAGCGGTAAAAACAGCAGTGATCAATAAACGAGCTGGAGGCATGGGACTGATTTCTGGTAGAAAAGCGTTTCAAAAACCGATGAAAGAAGGGATTAAGATCTTGCATAGCATTCAAGATGTCTACAGAGACCCGAAGATCACGATCGCCTAAACAGGCCTCTTAGAAAGCTGTAAGCTGGATCAGAACCTCTTGGAAATGTCCCTAATTTCTCCAAGGAAAAGGACGGGCTTTTGGAATGGTTTCTTGGCGATCAGAGAGCATGCTTTTTTTCCCTAAAAAGTTGCCGCTTGTTTCTAAAATCAGCCGAGCAATCGCTCCACTTGCTAATTTTTCATCGATGCTTGGCCCGTCTGTTGGTCCTTTTATGGGGAAAAGTAGCGTGAAATCTTCTTGCAGCTGCTCGATACCGAACGAGTTTTTTAACATAGGAGCTTCGACAGCAAGAGTGAGATGTACCTGATCATTGAGATAGTCGATATTCCCCCAAGTAAAGCAGTGGAACGTATCTCCTATAAGAAGGTCCATCCGTTTTGTTTGAACAAGGCCGTTTTCCACAGAAAACTCGAGTGGAGTGAACCAAACATGCATTTTTTGCACCCCAAATAATGATTCCTCTTTCATCATGGTTAAGATCGAGGCGAGCATCCCGGTATTTTTTGCATAGAGTTTACCAAGATCACATCTCCCCTTAGCGATTTTTAGATCTCGGTAGTTCTTAGGCAAACAAAAACCGTCCCGGTCGATCTCCACTTTTATGGGCGCATCGGCCGAGAGGATGGATGAGAAACAGGGGTGCACTTTTCCTAAAAGTAGGTAACTTAGTAGGTTGTTTGGAAAAAATTTGATCTGTAATGGAGAGTTCAATAGGAGTCGATCGTTTTCAAGGTGGCCGTTTAGGGTCGCTGTTAGGTTGGAAGAGGCTATGTCACATTTGATATCTCCTAGGCCGTGATCCAAAAAGAGGGAACCTTCTAAGGAAAGGTATTTGCCAAAGATACTTTGAAAAAGGGATGGCGCCTCAGAAAATAGATCAAAAAAAGAGACGGGAAGGCGTTTCATATTGAGCTGTAAGTCGCAAGATAAATCGCTCCAATCCATCACGAGCTCATGAAAAGAGGTGGAGGAAACCGTTCCGTGTAAGAAACATTTTCCAATATTCGCAGCGTTTCTAGAGCGCGCATAAAAATCCAAATCGATATGTACATCGGGCACTTTTTCTGTGATTTTTGCGTAAATGTGCTCAAACAACGTTTCTGCTCTACCCAAAGGGTCGATCGCTAAGCTGGCATTTTGTAAATCAAGGGTTCCTTCTACTTGGCAAAGGTGGAGTTTATCGAAGGCTTTCCAAAGCTTCCATAGAGGTACATGGTAGGAGCAGTCATCAATTTGCAGGTCAAACTCAGGCCGTTTGCACACAAGTTGGGTGCATTTTTGTGGTCCAAACCAGGCAAGATCAAAACTTTCTACAGAAAGCTCGGTGCCCACTTTATTGGAAATAATCCGCAAAAAGAGCTGTTTCCCCACCCAAGTTCTCGATAATTTCGGTAAAAAAAGGAGGGATATACAGAAGATCATTGCAAGTAGAAAACTATACCGAACGAACCGTTTCATAAAAGAGCTTATTCCACAGTGACGCATTTGGCTAAATTGCGCGGTTTATCAATATCGTAAGGATAGTCTGTTTCTTGGCCGTAAATTCTCGCAATTTCGTAGGCCAAAAGCTGCGCAGCTGTAGTAGAGGCGAAGACTAACGACCACTCATCCAGTCCTCTTGGGAGAAGGATGGTATCATCGGCGATCTTTGGAATTTCTTGATCCTCCTCAAAAGTCATTGCGAGGATAGGGGCGCCTCTTGCCTTCACTTCGAGTAGATTGTTCACCATTTTTGCGTGGGTTTGCTTGTTGGCGCAAAAAGCCACGACAGGAAAGCTTTCATCAATCAGAGCAATTGGGCCATGCTTTAGCTCGGCAGCAGGATAGCCGTTGGCAACAATCCCTGAAATTTCCATGAGTTTTAACGCCGCTTCTAATGAGGCGGGGTACATAGCGTTTCTCCCAAGGAAAATGAATTTTTTGTAGTGCGCGTACCGGCTTGCCACCCGGGCAATCTCTTCCTTCTTGCCTAAAATGCTTTTCATCATAGGAGCGATCGATTGCAAAGAACGGAGATTCCACACATCAGCAACAGGGATCGATTGCACTTTGGCCAAGTGCAAACAGAATAATGAGAGCATAGCCATCTGTGAAGTGAACGCTTTTGTCGAACATACGCTGATCTCAAGACCCGCTTCCAATAAAAGCGTGTGATCCGCTTCCCGCACAAGTGTGGAATAATTGACATTACAAATGCTGAGAGTGCGAACGCCCCGCATTTTGGCAGCTCGTAAAGCTGCGATGGTGTCGGCTGTTTCCCCAGACTGGCTGATGGCTACCACAAGAGAATTTTTCCCAAGAACAGGATTTCGGTAGCGAAATTCTGAAGCAATTTCAGCCCTTGTTGTAATTTTTGCGACATCTTCGATTAAGTAGGAGGCTAATAGAGCCGCGTGCCAAGATGTGCCGCACCCAAGTAAGGTGATCTGATCGATCTCAGAAAATGCGTTTGTGTAAGGAACAAGCTCATCAAGAAAAGGGAAATGCTTTGTCCGTTTCGATAGCATATTTGCCATCACAGCAGGTTGATCGAAAATTTCTTTGAGCATGTAGTGCTCAAAGCCTTCTTTTGATGGTTCGGGCAAGTCCCTTGCTGAAAAAGGCACCTGTTTGTGGGAAATCGCTTCAAGGTTCTGATCAAACACCTCCAAACTCCCTTCACGAACAACGGCGATTTGATCGTTTTCTAAAAAAGTGACCTTAAGGTCTCCCCGTTTAAAAAACGCATTGGGATCAGAAGAGATCAAATGTTCTTTTTTTTCTGCGTTCCATCCGATGGCAAGAGGGCAGCTTCTCGCTGCTGCTAAAATTTGATCGGGATGGTCTTTATGGATTGCGACGATCGCAAAAGACCCCTCTAGCTCTTTTAAGGCTTTTGCAAAAGCCTCGAGCAGGTTGGATCGGTAATACTCTTTGATGAGTTGGACGATGACCTCTGTATCGGTGTCTGAGCGGAATAGACGCCCTTTTCTTTCCAAGAGATGTTTCAAATGGGCATAATTATCAATCGCGCCATTGTGCACAAGGGCGATGGCAGGCTCGCTAGAAGCATCTAGCTGCGGATGCGCGTTACGATCATTAGGCTTTCCGTGGGTTGCCCATCTTGTGTGACCAATCGCTAAGGCCAATTTTTCGGGGGGGATATTGCGAGCTAACGCGTCAACGCTCCCTGTTTGCTTAAAGAAGAAAATCTCTCCTCGATGTTTTTTCCCTCTGGGCTGTTTTTTTTCTCTCCGTTTGAGGAATCCAGCTATTCCTGCAGAATCGTACCCACGACTTTCAACGCCTTTTAGACCTCTAACGCAAGTTGCTAAAGGGTTTTCAGGGCCCAAATAAGCAAAGATGCCACACATAAATTTTGCCCTATACAAATTTCATTTCATTATAGATTTTGCCCCTACTCTTTTCAATGAAAAGGTAAGAAGAGATTTTTTACTTGCTGACGCTTTGCGCTTTTCTATTTCTGAAATAAAATACATATTGCTATAAGTGAGGGTGAGCTACTTTCCGTTTAGGAATATGAGACAAGATGAACGCTTGCCCTACTTGGCATTTTTCGTAGGAGAGTCTGAGGGCTGCAGCGACTCCTTTGACTACCCGATTCTTCACGTTTGAAAAAACGTTTGGAAACCTGTGATCAAATCAATAATTTGCGCCCAAACTCGGTTAAGGAAAAGCAGTCTTGACCATGCATTTTTCCTATTTCAACCATAGAGCAGTGGAACAAAAGACGCATGTAGTTGAAAATAATGCTTTTATCTTCAGAAGAATATTCGGGAAAACAGTAGCTCCAACTTTTGGGGCTTTTTTGTTTGAGGAAGATTTTTTGCTGATCTCTGAGAGCAATCATCGAACTTTGGACAAAATCTTCAAAATAGATCCAATCTGACCCAGCAAACGATTTGAGACTCCTTTCAATTTCTCGTTGGTGCCTTTCGTGTAACAGCCGGGGCTGCTCTTCACTAGATTGATGGTGGATATGGCGATATAGGTACAATGATTGTTGTTCCTTATCAAGTAGTAGAAACTCCTTTGCAAGAGGGCGCAGTTCTACATGCGTATCTAATGAGGTAAAGCGGACCTCCTCTAGTTTCTCCATGAGCTCTTTTGTATAGCCTTGTGCTTCTTCAGTATTGGGTAATCCGAGCACTTTTTGGACAGAAGAGGGGGTAGCTGGAATCGGTTTTTCCGCAGCTTTTTTCAAGAGAACTGTCATATCCTCTACAAAAGCAAACGGGCTAGAGCGGAGCCTATCAATCCGAGCAATATTGTTGATGGGAACGGGACGCGCTTTTTGCTGATACAATAAAAATTGCTTCCATTCGTAGAGGGGAGTGAGTATTTCCTCCCAAACGTCCCCGATTCTCTTATATCCAAGGACGCAGATGAAGTTGAATTCAAAATGGAGTACGTACTCGTGGAAGGCTTCATCGGTCAGGTTGTACTTCTTTTTTAGGTCAGAGGCGTAAAGCTCAAAGTGCTTAGCCTGAAATAAATCGGTAATGATATTGAGAAATACTGGATCGGGATATCCAAGTTCTGAGCAGTACCTCTGGTAAATTTGGGGAGTTGTTAAGAATTTGTCCAAAATGGATGCAAAAATATTGTTCGAACTTTTAGAAATTGAGTACCAGGTGGGTAAAACGTGAATAGGCACTTTCTTGAGCAGGTGGGATAGGCAGTCCATATCTGGCTTAAAGTCTTCATCAAATTTCACGAGTTGTGATTCATAATACTTCCGTTTCTCTTTATCCACATATACGCGGTTTTCCCTTAAGGTGTAGAGACCAAGAGGGGTGAGTTTATTGAGATTTTCAAGCAAATCTTCGTAAGACAGCGCGGGGAACTGTTTTTTTAGCTTAGCAATCGGGATCTCTAAGCGACTAAAGAGAATCTCTTCTAAGAGCTCTACTTCGGTAACCGTAAGGTGAGAGAGCAGTAGCCTATTTTGAATATCCTCTTTGTAAGGATAATCCTGAAGATGAATCTTATTTTTTCTAAGCGAGGTGAGATGAACCATAAAATGAGAGAGCAAAAATAATAATTAGAAAAAATTCTATAAAAAAATCCTATTGTTGACAAGAAGCGGAAAATCAGACACAACGAAGTGGATAGGTATGATGCACAAAAGGGGACGGGATGCGACAAACAATCATGAATATCTGCGCAGCTAGCAATCTGGTACTATTTTGCTGGTTTTTGACTGCCAGTTTTTCACAAGGAAGTCAAGACGACGTTTTACACGCAAAAACGTTGTTCTTGCAAAATGAAACAGGCTCTTGTTCGATAGAGATCAGCTGCGAAAACGACCAGCCCTCCTTGACGATGAGGAGCGAATCTGGAGCAACAAGCGTACAAATCTTGGGAGGAGAGACCCCAGAAATCACCATCCAAACGGAAGGAGATTCTGTTTTCCAGGTTGTGGCAAAAAATGACCATGCGCAGCTGAAGTTAGGAGATCGCACGACGGCAGACCAGCTCTCTTTGACCGGAGGACCTGGAGCTGGGATGTTCATCAAGAACCGGCAAAATAAAGTCATAGGTACATGGACCATGTTGCAAGGAGGAGGAACAGGGATCGGTCTTGCTACAGGAGAGGGTTTTGCAGCGTCTATTTTGCGTGGTGGGAGCAATCCGAGCGTTTCCTTTTTTTCTCCGAATAATGAGCCAATGGCTGCTATGGGTATGATCCAACAGGTGCCCCATCTTCTGATTGCAGGAGGTATGGGTAATGAGGGGATTTTAATGCATGGAAAAAGCCCTTCCAGCATGCTGTTTGTAGATGAAATTGGGAAGGTGAAGATCCTCATTTCCAAAAATGGCGTGTTTCAAGGATCGGGTCATCCTGCCCAGCAAGAGAAAAGCAGCGCTTCGAAAAATAAGGTATTTTCCTTTGAAGACCACGGCCTATTTCCAGCGGCTAAAGAGGACGTAAAACGCTCGTTGTAACTCTTCGCTGAAGATAGCAGCTTCCAGAATTGTGCAGTTTGATAAGGCCCTTTTTTTCGCGAATGGACGAAAAGATAAGACGCTCTTTTAGAGAGCGTCTCTCTTTAGAAAGAGTTAGAGCGGGGTGTTTTTCGCCTTGAACCAATCAATGATATCATCTGATTCGTAAAGAGCGCTTTTTTTCCCTTCTGCGTCTATTTGCACTAGGCAGGGAACCTGGGTCTTGCCTCCGATGCTTTGTAGCTCTTCAGGATAGGCAGGATCTTCTGAGAGCTCTTTCATCGGGACTTGAAGATTCATCCCCTCTAACGCGCTTAGAACCTTTCTACAAAACGGGCAGCGCTTTCTATAGTACAAGACAAGTTGCATACATCACCTCTTTTTAAGAAGAATTACACCATAAAGGAAGTATCAAAGGCAAGCTCTACAAAAAAGATAGGCAAGGTGCCTTGTGACTATTGATTCCTTGATCGTGAAACCTCCTAGAACCTCCTTCTTCCAGATCTCTTCTGGGCCGCTTGTAGGGAAATTTGTCCTCACACCTCTACTAGGCTTGCCCCTCTAAGCCTTCTTTTCAAAATCTTTCAACCCATGTCATGAGAGATCTCAAACGAACCACGCATTGCTTTTGCAGCTTCGGTAAAGTTTTTTCCTTCTTGAAGATGCGCAAGTAGGCTAAAAATCGCCTCCGCTAACGAGAAGTGCCTTCTTTTCTAGCTAGCTGATCAAAATCATGTAGATACCTACCTTCTAAAGGAACTGCTTTCCTGCCTCGCCTACGATAGCTCCTATTTTTTAAAAACAGAGTCTAGGCGATTGCAGAAATGAAATTGATGATCTTACTGTTTATAGGAATGGTATAAATACTGATCGCTGATCGGAGCTCCAAGTCAGGGATTGGATAAGAATCGATGAATAGACCTTCACTTAGAAGCTAGTAGTGCAATTTTTTCCCAATCTGCTCCCAACCTATTCAAACGCCTTTTTTCTTAGCAGGCAAAGGGGGCAGGTCTGGCTAACGGGCCCGATTTCGGTGCGTCCAACCAATCTTATTTTGCCCGTTTTTGATGATGGGTAGAAGCCAAGCGACGATCCAAATCGGGATTGGCTATGATCTGCGCTTTCGAAATCGGAAATTTTCCCATCTCAAGTGCGCTGAAGAAAACAATATGGGGCGCGTTTTTTGCCAATAATCGCCGCAAAAAATCGCGAATGCTTAGAAGAAAATTTTTCTGAGAAAAAATAGCTCAGGAGCCTATTTAAAGGGGATTTTTGAATATTTTGCAATTTTAAAATCAAAAAAAAACTTAGGTAAATTTGATTTTTTTATTTGAAATATTTTATATTAACAAATGTAAGGTAATGCTTTAAAAATACTAAACATTCTGCTTGTCAGAAGAAAAGATTTAGAACAAAAGGGAGGAGTTGTTCATGTTAAAGCGAAGAAAAAAGGCTGCTACTAGAAAGCCTGTTAAGAGAAAAGTCGTCCGTAAGAAGGTCGCTTCTCGAAAAAAAGCTACAAGCGCTAAAAAAACGGTTCGTAAGAAAGTCGTGCGTAAAACAGCTCGTAAAGCGGCTAAAAAAACCGCTAGAAAAAAACCGGTTAAAAGGAAAGTAGCTAGGAAGAAGCCAGCGAAAAAAGCCACACGCAAAAAAGTTGCCAAGAAGAAGCCAGCAAAAAAAGTGGCAAGAAAAACGGCAACTAAGCGAAAAGCGAAGAAAAAGGTCGCAACAAAAAGAAAAACGGCCAAAAAAACAGCCACTAAGAGAGCTGGAGCGACAAAGAAAAAGGTAGTTCGCAGAAAAGTAGCGAAAAAAAAGCCTACAGCGAAAAGAAAGAGCAAGAAGAAACTGACCAGTCCTTTAGCTCTGCTAACTGCTTAAGCCATCTAGTCAAGTCGGGTAAAGATCGTTTTACTCGACTTTTTTTATTCCAAAAAAGTCCCTTCCATCACCAAAGAGGAGATCGGTTTTCGATCTGTAAAGCCCTCACGCTCCCTAAGCGAGTCGGAGAGGTCTTCTACCTTACCCGGTTTCCCTATGGCCAGCATAATTTGTACCGAATAGTGCTCAGGAACCTGTAAATCGCTTTGTGCTTTTTTTGCGTCAAACCCTTCCATTGGATGAACGACAAATCCATTTTTTGTCCCTTGGAGAGCGAGATTCTCAAAAGCAGATCCTGCGTCAAAGCTGTGCAGCCGGGCAGGTCCATCGTTTTTTTCAAACCGATTTCTAGAAACAAGAAGGGCTAGAACCGCCGCGTTTTTGGCCCATAGCTGGTTATTTTCAAAGAGGAGAGAAAAAAAACGTTCCCAATCGGGGGAGCCTTTACATGCGTAAATAAATCGCCAGGGCTGATGATTGTAGCTCGACGGCGCCCACCGAGCTGCCTCAAAGAGGGGCATGAGCTCTTCTTTTGTCATCGGTTCTCCAGACATGGCCCGAGAAGATCTTCGGGATAAAATCATGGGATCAATGGGATAATCGGGTGTTCTTGCTTTCATCACGCGCTCTATTTTGAGATATTCTTGGTAAAATCACCAATATAGGAAAATAGACTATTTTTTGAGAGAGGATTTTTTTTAAAAGAGATCTCTTCGTAACGGACTTGATCGCACCTTTCCTAAAACATGGGCGTTTTTTCGGTAGAATCCCTATGAAACCGCGTATTTGTATTTCCTAGGGGCCCTTGCTTGCCCTCTTTAGAATGGAGAAACCGTCTTCTTTTGGATCAAAGACTAGAAAACAAATACCTGATTGGCTATTTGCTAGAAGGATAGGGGAAATGATTATGAAGCGGTATTTTTTCGCAGTTTTTTTTCTAGCAGGGACCATTTGCGCTGACGAAGAAGGGCAGGGGGCTCCGTTCGAGTTATATGAAGCCCAAGATTTTTCGTTTCTTTTTAGCACCTCTAAATTTCCTAAAGAGCTTTTAGAACTCCACATCAAGCTTTATGAAGGCTACGTAAAAAACGCTCGTAAGCTACTGGAACAGCTCGCAGAAATGCGGAAGGAAGGAAGTGAGAAAACATACGCCTATGGAGCGTTGAAAAGGCGGCTAAATTTTGAGATGAGTGGTCTCCGTTTGCACGAATACTACTTTTCGGAGCTCGGCGGGCAAGGAGTCCCTGCAAGCCATTCCCATTTCATCGATGCTTTGATCGAGCAATTTGGGAGCTATGAGGCTTGGAAACACGATTTTGTGCAGACAGGGATGATGCGAGGTATTGGCTGGGTCGTTCTTTGTCTCGATGAGCAAACAGGCGCTCTTTTGAATATCTGGATTGAGGAGCACAACCTAGGAAATCTTGTTGGACTGGCCCCTCTACTTGTCATGGACGTGTGGGAGCATGCTTACATCACCATATTTCATCTTAATCGCAGGCGGTATATCGAAGCCTTTTTTCGAGAAATTGACTGGCCTTTGATCGAAAAACGGTTCAACTCCGTCGGTTAATTTGGTAGGTCTCGTAAGACATCATGCAAAAAACCATCAGACTCAAAAGAGCTATGCTTGCAGGCATGAATTGGAGAGTTTTTTGAAACCGCAACGAGAAAAAAATTCCCAGAATCAGCGAGGAACAAAGTCCTAGGTAACAGCCTAATGGGCGCTCAATCAACATAAGGGCAGACCCTACCAAACTGACCATCCCGAAAAACAGTCCCGAATAGAGAGAAGCTGTGCTACCAGCTGCCCGATAACCCATGATCCCAAGTAGGCAGACAAGGGCGGCGTAAAAAAACAGCAGAACGGCAAAAGATTTCTGTATAGGCATAGTTTTTTCCTCCAAGCGAACTTGATTAGAAGATCGCACAAATCACAATCTCTAGCAAGCGCCTAAAAAATTTCCTTCAAGAAAATCGGTTTTTCCGTTTCCGTATTTCCCAAAGAGCGTCTCCAGGAGTTGCCGTTTCTTGCGCAACCAACCGCTGCATTTCTATCCTGTTTGCGCGCAAAAAAGGGTTGGTTTTTTTTTCTAGACCGAGCGTAGTGGGCACGAGCTTTGCTGATTTTTTCTCCAAGGAGAGGGCTCGCTCGTTTAGCCAAGGATTCTCTTTTTCGAGATGGGCAGCAAAGCTAAGATTTTGTTTTGTATATTCGTGTCCCGGATAAATCTGCGTATCCTCTTCGAATGCTAAGATTTTTTCTAACGAAGACCACATGGTATGGGCGCAATCTTGCGAGTCCTCTTCTAGCTTCCCGGCCCCACATCCAAAGAGCAAGTCTCCCGTAAAAAGGATGCGCTCCTCTTCGAGCAAAAAGGCGAGGTGGGCAGAGCTGTGCCCAGGAGTGGAAAGGGCTCTTACGAAATAAGGCCCGATAATGACACGCTCCCCGTCATCCAAAGGATGGTCCAAGCAGGGAATTTTTGGGTCCTTTGGGCCGATAACAGACGCTCCATACCTCTTAGCGAGCTCGGCGACGCCCCCTACATGATCTGCGTGACTATGCGTCACAAGGATATGGGATAGCGTAGAGGATTTTTTTTGCAATTTCTGCGCGATTAGACCGCTTTCTGATGGATCGACCACAAAAGCTTTTTTTCCGTAACGGATCAGATAACTGTAGTTATCTTGCAAAAGGGGTACAATTTCTATCGATTTCATCAAACAATCTACCTAAGAATCCTTAAGAAAATTTTGAGTTTTGGACAACAAAAATCCAGCAAAGTATCCTAGAATAGATGAAAACAGAAATCTACACTTATTTGACCAAACCGCTTCTGCAGCAAGTCAAACACTTCCTTCAGGAAGGGCAGCTGGTTGCTTTCCCGACAGAAACGGTGTATGGACTGGGAGCTTTGTTTGGGCATGAAGAGGCAAAAAAAGCGGTCTACCAGGTGAAAAACCGCCCCTTAGACAATCCTTGCATTGTCCATGTTGCTTCGTTTGCGATGAGTACTATCGAGCCGTTAACCCAGCTTGATCCTAACCACAAAGCATTTTTAGAAAAACTTGGCTCATTTTTCCCAGGACCTTTGACCTTGATTTTACCTGCCCACCCGCGCATACAGCGCCATCTAGGAGGAAAAACAACAGTAGCGCTTCGCGCCCCAGATCATCCGCTAGCTCTCGAAATTTTACGCACTTTGAAAAAACCCTTAATTGCTCCATCAGCCAATTTATCAGGAAAGCCAAGTCCCACTTGCGCGGCAGATGTTCTTCACGATCTTGGTGGAAACATTGCTTGCATTGTGGATGGGGGCTCTTGCTCGATTGGTTTGGAATCAACCGTCCTTGACCTCACCGATTCTCCCCGCATTTTGCGCCCAGGAGTGATCACAAAAGAGGCGCTTGGTAAAGCTCTATCACTCGATGTGAAGATCGCCCTTTCTGACAAAGGCCGGTCTCCAGGAGTCGCCTACCCCCATTACGCGCCAAATGCCCAAGTGGTCCTTTTTGAGAATCTTAAGGAGTTAGATACTTTTGATCCGGAAGAGACTCTGCTTTTATCCTACAAACGTGCTCTTTTCCCCAGATCCTGCCCCTTTTTTAAGAAAAATTTATACGCTCTTTTCCGTAAAGCAGATACACTGAAGAAAAAAACCATTGGTATTTATCTAGATAAGACCCTTCTTCAAGAGGAGGATCTCATGAACCGCATAGAGAAGGCAGCCATTAGTGGTCGATGATATTGCTTATCCCTCAGAGATTTTAGACTCATCTACCCAAGAGGCATTCATCGATCGTAGATCGGCTGTTTGGATCCGATTTCTAGCGCGCATGTTTGACTATTCCCTTGTGTACTTAGCGGTCTATATCGCTAGAAAATACTTCACCTCTTTCCCTCTCTATTTTTTCTACTATTTTCCGATAGAGTACCTGCTTTTTGTCCCCATTGAGTCCCTATTTTTACGGTTTGGTAGAGCAAGCCCTGGAAAAATGCTCCTTCGTATGAAGGTGGGGCAATATGACCAACCTCTTTCTTTAAAAACGAGTTTTCGGCGATCGCTCAAGGTTTATTTTCGGGGAATGGGGTTAGGGATTGTTTGGATCTATTTCTTTTCCATGTCGGTTGCCTATTCCAGATATTTGCAAACAGGAACAACGGCTTGGGATCAAGAGGAAAAAAGCGAAATCGAGCACAAAACTCCCAACTCTACGAACGTACTTGCTGCGATTTTCTTCATTATTTTTCTCTTTTTCTTTAAAAGATATGCGTAAAACTGAATAGTGGTTACCTAATTTTTCACAAAAACAAGGGGCCTGCTTTGCGCTTAGTCACAGCATACTTTTTTATTGTTTGCCTCTTTCCACCTTTTATGGGCTTTTCTCTGCAACACCCTGACAGATTGATCTCGTTAAAAGAGTGTGAGGAAAAGGGGGACTTTGTGGAGTACCTCTTAGAAGAGCCCGACTCTAGACAGTTCCTCCTTTTTCTAAAAAATGGCGTCGTTGTCAATGAAGGGAAAATTGTGACAAGCAGGGGAGAGGTGTTTCAAAATACAGAAGTCTACCTTACACATCGGCACAATCTTTTGAATCCAAAGCGCAATATAGCCAACGAAGATTGGGTGTTTTTCCCAGGAAAGTTGGCCGTTATCTCTTCTTCAGGACAGGAAAATTGGTACCACTGGCTTTTCCAAGTGCTCCCAAGGCTCAAGATCCTCGCTCAATCGGGAATAGAATATGACCGGATCTATCTAGCCAATCTAGATCACCCATGGCAGAAAAACTCCCTCAAGATATTCATGGAACATTTTGGCTTGTCAGAGAGGGATTTTCTATTCGTAAATGGGGATACGATCATCAAAGCCGATCTGCTGATTGTACCCTCAGTTCCCTTTATCCCCAGTAAATCACCTGCTTTCCCAAGTTGGCTAAAAGCCTGTATTCGTGATGCATTTTTGCCGAAAAAGTGGGAGAGCACTTTCCCAGAGCGCCTCTACATCTCTCGAAGAAAGGCCTGCTCAAGGCGTATTGTGCAAGAAGAAACTCTATTAAAAGCGTTAGAAAAGAAAGGCTTTGTAAGCATTTGTCTCGAAGATCTTGATCCGCAAGAGCAAGCAGCGCTTTTTTCTTTTGCAAAGATCATTGTTGGCCCTCATGGATCGGGATTTGCCAATCTCATTTTTTCCCATCCAGGAACCGTGGTAGTGGAAATAGATCACGGCTCAATGGACGAACCGAGAAGCCTTTATCAGGATTTTGCAAGGAAATTGGGTTGTCATTATTTTGGGTACTACCCAGATTATGTAAAAGAAGATGCTTGGGACGCAAAAATCTCAATAGATATTGTCAAATTTTTAATGTTTTTGGATGAGCATCTTCTAAAAGGCTAAGAATTCCTTTTCCGAATATGTTACGAAGGTATCGTTCACAAAAAAACAGATTGGAAGGATAGGACTCCAATCTGTTGACGTTTTTTGAAGCAAGTGACATGCGTCTTAAGAGCTAGTTTTAGATTCTCCCTGTTCTAGTTCTAGCCTGTTTTTATCCTCTTTTTCTATGCCTGTACTTTGTTTTGCATCCCTACTGAAGCCCTTTCTTTCATGAAAAAGCTGAGTGCAATAGTCTCCTTTGAGATAAACAGGACTGCAAGTCCAAGTGCTTAATTGAGGATGAGTATTTTTCTGAAACGCAAAACATAAGGAACGGTGATTGTGATCAATCATGCGATTGTTTAGTAAACGTTTGATACTAGGCATATGCTCGTGAGTCAAAGTTTGAGAAGGGCGAGCGGTCCCAAAAGGCGTTTCATTCCCAAAAAGCGTTGTATTGAAAACGGTATTCGCTGTTCCAGATACTACAAACCAATTCTCATCTGCATATTTCTGAGAAATTGTCAGTACAAACCGTAGTTGTATTTTCCTTTCTTCTACGTTGCTAGGCTTATCTTGCTTCTCATACTTCTCCAGCCACTTCACCACACGGATAGCGATAAACAAACGGCGCCGGGGATCCTTCCCCCACATCACAGTAGAGACTTTTAGGTGTTTAGGAGTAATGCCATTTATAGTGCCTTGATCATCTTCTATGAAAGTAGCCTGATATTCCAGGTGATTGCTTTCGGTAAGCTTGTATGGAGAGCGTTCTAAGGATTGTTTTAAAATAAGCCAAAGAGGCGGATTGCTTTTATCGATCGATGGCGTTAGATCATAAAGCTGTTGCCAAATACCTAGGTTGTCACGGCCACGTGGATCGAGGTTCTCAAAAGCTTCTCGAACACTTTCAGGGGTTTGGTTTTGCTGCCTGATTTCCTCCCTGACTCCATGAAAACTAGGGTTGAGGCAAGATTGCTCTGTTACTGAACTTGACATGTGTTTCTCCAAATCATCAATTTTTCCAAAAGTTTTACTGTTTTTTTGCGTAAGAGATCAAGAAAAATAGGGCTGCTTTGTTTGCTTGTTCCTTCCTAACAATAGAGAGTAGGATGGCAAGACTTTAAGATGGGAGTCTTGATCCTGCTTGCAAAACTTTTTCAATCTGTTATCTTGTGATTGATAGATTAGAGCGAAAATGGCCTCTAGGTAAATAAATCCCACTTACCCAAAAGTACTACTATGACAGATTCTCGATTTGATCCTTCCATGAACATTTTGCACCGCCCCTATAAGGAGCTGGATGCGATATTTGCTCCAAAGGTAGTCGCTGTGATTGGGGCTAGTGAAAAAATGCATAGCGTGGGCAGAACAGTTGTAACCAACCTTCTGAAAACTCCTTTTGGTGGGGTGATTTTTCCGGTCAATCCAAAACGCTCTTCTGTGATGGGGCTTAAAGCCTACCCAAATATCGGATCGATTCCTGAAAGAGTCGACTTAGCGATTATTGTGACTCCAGCAAAAACGGTTCCTTCTCTTGTGCAAGAGTGCGCTGCTGCTAAGGTGCGTTCCCTTGTCATTATTTCAGCTGGGTTTAAGGAAATGGGACCCCCTGGACAAAAGCTCGAGGAAGAAATCATTGCTATCGCCCGATCTTCTAATATACGAATTATTGGCCCGAATTGTTTAGGAGTCATGAATCCTACTTTGGGGCTCAATGCGACGTTTGCAGCGGGCATGGCCCTTCCTGGGAACCTAGCTTTCATCAGTCAGTCTGGAGCTCTTTTGACAGCCGTTCTCGATTGGAGTTTGGAGCAAAAGGTGGGTTTCAGTTCGATCGTATCCATTGGATCGATGATTGATATTAGCTGGGGAGATTTGATCGATTATTTTGGATCAGATCCAAACACAAAAAGCATTTTGATCTATATGGAAAGCATTGGCAACCCCCGATCGTTTTTGTCTGCAGCAAGAGAGGTAGCTATGACCAAGCCAGTGATCTTGATCAAAGCGGGGAAAAGTGAAGAATCGGCAAAAGCAGCCGCTTCCCACACAGGAGCTCTTGCTGGCTCTGATGGCGTATTGAACGCAGCGCTGAGTCGGGTAGGGGTTCTTCGCGTGGATACGATCGCCGATCTATTCAGTATGGCAGATATTTTGTCCAAACAACCCCTTTCTAAAGGCCCCCGTTTGAGTATTGTGACCAATGCAGGAGGCCCTGGAGTCTTAGCCACCGATGCTTTGATCGAAAATCAAGGGAAATTAGCCCCGATTGGTTCCAAGACGTTTGGAGCCTTGGACGCCCTCCTTCCTCCCCAGTGGAGTAGAAACAACCCTATTGATATTTTGGGGGACGCAAGCCCTGAAGTCTACGGGAAAGTGGTCGAGGTGGCTCAGGATAATCCAGAGTCGGATGGAACCCTTGTGATTTTAACTCCCCAAGATATGACCGATCCAACAGCTTCTGCAAAATACCTTGCTACAAAAGCTGAGAGTGAAAAGCCGCTATTTGCTAGTTGGATGGGGGGAGAAATGGTGGCAGAGGGGGCGCAAATGCTCAATAACGCAAAAATTCCCACCTTTGAATATCCCGATGAAGCAGCAAAAGCCTTTGGTTATATGTGGCGCTACGCAGAGAATCTTCGAGGTATTTATGAAAAACCGACAAAGTTTGAGGAACTCTCTTCCAAAAAAGTGGATGAGCGCAAAGAGTTTATTGAAAAAACGCGCAAACAAGCAAAGAAAGAAAAGCGTACAATTTTGACCGAATACGAAGCCAAAAAAATCTTGCATCTTTACGGGATTGATGTCGCTCTCACCCTTGTCGCTTCTTCACAAGAAGAAGCAAAAAAACATGCAGAAGCGATCGGGTTTCCCGTTGTGCTGAAGCTCCACTCCTCAACAATCACCCACAAATCTGATGTGGGAGGAGTAAAACTCAACCTAAAAAACCAGAGTGAAGTGGTCAATGCGTACGCAGATATTGAAAAAAGTGTCTCGGAAAAGGCGTCAGCTAGTGATTTTGAGGGGGTCAGTGTCCAACCGATGGTTTCCCTAGAGGGTTATGAGCTAATTTTAGGATCTTCTGTCGATCCTGAATTTGGGCCTACGATTCTGTTTGGTTTAGGAGGACAGCTAGTCGAAGTGTTTCAAGATAGGGCCTTAGGGTTACCTCCTCTAACAAGTACATTAGCCAGAAGAATGATGGAACAAACCAAAATCTATACGGCCCTTAAAGGGGTTCGGGGGAAAAAATCGGTTCCCTTAGAAAAACTAGAAGCGCTTCTTGTCCGTTTCAGCAAAGTGATCTCTGAGGAGCCCTGGATCAAAGAGTGTGATATCAACCCCCTGTTAGTTGGTGAAGAAAATATCATTGCTTTGGATGCGCGCATCGTTTTGTATGACGAAGAAGAAACGGCGCAACCTTTAGCCATCCGACCTTACCCCTCCCACTGGGCCTCTTCTCATACCCTCCAAGATAGCGCGAAGATCGGCATCAGGCCCAGTTTGCCAGAGGATACACAAGAAATCATCGATTTTCATAAGAAACTCTCAGAAAAAAGTATCAAGCTTCGCTACGTAAAATCCTTGCACTACGATGAGGCGACAAAAAAAACCCGTATCCATCAGATCTGCTTTAGCGATTATGAAAGGGATATCACCCTTTTAGCCTGCTCTTCAAAAGAGGTGGTGGGAATCACCAGATTGAGTAAAATTCCAGGCTCAAAACGGGCTGTTTTAACGATGGTTGTGCGCGATGACTGGCAAAATCGGGGCATTGGATCTTTGCTTATGGAAAAAATACTGAGCATCGCAGCGGATGAAGAGATCTCTCTCGTTTTTGCGGAGCTCATTGAAGAAAATTTACAAATGCGCGCCTTAATGAAGAAATTTGGCTTCAAAATGGAAGAAAAAGAGCGTTTTTATCTCTGCACGAAATCGGTCCCTTGATTGTTTGCAGGTTTAGGGCCGTTGTTTCAGAATGAAAAGAGGCAACGGTTGTCCCTATTTTTCCTGTTTACAATCCGTACCGAAAATAGGCCATAAGGATTACGCCTAAAAAATAGAGAGAAAAAATGGCATATAAAGACGCTTGATACCCCAGTTTTTTCGGGATCTCTTTCCAAAAGATAATGCCCCCTATATAAGCAAGAAGGGGAGCGAACTGCACAGCGAAAAATACGTCTTTTTCATGAGGCAGGTTTTGTCCGTAAAGTTTTAAGCATATGGCTGTAAACCAAATCACGCCACCAAGTATCCCCAAAAAGTGGGCGCGAACTGGCGTTTTGTAGTACATATAACGATCGAGAGGATGTCCAAAAATAGGATTTTTCCACAGAACTGGGCCTAGAAATAGGTAACAAAAAATCATCCCTAACGAAAGAAAAAGGCTTGCGATCCCAGGAGTCAATCCGCCTGTAGTTGGCGTATCTAAAGACCGGTCAAATAAGGTATAGAATAAACCGAGACAAATCCCTCCCATGCACGATAAAAAAATCGTTTTTTTTGCAGCTCCAAGACGAATGGTCCTTTGTATCAAGCAGATCCGAGAAATCGCCAAAAGCAGAAAGAAGCTGCTTAGGAAATAGCACCACTCTTTAGAAGCTTCGTAGAGATAAAGATAAATGCCTTGATCCACCATCAAACCCAAGCCAAAAACGGTCAGAAAGGTCATGCTCATTCCACTAAAAGAGGTGGAAGCGAGAAGAAAGGCGTTAACTAGGTTGATAAGAACTCCTGCAAAAAAAGCGCGGGTTGCAAGAAAGCGCTTCTCATGCCAGACAGTTTTCATCATCAAAAACACGTCTCTAGAAAAAACACTTTGTAGTAGGAGAAAAAGGGCCGCCGAGCAAACCATCCCGATCATAAAATCGAGGTAGTACATTTCAAAACGGGACCCTCTTGCGCATTTAAAGCTATGGATCCATCCCCCTAAGAACAGTGAGGCGAAAACGAGTAACATCCAATGCGAGAAAGCATATTCTTCGAGGGAGTTCATACCTTTATCATTTACTGAAAACTCGCTCTTCTGGCAATCCTTTTATCTCTTTTTTCTGGGTAGATTTTTTCCTAAAAGCCTAGGCTCAAACTGTTGCCTTCGCTCGAAGAGGTCTTTAAGCGCTCTTTCTATCGGCCTTTTTCTTCCCGAAAACTCAGAGATAAAGCGGAGATAAGGCTCAGATTAAGACCTAGGCCATACAAAAAAACACTACAGGAGCGTTCGATCTGGAGCGGCGATGTTCACTAGACGCTTTTAAATGCATCTTGTTTTCTCTTGCTATAAACCCGTTTTTTACACAAAATAAATACTAAGGAAGATCCTTTTCAATCCAAACTTGTGTATGTGTTTGTGATTGCATAGAGTTGAAACAAGGTCTTCCCCTTAAAGCCCTGCCAGGTACCTATTTCAAGGAGCAAAAGAGTTCCCTTTTACAAGAAATAGGGCCCAAGCGCAGAGGTCGAAAGGGTCTACATGTTTGTGCGAAGAGCAAAAAGTCCTTTACAGATGCCAAAAAACAACAGCGTATTTTTTTATAGCCGTTTAAACGCTCGCTCTTTGGGAAGGACTGACCAGGCCATTTTTAGTGAAAAAAATTGGGTCATCATGAGGGGCGTTATTTATGGCTCTTGATACAAGCGCTTTTTTTGCGACACCACAAGGGACAAAACGTTTTTTCGAACAGCACAATATTCATCCCGAAAAATTACGCACCATCAATCATCTACGGCTATCTGGTATATCGATGGGTACCTGCTCAGGTGCTCCTGACGAGATCACAGATCAAGCCTACATCAATGCGATTGTTTTGGGAGTCACTCATGGGATCAATGCCATTGATACAGCCTCCAGTTACCGGCAGCAGCGGAGCGAAAAACTGCTGAAAAGAGCTCTTCCGGAGTTAAGGAGCCTTGGCATTACAAGGGAGCAGCTGATCATTTCTTCAAAAGCAGGACTGATCCCCGATCACGCTGCTTCTGAAAGCCATGAAGGCTACATACGTTCTCACTACGTAGAAAGGGGCATCTTACGCCAAAATGATATTCTTCATGGCTTTTATTCGATGGCTCCTAAGTTCATTGCAGAAGAGATTCACCACAGCTTGGAAAATATGGGGCTCAGCTGCATCGATATCTACTACATCAACCTTCCAGAACTCATTAACTTGCATCTTGGTAAAGAGGAGTTTGATAAAAGAATTTACGCCGCTTTTGAAGTTCTTGAGGAAAAAGTGGCTGAGGAGAAAATTCGGAGTTATGGAGTGGCGACTTGGAATGGTTTTCGGCAAAAAGCGGGCACAAAAGGGCTTCTCGATCTCGAAGGTCTTTGCCGCTGCGCTGAAATGGTTGCAGGGAGCAATCACCACTTTAGCGCTATTCAGCTTCCGTTCAATATGGTGATGCTTGAGGTGGTCAAAACAAAGAATCAAACCGAAGACAAAACCATTGCTGAGGTGGCCCAAGAAAAAGGGATTCATGTTATGATCTGTTCTCCTTTGATGGAATCTCGCGTACTTTCTTTGCCAAAACGTATTTTCGATCAAATGCCTAAGGAACTCTCCCCATCGATGCAAGCTCTGCAATTTACCGTCTCGTATCCTTGGGTCTCTTCTGTCGTTGTTGGAATGAAAGCAGAAACCCATGTGCATGAAAACATCAAAGTCTTACAAAGACCTAACTGGTCTTTGGAGCATCTTGAAAAGACAACAGAGGTTTTAGGCTTATGAAGCCCTCCTATCAAACGTCCTCTGCGAAGGAGCCTGCTCCCTTAGTGCTCAATGGAGTGACAAAAGATTATGACACGTTTCGCGCTGTCGATGGAATCGATCTTACTCTCCGTCCTGGGGAGATCTTTGGTCTTTTAGGGCCTAATGGCGCAGGGAAAACCACCACGTTATCGATGATTGCAGGGTTAGAAAAGCTCACGCAAGGGAGCATTTCGGTCTTTGGTCACGATATTTTGGAAAACCCTATTCACGCAAAACACCTGATGGGGATTGTGCCTCAAGAAATCACGTCGAACGGTTTTTTTACCGTGATTGAAGTGTTGCGCTATTTATCAGGATTTTTTTCCATTCAGAATAATGATAACTGGATCGAGGTGTTGCTCAAAAAATTGGACCTTTTTCAGCACAAAGAAAAAACCTGCTCCCAACTAAGTGGAGGCATGAAGCGCCGTTTGATGATCGCAAAAGCGCTACTGCATAAGCCCAAGCTCCTTTTCCTAGATGAACCTACTGCAGGTGTTGATATCGAGATCCGGCAAGCTCTATGGGACTTTATTCTAGAGCTCAGCAAAGAAGGAATGACCATTTTATTAACCACACATTATTTACAAGAAGCCGAAAAGCTTTGTGATCGCATTGGGATTCTTGGAGCAGGAAAGCTCATTCGGGTAGACACGACAGCTACCTTCATTGATCAGTTAACAAAAAGGAATGTGGTGATCACACTAAAAAAATCTCTTCCTTCGCTGAAGTCCCCCTACCTGACTCAGCAAAATGATCGCACAGTCACCTTGCAAATACCTCGAAACATCGACTTTTCTACCCTTTTTCTCACAGCTGGGATCGATCTAGCCAATGTGCAGGATCTCTCGATTACTGAAGGTACGTTAGAGGAGGCCTTTTGTAATATTTTAGGAGGCTTTTAATGGTCTTTTTGCCGCTTTACGCCCTATTTCGAAGAGAATGCAAAAGATTTTTACGCGTGCCTGGGCAATCGATTTTAACTCCCATTGTCACCTCTTCTTTATACCTCTTGATTTTTGGCGTGAGCCTTGCCAAGTCGTTGCAGTTTTTTTCGCTCAATTATTTGGAATTTCTTCTTCCAGGGCTCATCATGATGGGGACTATCAACAATGCGTATTTAAATAGCTGTTCCTCCCTGATTATTTCAAAGTACTATGGAGATATCGAAGATTTGAAAATAGCGCCTTTGAGCACTTTTGTGATTTTACAGGGGATGGCTCTTGCCTCCAGCGTGCGCGCGTTTTTAGTAGCGCTCTCTATTTTTCTTGTGGGCAATATCTTTTGCAAAGCGCAACTAGATACATGGCTTGTGCCAAATCATCCCTTGCTGGCTCTCTATATCGTATGGGTTGCAGGATACAGTTTTGGTCTCTTGAGCACAGCGGTAGGTGCGACCGCTAAAACATTTGAAACGTTGAATTCGATCAGCCAGTTTATTCTTCTTCCTCTCATTTACTTAGGTGGGATTTTTTATCCTACCAATTATTTGCCCAGTTTTTGGCAAAAAATTGCCTACTGCAATCCGATGTTTTATTACATCGATAGCTTTCGCTACGCATTTTTTTCTGTTTCTGAGATACAACCAAGCTTTTCAGTGGCTTTCGTAACAATATTTTTTGGTTTGTTTTATGTTTGTTCTTATATATGCATCAGCAAAGCTTCTTTTAAAAGAACATAAATAATAATAAATTAATTATTATTATTTTGAATAATATATGAAATTATAATATAATCAGCCCTATGAAATACAAATCACCCTTATTTTTGTCCTCTTGCTCCCCTATAGGAGTAGATCAACAGGTACAAGAAAAGCCCGCTATGTATCATGAGGCGACCTCGCTAGAGGATAAAGTAAAAATTTTATCCCTTCTGGATGAAAAAGAGGTATTTAGAGCGATGTCCTTCAATATTTTATGGCAAAATGAGCTCAACTCTGATTTTTGTCCATGCAGCTGGGAAAAGCGTAAAGAACAGATTGCGAGTATGATCCGTTTTCATAAAGCGGACGTCATTGGTTTGCAAGAGCCTTTTAAACAGCAATTGGACGATCTTTTGGCTCTTTTACCCGATTATGATTGCTACGGGGTTGGCTGGGAAGATGGGGAGCAAAAGGGTCCCATCGATGGGATTTTATTCAAAAAAAACCGTTTTGCCAAAAAAGCTACAGGACACTTTTTCCTTTCATCGACCCCTTCTGTCCCTAGTATTTCGTGGAATGCCAAATTTCCTCGGGGAGTGACTTGGGTCGAATTAGAGGATAAAAAAACGGGCAAACAATTTTTCGTATTCAACACGCATTTTGACTACCACAGCAAAAAAGCGCGCAATGAAAGCGCCCGTCTTTTACGTACAAAGATTGGAGAAATTGCGGGCGATAGGTCGTTTATCGTCACAGGGGATTTCAATCTCTTTCCAGAAATGGGAGAAGAAGAAACTTACAAACTTCTTACCAAAAAGCAAGGGCAAGAGCCGAGTTTAACCGACGCAAAAAACAAGGCCTATTTCCCCCACCATGGACCTACTGGAACTTGGTCTGGTTTTAAAGAAGCGGGGCAACCTGGCGTCAAACCCGACTATATTTTTGTGAGCAAGAAAATTTCTGTTATGACTCATGGAGTGCTTAGCGATTGCTTTGATGGGGTGTTCCCATCAGATCACCTTCCGGTAGTCTCTGATCTGTTCATTTTAGAAGAGCGCTGAGAACCTTTAAGCTCTTACGCGCTTTTTTACCGCTTCTTCCTTGACCTGTTTTTTACTCGCAACAAATCGTTCAATGGTTGTGAGCGTTGTCGCAAAAATCTCTTGTTTCCTAGAGGCTGCGGAGATTCTTCTAAGAAGCCCTTTTGCGCGGTAGAAAGATAAAATCGGAGCAATTTCCTGATGATAGGCAGATAGCCGTTTGGCAATTGTTTCCCGATTATCATCACTTCTTTGCGCTAACGTTCCTCCACAGGAATCACAGATACCTTCTTTGGTGGGGGGGCAAAAGACCCGATGAAAAGAGCGCTGACAATCTTGACAAAGAAGCCTTCCTAAAATCCTTTCTATGATGATTTCATCGGACACATCAAGATGAATGGCAACAAATAACGCTTGCTCTTGAATATTTTGTTCTAAAATTTTTGCTTGGGCAATCGACCTTGGGAACCCATCGAGAATGTATCCGTTGTTACAATCTTCTTGCTGCAGCCTTTCAAATAACATTCCTAAAACGAGCTCATCAGGGACGAGAGCTCCTCGATTGATGTACGCGCGCACTTTTTTCCCAAGATCTGTATTTTCGTTCATATGAAAACGGAACAGATCTCCTGTAGAGATGTGAGGTAAAGAAAAATGGGCACTTAACGGGCCGGCGTGCGTTCCCTTCCCAGATCCTGGAGGCCCCAATAAAATAATGACAAGCGGATCTTCGACAAGGAAACTATTGGGCTGTTTAGAAGTAGCCAGATTAGCAGAATGAAGAGACAACGTAGACATGAAGATGGCCCATACAACAATTAAATTTTTCAAAGGCGCCTCAGACGTGGATAAAAAAAGGCGAACTCTAAAATTTTATCACGATTTTTCTTTTTATTCGATATTAATGTGGTAGCTTTTGACCGATTTGATGGAATTACAAACGGCGCAATCTTTAATTGCTTTTTCAAGTGTCAATTTCGCTTTTTCAGCCGGGGAGGGGGCTTTGAGGGTGAAGGTGACATCAATATTGCTCATACACAAACAGTGAGCAGAAAGATCTTTGTCCACCGTCACAGTCGCTCTAGCTGTGATGTTTTGAAACTGTATATTAGCATGCTGCGCGTAGACTTTGAAGGTAGCAATCATACAGTTCACGCATGCCATAGCGAAAAGGTCTTCGGGAGAATACCCTTTTCCAGGCCCCGAAAATTCTGGGGGAATGGCGATAGGCACCGGATCTGAATCAGTATTTTTTGCAACCCAATTTTTATCGATACCGCTTTCAGAGGAAGCTTCTATTTCAAAGAAAAGAGGGAACTGTTTGGTCATAATACCTCGCGCTAGATCGGTTGCATGTCTTTGTTAGTTTAACAGCAGTGGTATTCTTACGGCAAGAAACTAAAAAAAATTTTGTTGTAAAGGGCAGTGCGACATACTTCAAACATTGACTCTACGTCTCACTTTTCGCACAAAAACCTCTTAAACGCAGTGGAAAGTGCACATCGGATCTTTGGAATCTTCAAAAAGGTTTTTTCAGGCAAAAAGCGGCTTACTGTTCTTGAAAAGCCCTAGGAAAAATTTCAGCCTATTTGACGCAAAATCTTCTATTTTGTACTGTCTTTGTATTCAATTTTCCTGGATAGACTTTATGCACCACCTTGAAATTTTTCCTTCAACCGATTCTTGTTTAGGTCCTTTTGTTGTTTTTCAAACGATTCCTACTTCGGTTCTTTTGTTTACTTCTCTTTCTACTGGTCACTGCTGCATTCCTGCGTTTTTTAAGAAAAAGCCGAGTGCTAGGAGAACAGCTAAGAAAAAAAAACCTCATGAAACCACCCAATAAACGGCTTCTTTTAAAGAAATTTTCTGCTTTAGGCATCCGATATTCCGAGAACTTGCTCTTTCAAAAAGAGGCCTATAAGGCCCTATTTCTGAGGATGTGGAGCAAAAATCAAGACCCTACAAAACGATTTTTGTCCGTTTGTTTCGGAGAAGAAATTCGGACAAAATGGCATCCTCCTGTTTCCATCAAGCCCTCTTCTAAAGGAAGTGGTGATGGCGTTTTTCTCGAAGGAAAATCGTTGGGAAAACATGCTTACGTAGGAGAGTACGTAGGCATGGTTCGAAAAGGGGGGCTCTCTACTTTTTTCTCTCCCTATTCTGTTTCTTACCCAACGCCTATATTTTCTTTTCGGGGATTTGTGATTGACGCGGAAAAAACGGGCAATTTTACCCGTTACATCAATCATGAAAAAAATCCGAATTTGGAGATGAAATCTACACTGATAGACGGTCTTATCCGTATGATTTTTGTGACAAAAAGACCTGTAGAATCTGGAGAGGAGCTAACTATGAATTATGGCACTTTTTGGGCTAAGCTATTTTTTGCGCAATGAAACACGATTCCTATCACAACCCTTCTTCTCTCTTTAGTGCTTTGCAAGACCTTACTCAGGTTTTTCCAGTAGTGCCTATTTTTAAGAAAAATAACTTGTTAGCAAGTACGAAAGAGGAATACAAAAAACGTCTTGGCGTCACCTATACGTTTTTTCTGGAGTTTGCTTCAGAAGCTACTTGTAAACAGGTGAAAAAGCAGGTGCATCGGGCGCTGATTGCAGGCCACATTTCAAGAGAACAAAAATGGTTAGGCGCGTTTTTTCATCAGGAAATTGTGGAGCAAAGGCTTCCTCCACTCTCCATTCATTGGATTGAACATTTGGAATTTGGCGTATTTGCAGAAGAGGGTTTGTTACAAAACACTTTTGTTGGTGAATATACTGGGTCTCTTCGGAAAAAATCCCGGAAAAACGATGAAAAAAATGGTTATGGATTTGAGTATGTAATTGGAGACCGGGAAACAAATTACACGATTGATGCCAAGGATTATGGGAATCACACAAGATTCATCAACCACGCGCAAGAAGGGAACTGTGTTTCTAAGCTCATTTTCCATGAAGGGATCATGCGGGTTATTCTCGTTACGGCAAGAGATATTCAAAAAGGGGAACAGCTTACATACGACTATGGGGCAGAGTACTGGGAAAATCGAGAAGAAAGTTCTGTGCCTCAATTAGCGATCCCTCGAAGAAACCGGGCGTTTTCTTCCATCTAATGCTCTCTTCTTTTTTACCAGGGGCAGTTTTATCCCTCCTTGTTGCTGCGTTTCCACATGTACGTTCTTTGCTCTTGTTTTCATGCGCCGATTGCGCAGGTGGCTATGGCCTTGAATTGCTCCTTAAACCTTAAACCTTTCTTGCTTTCAGCAAAGTGGGGGAGAGCTAACCTTATGCTCAATATTTTTGCATGTAGGTGAAAAAGGGGACATTGTATAGGTATTAAAGAAGGGCCCAAGAGGAGATCTGATCAAACTTTAAGACTCTATGGGCAAAAGAGCCCAGCAAAACAGGTAGGTAAGAGTAAAGGGAACAATGGTAAAAATAGCAAAAATCAAAAAAAGAATCCGTAAAGGAGTCGCTTCCATCTGATAGATCTGCGCAATGCCTCCAATAACGCCGCCGACTCTTCGATTCGTACGAGATCGGTAGAGATGCACGTAATTTTTTTTCTCAATAGGGAAGGGTCTTTTTTTGGTGATGATGCTCGCAATGACGTAAGGAATCAGCAGAGGAAGAACAGCGCTATAGAATCCCACAAGCAAAAAGATCAAACGAAAAATGAAGGGATTGACCCCAAAGTACTCTCCTAGACCGCCTAAAAAACCAGTAATACAGCAATCGTCAGTTGACCTATAAAAGTCGCGCGTAGAATCACCATTCATAAGTAAAAGCTTAGCAAAAAATCCTCTTTAGGACAAAAAGATTCGCTAGAGTACAATCTTTTCCATGTACAAACTATTGCTTGTTAGCCTCCTCTTTTTTTGTCCAAAATGGATCGAAGGAAAAAACGTTCTCACCTTAGAGCTATATCCTTCTTATCAGGAAGAGTCGCTTGATCTCACCTTACAAAAGTCCCTTTCAGGCTCTCCCCTTATGTATGAAGAAGATTATCAAAATATCCGCTTTTTTTCTACGAGGCTCCAGATCGAAAGTATCTACCGTGGAATCTACTCCTCTTTGCACGCTACGTTAGGCTTTTTAGGAGATGGAACGTTGGAACAGCAGTACGCTCCCCCCAGACAAAGTAACTTGAATGCATACCTTTTTCGGGTGGGACCCTCGTTTTTTACCGAAACGGAAGTGGATTTTGGTTTCCTAGCTCACCTTACCCCTCAACGTAGATATCAGATCATGCTTGGACCCTACGTAGGTTTTTTGTATTTTTATGAAACGTTTACAAGAAAAACGGCTCTTCAGATGAATGAAGAGACCCAATCATTTTTACCGAGTCCCTTTCGTTTACAACGGTGGGGCGTTCTTTTAGGACCCGCTCTCTTCTTTTTTCCCTATCCAAATCTACGGATTCGGGCTCGTTATGGCTACGGATTTTTGTCGCAAAAGCAGACACTCAACGCAGAATTTCTTCTAAATCAAGGGGCCATTAGTATGCAAAATCGGCTGAGGATAACGCTCCACGGCGCCCATGAACATGTTGGGCAGCTTGCTATTTCAGGTAAGGTATCGAAGAGCGTTTCTTTAGGAATTTCTTCTCATCTTGGCTACTTTTTCACAGGATCTCGTGAAGGGACGAGAGAGCTGCAAGAAAAAGAGTTGCTTACAGGGGTAGAGACAAAAACAGATGAGCATGTTACATATCGGATGAGACAAACTTCTTTTTCTATTGGATGCACGTTAGGATGGTGCCTATGAACACAAAGCGCAAAGCAGCAGGAACCCTGCAAAAAAAAACTGGTTCTCAGGAAGAAATTGTGATGGGGCTGCACTGCATTGATGAACTTGTCCACCATTATCCAAAAAGATTGTTGCAAGTCTTTGTGCAAGACTCGATGAAAAAAAATCTTCGAAAAAAAACGCTCTGTCGGAGATTAGAACAGCAGAAAATCCCGACAAAAACTCTTCCTAAAAGCGATCTAGAAAAACTGTGCGGATCATCTTCACACCAAGGGTTTGTTGCTCTCATCAAAAAAAGGCAGTTTCGTAATGTGGTACATTTTCTAGAAAAACGGAAAGAGCAAAAGCGATCCCTTGTCCTTATGCTTGATCAAATCCAAGATCCCCATAATGTGGGGGCTATTTTCCGATCAGCCGAGTGTTTTGGTGTCGATGGGATCGTTTTTTCTAGTAAGCATGGCCCCACAATCACACCTAGCGTGAGTAAAGTGAGCTCGGGAGCCTCTGAGCACCTAAACTTGATGGAGACCCCCAATCTGGAGAGTACTATGATCCGTTTTCAGGAAGAGGGGTACAAAATCCTAGCAGCCTCCTTAGATCAAGGATCGATCGATGGAACGCAAATTTCTTACCCAGAAAAAATGGTCCTCATTTTAGGAGCTGAAGGGGAGGGTGTGCGTTCCAGCATTCGGAAAAAAGCCGACTCTACGGTCTATATTCCCATGAAAGGCCATATTCATTCGCTCAACGTCTCTACTGCAGCAGCGGTGCTTCTTGCGTTTGCTACTCGCAAGATATCATAAATCTCCCACTTCTGATGAGAGGTTTTCTTCCACTTTCGGAGCACTTCTAAAAAAATAGCCATACGAAAGAGCGGCGATACCTATCGATAAGGCTCCCACTAAAACGGGCATATGGATAAAGACCCCTATGAGCGGCCCAGAAAACAGCGGCGCGCTAGCAAAAGCCATCGATTGAACCGATTGAAGAATGCCTAGGATTTTCCCCTGTTCTTCAGCGGTTCCCTCAATAGAAACTCGGCTTGTTAAGGTGGGAAAAATCAGTGCGATGAGAAAGAGTAGAAAGGGAAAATAGAGCCAAAGGTAGCTCGATTTTTGTATGAAAAAAAAGAGGCATAAATAGAGGCTAGTCGAGAGAAAAGTACTAAAAAGAATATGAGGATTTTCTAAATAGCTGATAAATGGACGGATAAAAATTCCACAGCTAATTGCGTAGCAAAAAGAGCAGTACGCATAAAAATTTCCTACATCTGAAGCGCTAAATCTGTACTTTCCAATGAGATAAACAGGGACAAACTCGATAAAAAATGACCAACCAAAGGTAAAAATAAAGGCGCAGAAAAAAAGCAATCGGAGGCGAGGAAGTCGAAGGGCTTGGCACAGGTTTTTTAGGCCAATATTCATAGAAATCGCCATTTTGTTCCGTTCTTTTTTCGTTTCTTCTAAAAAAAAACATACAAAAAATAGGTTCAAAAGCATCATGCATGCTGCGATCCAGAAGGGGAGCGCGTAACAACCAAACGAGACCAATGAGGGATCTGAAAACTTCCCCCCAATAAATGGTCCTATGCTAAGGCCTGTCCCCAAAGCCATATTGAACAGGCTGAATAAATGGGTTTTCTCCTCTTCTGTGCTAATATCGGAAAAAACGGCTTGCACTACTGCGGCAGATCCTCCTGCAATTCCAAGAAGCATCCTTGAGATGATCAGAAGCGTTAAATCCTCAAAATGCACCCCTGCAACAGCAAGGCAGTAGGCGATCACCCCGATGACAAGAGCTGCAATGAGCACCCCTTTTCTTCCTCGAAAATCGGAAAAAGCTCCCAAAATTGGCGCGCTAAAAAATTGAACAAGGGGCATGAGTGAAAAAAGCATCCCTAAAACAAATCCTCTAAGAACATAGGAAGAGCCTTTGGGCAAAAAGCGGGCGTTCTCATCAAAAATCAAAGAGGAAAATAGGGGATAAACAAGACCTACGCTCATGTAATCGATGAACGTGATCGCAATTAGCGTGAAAAGAACGCGCTTTCTGTGGCAGGTGAGAAAGGGAGAAGAGGTGTCATTCATATGTTCGGCATCTTAGGCCAGCGCAAGGCGGTTGTGTCTACTCCCTTTTGCGCAAGCCAGTGGTCCAGGTTTTTTTCTACCGTTTTTCCCTCTTCGATCACTTCGCCTAGCTGGGAAATACTCGTACAATAAAAGGCTGTTCTTTTTAACAGGAGGACTTCGTTGTAATAAGAAGAGGAGGTATCGAGCATCCCTATACGCGCGCAAAGCTCTAATTTATCGAAGAGATCTTCCATACACAGAGTAGCTTGATTTTTCATCTCAATAAGCGAAGGTTCCATACCACTACTGTTCGGAAAATTTGGCTTTTTGGCAAGAAAAAGGGACCTTAAGATCAAGAATTTTTTTAACGAAAACTAGGCGGAAAAAACCGTTTGCTGTATTTCTGGTGATAACAATCATACAAAAAGATGCATCAACTGTGGATAAAAAATATGCGGTTTTAAAGAGCTGGTCTTTTGATGCTCTCCGGTATCAGGCGGATGAGCTCGATGATTTTGTCTATGTGATGTTCCATTCTAGAAGTTTTTTAGAGGCCCTCTCCATACAAGAAGGGGTTTTTCGCACCTACATAGAATCGGTCAGAGAAAATTATGAGGATCATCCCTACCACAATTACCACCATGCGGTGGGAGTGACCCAGTTTCTCTATATGATCGATACAAAAGGATGCTTGCGAGAAAAGCTTTCTTTAGAGAAACGTTTTGGCCTTTTTTTAGCGGCTTTGAACCACGATCTTGCTCATCCCGGAAAAAGCGCTTCTTATCAGAAGGAACTCTTTACTGAGCTTTATGAAAAGTATGGAGAAACATCTACTCTAGAAAAATACCATGTAGATGTGGCGAAAAACCTCTGGAATGATCCAGAAACGCCAGTGTTTCCTAAAAAACACCACGCCTTTCTTGAAACGTATATCGAACATTTGATCGTATCTACCGATATGCAAAGGCACGAAGAATTTTTTCAATTCTGTCAAAATGAGAACAATAATCTAGACATGCGCATCAGTATTTTGCTCATCAAATGCGCCGACCTCAGTCAATTTATCCGAGGACGTGATCTTGCTGAAAAATGGTTTTTTCGCCTGCGCAAAGAGCTCTACCTAGAAAAAATGCACCAGCTAGAAAAAAAGGGGGAGTGCGTTCAAGAAGAAATCGCCCCTTTTCACGGTCTACTTTCCCAGCAAGACTTCATCGATAAAATCGCTTTTCCCTTATACGCTCTTTTAACAACGATGATTCCTCCTTTGAAAGAGGTGGAAGATCTTCTAGATAGCAACCTAATTTAGGCAACGTACGTTAGTACCGATCGTATAGTGCCCATTTTTCGAGTAAAGATGGGTTCATCAGGATTTTTTCTGTAAAAATCCGCCTGAAAAATCCTGGTAAAATGGGACAACAATCCTGATTTCTTTGCATGGACCATGCAATTTTTTCTTGTGTTTTTATGAGAAGTATTCAAAATAATTGTTCATATTTTTGTTTTAGTATTGGATAGAGTACATCATGAATAGCATAGCGGCTTTTTTACCAGGAGCTGCGACCAGTTACCTTGCTTCACAGCTTTTTGAAGAATCTGCGGCGCAAAAGCAGGGCAATAATCGCTTCATGTACCTAGCTCCTTATATACAGATACTTTCCCTAACTACTCTGATTGTGCAACGCGTTGCTCATAAGGTAGCTGGCTACGTAGCGACTGGATTTTTAGCTACGTGTATTTCTTGCACTTCTTTAATCGCTTTCTTCCCAATAGGATACTGTCTCGCAGTACAAAGTTTGTATTCTTCTCCAATGCCCAAGCAGCATGAAAACCGGTTTTATACGCACCTATTTCCTCAAAAAACAAGCTACGAAACGCGCCAGATCACCCGGTTTTTTACCGAACATCTCGATACCGTTGCAAAAGTCATTTTTTCCTATTCCTTATTTTTACTCACTCTTTATGAGGATCTATATTATGTGGGGGGAT
This sequence comes from Chlamydiota bacterium, assembly GCA_038534095.1. Classification (GTDB taxonomy): domain Bacteria; phylum Chlamydiota; class Chlamydiia; order Chlamydiales; family SM23-39; genus JBCAXK01. The sequence continues at coordinate 20,766 of JBCAXK010000004.1, read as the reverse complement.
CGCTCCTTTTTTTAGGCATTGCGAAACTCATCCGAATGTCTTGCATACCAATCAAGGTCCGCGTTTTCTGCGCAAAGTATTTCAATATCTTTTTTCAGGGTGTACTGACTTTTGTCAGTCCAGACATTTTTACAAAAATTCTAGGTGTTTTAGAGATTAGCGAACGTGTTCATGGATTGAAACAAGCGATTATCTACCGGATAGATTCCCTTGTTCGTTACTATTTGAAGGATACATTTAAGAAATTCGAACTACATCCTGGCCCTTCCTACGTAGAAATTGACAAGCCCTACAAAAAGCCTACGAAAGCAGATGCTCAATTGACTGTCGAAGAAATAGAGCTGTTATTCGACGATAAAACGCGCTCGACATTTTTTGAACCAAATCCTTCCTACAACATGATCAAATCGGTAGATATTCAAGACCTACCCGAAAGTTCTGAGTTTGATAAACTGCTAGAGCTCTTTGATGAATACTTTCCCAAGCCTACGCAAAAAACTTATCAGATTTTTTTAGAAAACTTGCGCTTTGATAATAAATTTTCACAGGATATGAATAGGTTATCTGAGGAAGAATCCATATGCAGAGGAGCTACTACTCAGAAAATAGATCGTTTACTACAAAGCATTGCTGCAAGTAGAGAAATTTCAAAAGAACAATTCTTACAAGATTATCTCAGAAATAAACTGAAGATTTTTATCAATAATATGAGCTTGAAAAAGCGTACTAGCGCAGGAAGCGATGAAAAATTGCTTACAGCCCACACGTACACGAAAAAAATCGTGCATTACTTATTGCAAGCAAAAGACAAACAAACCATTCAGTTCATTTTATATTCGTTAGCCGAAACTGGAGGGTATTGTTTACTCGGATACCTAAGAGCTTGTAAAGATATTTTATACGATCAAATTTTACCCAACCTTGTCGAAAATGCTCATTCGGGCGCAACGAGCCCTGAAAAGCAAATTCGCTCCGCGCTACAGAATTTACGAAGAATCCATGCACATCATTTCTATTATGATTTGACAGGAGTACTTCCCGGCGAGATTTCTGGCGATGTCCATTATTATGATAAATTTTGCGCGTTTATGCCAAAAGGATGGGCACAATCTTCTAACAGTTTCGATGTTGGCGTATCAATGCCTGTAAAATTGCTGTACCATTTATTCCCGAAAAATTCCCTTTACAAGGGCTATATGGAAGAAATTCCGAGCTCTATTTCTAGGGTTAAAAGAATCAAAAGCTACCTATCGATGCATGTTGGGAATTGCCTCAAGAACTGGTACAGCCCGAAAGAGCAAGAGATCATTCACGAAAAATTGTTTAGCCAACAAGATAAGATTGAAGCAAAAATGATCTATTTATTTTGTCTGTTTATAGGAGCTCTTCGAAAGAGAAAAAATCCTTATCCTCTTTTGAATCTCAAAGAGGGTTTTCAAGACCAGCGGAGAAGTTACCAGACTTCGTATAAAAAATTTCAAAGCAATCTGGCTGGATAAGCCTCCTGTTTCTATCACCTTTTTGAGCGCCTTTCCTGTAAGTAGTTCATCTACAGAGCTTAAACAGGCATGGAAAAGATTGTGACTATCTGCTACGCTGAATCAATCAAGCGCTATAACTGGCTTTAGATCAACGATCATAAATCCGTTATTCCCCTTAGACGTTTTGATAGGAGAGGAGAGGGCTGTTTTCTTAGTTTCATCAGCTCCAGCGAATGATGGAACCTTATGTTCGCACTTGTGATCTTTATATTCTGCGTTAGTTGGAAGATCCGCGAAATTACCCCTGTATTGTGGCCCAGCTTTTTTGCCACCAAACACCCATTGAAAAACCGTGGTGAGTGTTTTTTGAACGCGCATCCTCTGATACGCAGTTTGCTTAACACGATTTTGATCGCCCTGAAATTCGGTAACCTCATCCGTTTTTTCTACGATCACTCCATCATCGCTAGGCTTTATTAACGCTCTATTTTGAGCATCCTGTTCTTTTGTGTTAGGAGCGTTTGCTATTTGTAGCGGGCTATTTTTTGCTTTAGAAGATTTGTGGAACAACTTGTTAAAAAGATCGATGAATGGTAATTCAGAGCCTCTTTTGCTGAACTTCGCTCCTAAACGGATCATTTCTGCGTAGAGTTCTTTCCTCGCGTTTTCTGCGCATTTTTCAAAACAGAGATCGAATTGAAATGGGACTAAGTCTTTGGGGCTTAAAGTTCTTGCTTTGCGGTCTTTTTTCTGTATATATAGGGGGATGCGTTGCATAAATGCGGCTCGCACAAGCGCTAGATTGCATTCATCTATTTTTACGATCGGTTGATTATTTTTTGCTGCTTTCATGATTTTAGGCAGTTTTTCTAAAGAAGAAACAATCTGATCAAAAATGAATTTGTTGATTTTCTGGATCTGATTGCACCAGCTATCACGTACATTGGCCAACTTTTCAACTTCTTCGCTAATAGAACCTAAAAAGAGACCCCTAGTTTGGAGCTGTTTTATGTAATTGGCGTACTGTACTGTAGGAACAGGAACATGCATAAACAAACACTCCTTTTTTGTTATGGTTTCTGATACAGTACATAAAATCATACTCAACATGACGAACTTTTTGCGAATAAAAAACACAAGAAAAAGAAAAAAAGAAATTCTTAATGTGACTAATAGTGAATAATAGAGATGAATGATCTTTATTAAAAAAACACTTGTTAAAACTTGCGGCGCTCTTAGGACCTACAGCACAATCACTTCTGATTTCTTCTTTATGTCACATAATACCAATTATCAGACGTTCTAAGTCTCACAGAAAATAGCCTGAATCTAGAAATGAATCATGCAAACATTCCCAAAATCTTATTTGTGATTTCTGTTTCTTTTGATTATTCGTTCTCGTAGTACGCGAAATGGATACTTGTTCGTGGCATCAAACCTTGAATTTTTTGTTCGAGAGGAGCGAATTTTTTGCCGTCTAAAATGAGTGATCGTAGTGATTTGCAATTTCCAATGTTTTCTGGAAGAGATCTTAAGTTTTTGCCCTCTAAAGTAAGGTATATTAGCGATGTCAATAATGAGGATGTTTGTTTATCCAGGTTTTTAATGGATAACACTCAACAATAACAAAAAATTTTATTTTAAAAAGACTGGTTTTTTACATTAAACATCTGATATTAATATGTTTAAGAAAATTAAAAGCCATTGAACTAAAAGTTTATTCATTTTTAATGGTTTTTTTAATATAATTAATTTGAATGTTTTTAATTTAAAAAACTTTAATGCTATTTTTTAGGGAAGTTTAACTAATTATTTAAGGGAGAAATAATGACAACAGTACAAAACTTACTATGCTCACAGATACCAGAACAATGTTGTAAAGCTTTTGCTTGTATCGGAGAGCAACTCAAACAATTAGCCTCGAAAGTACAAAAAATCGTTAGAGAGTGCTTTTCCCAAGCGTTTTCGTATACAAAGAGCTCACCTACTACAAAAACCCATCAAAAAAAATCGACTGAAACACGAGTAAAAGACCATTGGAGAAGAATACGTTGGAAGCGAAGGGGTATCATTAGACAGGATTTACAATACTACCCGCAGAATTGGCGTTAGAGCGTTTAAAGATCCATTTTATAGATCCTTTACAACAATGTTTCTAACGACTACTACAAAGTTGGAGGGTCTGCTCTATGAGGAACTTATGGTTTTTGTAGTCTCCCTTATCTTTGAGGAGACGGCTCTATCGATTGAGGAGTAGATAGGGCAGGTTTTTCTGGAGGTTCTTGCTGATTTTCTGTCGGAGTAGACCGGGTTTTTTTGAGATGATCGCCTTTTTGTTTAGAGCTTGATTCCACTTCATCGAGAATTTCTTCCACTTCAAGGTCCGTTTTCGGTTGGGCTGTTGTTGTATGATCTCTTAACGCTTCAGGGCTTACATTTTCATAGGGAGGGGGCGGAACAAATCCATGACCTTCCCTTTGTAACTCTGCATTATCGATCTCAGGTCTTGTATTGTAATACGCTTTGTTTCTTTCAAAACGTTTATCTCCTTGTAAATGCTTCAAATAAAGATATCCAAAACCATCTACTGCATCGTTTTTGAATACGACTGGAGTGAAATTTCTACGAATAGGTTTGATTTGTTCCAGTCTATAGGGACTCGTTAAATAGTACCAAACTTCATAAGTTGTATCCCCCACAACGACTTCTTTGATCATGGAGGGATTTCCCATGACGTAACGTACTTGACAAGAGCTCATTCCAAGATCTAGTTGGGATAAATGGTACAGATTGATATCTGTTTCTGTTCCGAGGACAATAGGTGATTTTGAGCAAGAAGCAAAAGAGAGAAAACAACTTATAAAAACGATTCCCTTTAAATACTTCATAATACAAATAATCATCCCTTTATAATTTTAGGGTATTTTTTTAATTTTATTATGTCAATAGGATTGTAGATGTATCAATATGGAGATTATGATTAGAAACATGGGTGATTAGAATGGAACGAAAGGAAGATATGAAGGATTAGAGCTATGACGACTCTTCTTCCAAGCAGTCCTCGTCCCGATGCTGGTCAGTCTCTTCTCGAGGTGTCTTTTTTTGCACATCTTTTTTGCGCCTTAAGGCAAATTTTGGAGAAAAGGGCAAAGGTTGGAACATCTTCCCCTCCTCTTTTCCAACGAGCGTTGGCATCGGAGCGCTTTCACTTTGCAAAAATTTTGCCAGGGTTTTTGCAAGGACTTTTGGAGCAATTGTTTCTAAGTCGAGGGTCCCTTTTTCTGCTCTAGGAAGGTTTTTTTGTGTAGGAAGCATTTTCTCACTTTTAGACGCTTCTGCAGAGAAGACTCGCTCTTCGAGCGCTTTCTTGAGCTTAGGTTCATCAAGCACGTTTTCTCGGATATTAGGAATGGTTTGCGAGAGTTTTACTGCCTCAATAAGCAGTGAGAGGGAACGTGTATGCAAAGGTGTTTTTGATGCATGACTCGAAAATGTCTCTGAAAACGAGGACTCAAGGAAAGAGAGTTTTGTCAAATCTTTAAAGGCTTTGATCAAAGAAACATTGATGGTGAGGAGTTTAGAGATATTTTGAGGCGCCTCAGACTGCGCAAGGGAAGCAAACGCAGGGTGCTCCCCTGTTTTATTGATGGTTTTTCCAGGGACTGCGGGGAAAAAAAGAGGGGTATGTCGAGGTGAAGACACCTCGTTTTCGACGGTATTTTTTGTCGAAGTTTCCACAAAGAGCTCTTTTTCAGTAGGTTGATCCAGTTTTTTAAGAGCAGCAGCAGATTCTTGTTCTCTACTTAGTAAAAAAGAATCTTGAGAAAGAACTATCTGTAACTCCTGCAAAACGGTTGCAATCCAGATATGGGTTTCGATGAGCCCTTCAGCGATCTGAGTAGAAATTGGTGTGAACTGGGAGGGCGCCGGTTTCTTGCCTTCTTTGGGAGATGAAGATATAACTGATTCTCCCACAGAAGCTTGCGTAGTAGAAATGAGCTGAAGAAAAATCGTAGTGATCAGAGCTAAATGGTGATCTCCCAAAATAGCCAAGATCGAAGGGGGATCAATAATACCATTCGCTGGTGGGATAGAGCTAGAATTAGGCGGAATTTCAGACAAAAATTTGACTCCATTCAATAATCGTATATTATACTATAAAAAGGATTAATCGAAAATTCTCTAAAATTTTCTATTGCTATTAGCGGAAGTAGGCTCTATGACAGAAGAATCTTGTATTTTTTGCAAAATTGCGAAAGGAGAAGCTCCTTGCCATAAAATTTGGGAAAATGACGAGTTCATCGCTTTTTTATCGATTTTTCCCAACACAGAAGGCTTTACAGTAGTCACCTCCAAAATTCATTATCCTAGCTATGTATTTTCTCTTCATGAGAAAATTTATGCTGGATTATGCGCTGCGGCTAAAGAGGTGGGCCTTCTTTTAGATGAAAAGTTAGGGGTGGCTAGATGCGCGATGATTGCTGAGGGTCTAGGTATTGATCACGCCCACATAAAAATCATCCCTTTGCACGGAATCAAAAAAAATACCAAATGGCAAGGGATGACTGCGCATATTGATCAGTATTTTGAAAAATATGAAGGATACGTCTCTTCACACGATTACGTACGGGCTGATGAGCGGGATTTGGATCGTTTAGCGAGGCAAATCCGCAAAGAGTAGCTCTACTCCTCTTCTGCAAAGCAAGCAGGCGTATGCACATGGAGCCGGATCTCATGCTCTTCAGCAAAGTGACAGACCGATTCGTAGACTTTTTCCCCTAATTTTTTCATACTTTTTGTATCATCTGATCCAATAAACCAGCTGTAGGCAAAAAAAACGCTTGCCAGCATTGTCATTTTCCAAAACATATCCCCCCTCCCCTTTTTTTATGAGTTACAAAAAATCGAAATATTTTACAAACGCTTTAGCAACGTTTGTGATGAAAACGTCCACGGAGTCATCAAAAGAAGATCGTAGGAGAAATAGAAACGCTTTTTCTATTGCCAAAAGGGGGGAAAACAGGCTACTTTTAGAGAAAAATATGGAGATAGTATGCAAATTCTCTTCAAAGGCAATCCGATCCATACCTACGGCAATCTCCCCCAAGTGGGAACAAAAGCGCCTCCGTTTACCCTCACGAATCGGGATCTAAAAGACGTCACTTTACAAGATTTTGCCAAGGGGAAAAAATTCTTCTACTTTGTTCCTAGCATTGCGACCTCTATCTGCTCGAAAAGTGGCAAAGATCTTGGAGAGCGAGCAAAAGAGAAACCAGAGGTGAGTTTTGTTGTCGTTTCTGCCGATTTACCTTTTGCGCAGAGCCATTATTGCGAACAAGAATCGATTCCCAATTTGATCATGCTCTCCACATTCCGCTTTCAAGGGTTTGGAGAAACGTATGGCATACTGATCAAAGATGGACCTGTTGCGGGACTACTTGCGCGCGCCATTTTGGTGCTTGATGAAAACAACGAAGTGTTGTTTGAAGAAATCGTTCCTGAGATGAGCGACTTTCCCAATTTCGATAAGCCTTTTTCCCTACTTTGAAGCAATCAGAGTCGATGTGAGATGCTTTTCTCGAAACATTTTGTAGGTGGTAAACATCCACAGACCAAACACAAGAAACGATCCCATTTGCACCACTTGCAGGATAGAAGCGGGCGCTATCCACTCCCCTAAGATCAACAAAATTGCAGCAAAAGCTTTTGCAAAACGGTAGATAAACACATCGATCACCGCTTTTGCTTGGAATTTTTCCTCTTTTGTCAGAGGAATGTATAACATTTCTCGGATGATTCCAAAGAATGAGTGGTCAATCGATTTCACAGAAACAAAGGACATGGACACCATACGAAACGAGGGAATCACCGCAAACAGCGCCGCTTGTAAAAAAAACAGGAGTGGAATGATCTTGTGGGACAGGCTTATCCCAAGCGTTTGTATCAGTAAAAATCCTCCCAACATCTGAAAACTTGTTGTGAGCATATTGATGATGCTGAAAAGGCGTCCGCAGTACTCTGTGCGCAGGTCCAAAGTAGGAAGCGCTGTTTGTAAGTAGTAGTTGAATTGGTATTCAACAAAAGCAACAGACAGTTGCATGAACATCACAAGAGAGGCAATGTAGAACAAAAATCGTTTCTGAAAAATGAAGGAAAAGGGATTGTTGCTGGGAGAAGCAAAAGGATCACGAAATCCAAAATGTACTTGGCTCTCGTTCAACGCTTTTTGGTAGAAAATCCCGAGTAAAAGGTAGATGGGAAGCGTCCCTAAAAATAGGGTTTTTGACCCTAAAGCCACCGCAAAAAAGCCAGGAAGAGCGCTTCCGATCACCGATCCTAGCCCGCCAATGCCGAAAAACAGCCCGTATAAATACCGTGCTTTTTGCGTGTCTACCGTGCTGTGGATCAGCGACCAAAGCTGCTTGAACATAAGGAGTATGTAAATATCCTTCCAAATGTAATGGCAAAAGACGGCAATCTCACTACGGTCAACGAGCAGGTAGGTCATAAGGCCGATGGACATCACGAGCATGATCACAAGGCGCATCATCGCTAAACAGCCCATTTTAGGGAGAAATCGGTTATAGAGAAAAATGAGAAAAAAATTGACCGGCACGCCGACAAGCCAAGCGTATGGGTAATAAGAAGCGCCCAATTTAGATACAAAAAATGCGCTACTTGCGGGCCTAGAAATCCCATATTCCATCGCAATAAAGAAACTACACGCCATAGCAAATAGAAGAAATCGCGCCGTTTTGTTCGAAAATCCTTGAAGGCTAAGGAGTCTAGAAAACATGGGGCTTGGTACTCCAAATGGCTAGCGCATCTCGAAGACGTGATTCATTTTCTGAAGGGACGTAGATCCAGCTATTGGCTTCAGAAAAAAACCGGAAGAGGAGCTGAGAGACTTTGTGAGCAGGCTCAACCATCAAATGTTTACGAGACACAGGAAAACTTAAGAGTTCCTCATGATTTTTCGTGGCGGCGCTTTCAAGATAGGTCTCTTTAGGAGGAATGTTGGCCTGTTTGCAAATGGAAGCTAGGTGTTCTTCCGACAGTTTTTTCCCTACCCCCAGCGCTTTATACCGGTTCTTTCTTCCCAAAATAGCACCAGCATCTGCAAATCCTGGATGATTTTTTTCCCGATAAGCTGTTTCTAACGCATGCAAAATTGTATTGTCAGTAAGCGATATGTAGTTTTCTACGCTCTCAAAAGTTTCTTTTGTGGTGAATGTTTGCATGAAGTTTTGTAAATGAAAATTGAAGGATTTTACCCCAGCGTACTGATAGACTCTTCTGTGCATAAAATGTCTCGCTAGAAGAAGCGCCTCACAAGATTCCATCCCATTTTCGTTAATCCCAAGAGCAAGTTCATGAGCCCCTTTTACGCTCGGTAAAATCCGAATCATTTCAATGAGCTGCTGATAATCAAACAGTCCATAAGCAACGCCCGTACTTTTTGCATCCCTTAACAGGTAATCGATCCGGTCAGCTCCAAAAAAGTTCCCCGTAATCACCTCGCTAACAATTTTTTCCCAGGTGGAGAGTCCCTTATGACCAAGGGCTTTCCAGGAACTCTCCCCTACCGCAATTTTTGCTACATCTTGCGCAAAATCCCTATCTGGAAAAAGCTCTTGAAATCCCGCTTCCACATACGCCTTTTCTAAGATAGGTCGAATAAATGGGCTCTCAATTACACGGCAGGTCCAATATTCGTGCCCCTTTTCTCCTAAAAACATCTTTTCTGCTGCGTGAGAGAAGGGAAGATGGCCAAGATCATGACATAGCGCGGACATTCTGAGTACTTTGCGCCAGTAGTGGTACTCCACCGATCCTTTTCTTGGAACGTGGGCAAACACGTCTGGACGCACCGCCTTACAAATATTGTGGTAAATGCGGGTAGCAAGCTCCATCACTCCCAAAGAATGTTCAAATCTTGTATGGGTAGCTCCAGGATACACAAGAAAAGCGCCCCCAAGTTGCCGGATATGGTGTAACCTTTGAAAAGGCCAAGATTCGATCAGTTCTTTTTCGATGGTATCTAAGCGGATAAATCCGTGTACCGAATCATAAATTTTTCTTTCGTCAGAAAAAAAATCTTTTGTCATAAGAAAATCCTTCGTATATAGTTTATCTTATCTATTCAATAATTTTAAGCGTTAGAATTCTTAAAAATATATATTCTATTTTTTATATTTTTGTTACTTTGAAATGATTTCTGTTGTTATTCTTACAAAAAATAGCGCTAGAACGCTCGCAAACACCCTGCGCTCACTCGCAAAATTCCCAGAAGTGTTGATTGTGGATACCGGATCTTCTGATCAGACGTTGGAAATTGCAAATAGTTATTCCAATGTTCGCGTTCTAGCAAAAAAATTTTCCACTTTTGGTCCCACGAGAAATGCGGCTAGTTTGGAAGCGAGGCATGACTGGATTTTATCCATTGACAGCGATGAAGCGCTTTCTCCTTCTTTAGAACATGCCATCAGGACCGCCTCTTTAGATCCTAATTGCGTTTATGGCCTTGTGCGAGAGAACTATTTCCGAGGAAAAAAAATCACCTGTTCAGGATGGAACGATGAAAAAAGGATCCGTCTTTACCATAGAAAAAAGACCGCATTCACAGAGGATTTCGTTCATGAAAAAATAGAAACAAAGGGCTTTGAGATGAAGTACTTTCCAGGCTCTCTACTCCACACCCCTTTCTTAGAAGAAAGGGATTTTATCGAGAAGCTGCAGTACTACACAGACCTTTATGCCAAACAGCACCACGGGACCCCCTCCTCTTACAAAAAAGCGGCGTTTCGGGGACTATGGAGCTTTTTTCGTGCCTATATTTTGCAAAAAGGGTGCCTATTTGGAAGCGCAGGATGGACAATTTCTTTCTATAAAGGGCTTTCTAGTTACTACAAATATGCCAAACTCGCAGAACTCAATCGTAGTGACGAGAATATACAAAGAGCGTCATCATAAGTCCAAGAAGGGTAAAAAAAGCGATCGGGATCGTAACCTTTGGAAGAGCTTCAGCGAGTTGAACGCTAACAAACGCAAAGGTCACATTGCAAAAGCTCATGATGCTAGACCCACTAGAGCGGTCTTCAAAATGGGTAGTCGCTAAGAGGGAAGCGTTTGTATGGGAGAGCGGAATGCCCACATACAAAAAATAGGCGGGAATAAATAGACTTATTATACCAAGCTGTTCCCAAAAATGCTGCATGAACGAGGTGGCTGTCAACATAAGGACAATCCCTAAAGCCATCACGTTTCTAGGCTGTGCGATCGAACTCAAGCCCCTAGCAAGAAGATTCCCGCTTACGTACCCAAGAGAAGGAATCAGGCTCAGCAATCCATAAAAAGAGGCAGAATACCCCCACCGTTCCACAACGAGAATAGGAGCATTGGCTGCAAAAAGATAGATCATCGAAGTTGTGCAACCAAAAAGGAGACTGTATGATACAAGGCGAGGATCTACTATCCCTTTACTATAGTGAAGAAGCGCCCTTTTTATGGTGAGCTCTTGCGCGCTTTTTTTACAGTACGTTTCAGGGAGGTCTTTGACTCTCCATAAAATGAATAAAGAGTATAGCGCAAAAGCGTAAAACACCGATTTCCAAGAGATGTACGTAGTGAAAACGCCTGCAACCACCATAGCAAGAACGGGAAGCGTAGCAAAAGAGAGAGAAACAAGGGGAAGAATTCTTCTTGCTTGTTCTTTATAATAAAAGTCGTTGATGATGGTAAACGTGATGTTCAGCCCTGCTCCCGAACCTAGTCCCTGTAACGCCCTTGCAAATACGAGCAATCGAAAACTCACATCGGCAGAAAAAGCTCCTAGTAGGGAACTCACGATGGCCAAAAAAATGCCTACATACAAGGCATTTTTCCTACCAAACTTATTTGCAATAGGAGCGTACAATAGCTGAGAAACCCCATAACAGAGGAGAAAAGCGGTCACTGCTAAAGAAACTTCTGCTTTTGATAACTGGAACTCTTCCATAATGGCAGGAAGACTTGGCGTAAAAAAAATGGCAGCTACAGCAGGAAACGATAGTAAAAAGATGAGAGTCCAAAGAGAAGGAGGGGCTGTAGGGAATTTGTAAGACTCTGACATGTAACTCGATCTATTTTCTTAAGACTATACGGGTATTACCCGTTTCCTTTAAGGAAAAATCAAGACGATTCTCTAAAATCATCGCAATCTAATTATGCCAATTTATGCATCTATCTAGCGAAAATTCGATAGTAAATATTTGCTAATCTAAAATGAGGTGATAATCGTATAGCGCTAGATAAAACCTAGATATATTTTTATCTAAATTGAGAAAACGTTGCAATGTAGCGGTAGACGGACTCGAACCGCCGACACGCGGATTATGATTCCGCTGCTCTAACCAACTGAGCTATACCGCCGAAAAAATAGCGGGAGCAGGACTCGAACCTGCGACCTTTGGGTTATGAGCCCAACGAGCTAGCCACTGCTCCATCCCGCGATCATTTATCGAACTTACCTAAGAGATTAACAAAAAGGCAAGTTTACGACAAGAAGTTTACCGAACAAAAGCGCCATACTCGGTAAAACGTTGGATTGTTCCTGCAAGATTTTCGTCTAACGAAGAAATCAGCTGAGTAGCAGCGTTTTTCATGCGGTGTTTTTCTTTGGGGCAGGCAAAGTACTCGGTAAAGAAGGGCACCAGCTCGTGTTCTTGTAGAACCTTGCCACTTTTGGCGTTTTCCACAAGGTGCGCTAAATCTTTTTGTCCATGCATAAAAGGGCCATAAAAAACGGGCGTACCAGAAAAGTTTGGTTCGAGTACATTGTGCCCCCCGATGTTGTCGACATAACTGCCTCCAACAATTGCAGCGTCAGATACCGCGTAGCAAGTTGCAAGGAGTCCCATGGTATCGATCAGGATCAATGGCTTTTCTGTAGATATTTTTTCTTTTGTGTACTTCGCAAAGGGGATTTTTTTTTCTCTTAAAAGAGTCGCCACTTCCTCAAATCTTTCAGGATGCCTAGGAGCGAGCAACACTTTTATCTGGGGAAACGTTTTCCACAATAGGAGAAGTTTCTCCAAAAGGAGCAACTCTTCGGGAAAATGGGTAGATCCGATCGTGATGACAAGCTCCTTTTCTTTCATCCCAAAACGGCGTTTCCAACGGGTTACTTCTTCGTCTGAGAGCTTGGGAAGACTTGCGCAGTACTTGATGTTCCCTGTCACTTCTACGCAATCTTTAGGAGCGCCTGCTTGCAAAAACCGTTTTTCATACTCCTGATTTTGAACAAAAATCCCATCAAATTTTGTAAAGATCGTTCTTCCCCAAAAGGGCACCTTCGCGAGTCTCCTTGCCGACCTAAGAGACATTTTCCCGCTCACTAAAAATAGTTTCGCATTCTGCTTTTTTGTGTAGTAAATAAGGTTTTTCCAATAATCCCCTTCGATTAAAAGAAGCGTTTTAGGCTGAAGGCGGCGCAAAAGGGGTCTCATCAAAAAGGAAAAATCGAAGGGAAGAAGAAAGCTCGCTGCCAGTCCTTTGATCGACTCCGCTGCTTGCATGCCCGTATTTGTAGAAGAAGAAAGTACAATGGGAATGCCTGGGTGTTCTTTCTTGATGGCAGCGATGAGAGGTCTTGCGGCGTAGACTTCCCCAAGGGACACCCCATGAATCCAGATAGCTTGTTTCGGCAGATGAAATTTAGGAAGGAAGCATCTTCTATAGGCGTGTCTTCTTTTGTCCCTTTTGCGCAATGTTTTTGGAGCGAGAAGAACCAGCAAACAGGCAAGGAAAACGTTGTACATGAGACTTTGCCTCTAAACCGAGGTTTTAGAATGGACTACAAGGTTGAGCAATTTATTGGGGACAAAAATGACTTTACGAATTTCTCCTACAAGATGCTTTTGCACATTCGCTTCTTCTTGCGCTTTTTGCAAAAGACTCTCCTTTGTTTCCCCTTTGGGCATCGTAAGGTTTGCGCGCACTTTCCCATTGACTTGGATCACATAGATCACCTCTTTTTCCTCAAGATAGCGGGGATCTATTTCGATAAGAGGCGCGTAAGAAAGATCTCCCGCTCCTTGGAGATGCGTCCACATCTCCGAAGCAATGTGAGGAGCAAAGGGGTAAAGAGATTGCACCGCTAAGAGAATCGCATCTTTTGGGTAGGCAGCAAGGGGGATAAAATGGTTCAAAAAGGTCATCATATGGGAAATGGCCGTATTGAATTGCATATTTTCAATATCAAGGCGAACAAGATGCGCCAATTTATGGGCCAATCGAAGAGCAGTTTCATCTTGAGTATCGACCACTTTTTCCGAAAATACGCAGTCGTAAAAACGGCATAAAAACCGGTAGCAACCGCTTGCTGCCTCTAAGTTCCACACTTTGTCCTTATCGAAGGGGCCCATGAACATTTCGTAGAGTCGCAAAGTATCTGCTCCATATTCATCAATCATCTCATCGGGAGTCACCCCGTTGAGCTTAGACTTGGACATTTTTTCTATTTGCGAAATGAGCGGCTCTTTTGTGGTTTTATCTACGTAAGTATCTCCGATCTGTTCTACATTCTCTGGAGATACGTACCCTCCCCCCTTTTTTCGGTAAGAGCGGGAGGTGAGTAGTCCCTGATTGCGGTAGACGCGGAACGGCTCTTTTGTGTGGACAAGGCCTAAATCGTAGAGCACCTTATGCCAAAATCTTGCGTAGAGAAGGTGCAACACGGCGTGCTCTGATCCTCCCACATAGAGATCGACAGGCATCCAATAACGCTCTTTCTCTTCGTTCCAAGGCTCTTTGTCATTGAGGGGATCTAAAAAACGTAGGTAATACCAGCAAGAACCAGCCCACTGGGGCATGGTATTGGTTTCTCTTGTCGCGAAAAGCCCTGTTTTTGGATCTTTTATCTGTAGCCAAGAAGGTTCCCTTTCCAAAGGACTTTTCCCATCCGGGGTGGGAGTAAAATCCTGCACGCTTGGAGCGGTTAGCGGAAGTTCATCAAGAGATAACGTTCTTTTTTCTCCATTTTCCAAATGCAGGATGGGAATCGGCTCTCCCCAATATCTTTGGCGAGAAAATAACCAGTCTCTCAATTTATAATGAGTAGTCCGCTCCCCTTTTCCTTGTTTTGTCAGCCAGTCCATCACCGTTTCTTTGGCTTTTTTCGTCGTCAAACCATCTAAAGACAAATCTTTTGCAAAGCTATTGATAAGCGTGCCTTCATGTGCGTAGCAGATAGATCCGCCCATCACACCTTTTGTAAAGTCCTCTAATGAGATCCCTTCTGGAAGGGCTGAAGGCTTAGGCTGGTAAATGGGAAGAATTTTTTGTTGATATTTCTTTGCAAAGGCAAAATCCCTTTCATCGCTTGCAGGAACGCCCATCACAACGCCTGAGCCATAATCCCCTAATACATAATCTGCAACCCAAATAGGAATCTTCTCCTCGGTAACGGGGTGAAGCGCGTAAGCGCCCGTAAAGACGCCCGTTTTTTCTTTTCCTTCTTTTCGCTCAAGATCGCTTTTTTGTCGCGCTTTAGCGCAATACGTTTCTACACCCTTTTTAGCAGACGGTTCTGTCAACGCCTCAAGCATTGGGTGTTCCGGAGCAAGCACAATATAGCTCACGCCAAAAAGGGTGTCTGGTCTTGTGGTAAAAGCGGAGAGCACTTCCCCTGTTCGCTCTTCAAGAAAATCGATAGAACAACCAGAACTTTTTCCAATCCAGTTGCGTTGCAATCTTTTTAGATGTTCTGGCCAGTCGAGCTCTTCTAAATCTTCTAACAGCCTTTCTGCGTAATCGGTGATTCTTAGGATCCACTGCCGAAGAGGGCGCCTTTCTATCGGGAATCCCCCCTCTTTTGATTTCCCATCTTCTATCTCTTCATTGGCTAAGACGGTTCCCATAGCAGGACAAAAGTTGACAGGGATCTCCGCTTCATAAGCGAGACCTTTTTCATAGAGTTTTGTAAAAATCCACTGCGTCCACTTGTAATATTTCTCCTCAGAAGTAGTAACCTCTCTATCCCAATCGTAGCTAAAGCCCATCGCTTGGAGCTGCCGCCTGTAGGTAGCAATGTTTTTTTCTGTCGTGACTTTAGGATGGGTGCCTGTTCGAATCGCGTACTGCTCAGCAGGAAGGCCAAAACTATCCCAACCCATCGGATGCAGAACCTGGTACCCCTTGGTTCTCATGTGCCTAGCAAGAATATCTGTTGCCGTATAGCCAGTAACATGCCCCACATGGAGACCTGCTCCTGACGGATAGGGAAACATATCCAAAATATAGTATTTGGGTTTGCTCGGATCTTCAACAGAGTGGTAGGTTTTATTGCGTAGCCAGTTCGCCTGCCAGCGGCGTTCAATTTTTTTGTGATCGTACATAAGGACTTAGTATACCTGTAACATACGATTTAACAGTAGTAAGAATTCTCTTCTTATACAATCGATCCTAAAACAGTTATTCTAATCAGCAAACGGGCTTAAGCGCCCATTTTTTTCGGATTCATCGCAAGGAGGTTAGATTCTAGCGTATGCCAAATCTGCTTTGTTGGCTTTTGCCCCAAATAGAGCTTTTCTAAACGGAGATGCGTATGGCCGATGCTTTGCAGTCCTGGTGGATGGCAGTGCAGTTCTAAATAGCTCTGTTTGGTGCTATTTTTCGGCAGGACTCTCGCTACTTTCTGCGCTGCTTCGATCATCTGTTCTTGCGCGTTAGGGGTCATATAGAACCAATTGTAGGTAAGCTGCTTTTTATCGATGATGAGCGGAGTACCAGAAAGAGACTTCAAAAGAACAAAGGCATGTTGGGTTGCACCCAAACCTCCAGCAGATTCATTTCCCGGTATGGAAATCGCCTTGATGTTACATAAGGCGCAGCGACTTTTTTCCGCGCAGGGCGTAAGAGTTCGACTGTCACCATATTTCGGGATCACAGAGAAATCATTTAGCCCAAAAATTTTGACCACAAAACCTTGCGCAGAATCCTTTTCCTGAAGATATTTTTTGTGGATTTCTTGTAAACAAGACTTTAGCTCTTCCTTTGAGCAATCAATCCAACTTTTCTCCAAAACGCTCGAAAAGGAAAACGCCTCTAGAAAGGCTTTATTCGAAGCAAGAAGACAGTTTCTCGCAAAAAGATGTGTCTTAGGAAAAGCGATTTGAAAAAGAAAAGTAAGACCATAAAAAACCCGTAAACAAGCTTGCTGTATCACGATTTTTACAACTTCCAAGGATCTGCCTAAGGCTTTTTTTACAGAGTGGGATCCCCCATCAGCATGCGAGTTGGAAACAAAAACCTGTGGTACAAAGAAAAAACCGCCAACAACAGGGACTGGTACTGGTACTACGCTCATTAACATTTGTAAAAAAACTCCTCGAAAGCATCACAAGTGGATCAAAAATGAAATGGTCTCTTCATCGCAACTTGCATCGTCATAAATCAATATCTTTTAGGGAAATGCAGCCAGTCTGCCGTTTGTTTTAAAAAAATCGACACCTTGTTAGCATCAAAGAAATTTTTTAGAAAATAAGCCCGCAAAAATTCTTTATCTGAAATTTTTCCCTTTTATGGATAATATTTTATAAAATAAGGAGATAATAATGCAACGCTGGCATGTTCTTTCTGAAGAGGAGCAAAGAGTGATCCTACAAGCAGAAACCGATCCCCCGTTCGAAGGAGCTTATGAAGAGTGGGATGCGCCCGGTTTTTATCTTTGTAAACAGTGCGATCTCCCTCTATTTTCTTCAAAAAATCAATGTACTTGTGGCTGCGGCTGGCCCTCATTTGATGAGGGAGAAGAGGCCTCTTTACTAGAAAGGCCCGACCCCGATGGAAAAAGGGTGGAAGTGGCCTGCTTCCGGTGTCATGCGCATTTGGGGCATGTATTTCGAGGGGAACATTTTACAAAAAAGAATACCCGGTATTGCATCAACTCCACTTCGCTCCGTTTTACTCCCGCATTTTTAGAGGAACGAAAAGAGCGAGCCATTTATGCGGGCGGCTGCTTTTGGGGTGTAGAATACCTGTTTCAGGAGCTACCCATTTTACAAACATGTGCCGGTTACATAGGGGGAGAGGTCGTTTATCCCACCTATGAGGAGGTATGCTCTGGCAAAACAGGTCACCTCGAAGCGGTAGAAATCCTTTTTGATCCGATCGAGATCTCTTACGAAACGCTCACCAAACGTTTTTTTGAATTGCACGATCCTACCCAAACTACAGGGCAAGGACCCGATATTGGAGGGCAGTACCTTTCTGCCATTTTTTATCTGAGCGAAAAACAGCGGATCATTGCAGAGAAGGTTGTCGATCTGATCAAAAATCAAGGGGAGAAGGTAGCGACCAGCATCAGACCGGCCAGTCTTTTTTACCAAGCAGAGAGCTACCATCAAGACTATTACAAAAAAACAGGGAAAGCGCCTTACTGCCACTTCTGGTCAAAAAGGTTTCACTAAATAGTAGGCAAAGAGGGTTCTTTTGGCTCAACCCACCTCCCTTCTTGCCGAATAAGAGCAATGAGCTCATCTTCTGCCCTCGCAGAATCGATATTCCGTTTAACCCGAGTTTTTCCAATATAGAGATCGATTTTTCCCGGACGGGTACCGACGTAACCAAAATCGGCGTCAGCCATTTCGCCAGGTCCATTCACAATGCAGCCCATAACAGCGATCTTGACTCCAGGCAAGTGCCCCGTTTTTTTTCGAATCCTTTCTGTAACCTCTTCAAGATCAAACAACGTTCTACCGCAGCTAGGACAAGAAATGAACTCCGTTTTGAAAGAACGTAATCTTGTTGCTTGTAAAAGAGAAAAAGCAAAAAGGCGCCTTTCGCTTACAGAAAGAGGCAGATCGAGACAAATGCCTGCGCCAAAACCATCGG
This sequence comes from Chlamydiota bacterium, assembly GCA_038534095.1. Lineage (GTDB taxonomy): Bacteria > Chlamydiota > Chlamydiia > Chlamydiales > SM23-39 > JBCAXK01. Next base: position 2,413 of record JBCAXK010000004.1, on the reverse strand, counting down.
ATAAAAGGGCTCCTAAATCTGTCGAGGCTCCAACAAGCGCTTCGTTTTTTCCGTACCTGGCAAACAAAATGGCTTGGGTTGTTTCGGGGATTTTCTCTAGCGCAGCGCGGCCCCAATACTCTCTTGGAGATTGCAAGTGAAGGAACTGTATTTGTTCCTGCTCATCCCCCAGACGATGCTTTCTGTTCCGGTTTTTGCCCCGTAGCCACTGAAAGTAGGTAGGTTTCCGTGCAAGATCAGATTGCACAAAAGAGATGTTTGTCCATCTACCCACTTCTGCTGGAAGCACTACATCTACGCCTTCGGCTAAGAGCTGGCGCATCTGCTCAGCAGCTTGCGTGCCCGCAGCGGGGGACTTTTGCAGAAAAATCCCATCGGGCGTTTGCGCAGATGTGACATATTGCCCCTTTTCCTCTTCAAAACCTAAAGACGAGAAGAGTTCGGGCGCGTCCAATTCTTTCAAAGATAGGGGTACAATCAGAGAAAAGGTCTTGGTTTTTCGAGAAAGGCGTTTTTTTCTTTTAGGAGACGTAGTGAGAAGGGGGAGCTTTTGCCGGCTTTGCTCTTCGCAGTAAGCAACAAGCTCTTTTGCTGGAGCAATTTCTGCTACAGGATCTTCGGTAAGAGAGACTCTGATCGTATCACCAATCCCCTCTAAGAGAAGCGTTCCCATCCCGACAAACGATTTCATTCTTCCATCCATCTTACTCCCCGCTTCTGTGACTCCCAAATGCAAAGGATAATCCCAGCCCAAGGTGAGCATTTTTTCTACAAGCAGCCGGTAGGCTGTGATCATTACAGAGGGGTTGCTCGATTTCATAGAAAAAACAAGATCATGAAAGTCTTCTTTACGACAAATTTCTCCAAATTCTACAGCAGATTCGACCATCCCTTGTGGAGTGTCTCCGTAGGTATTCATGATTCTATCTGATAAAGAACCATGATTGGTGCCTATACGGATCGCAACGCGGTTTTTTTTGCAAAGATGGATCAAAGGGGTGAATTTTTCCTCAATCCTCGCTCTGCCCTGTTGAAACTCTTTTTCTGTGTAGGTTTTTTTCTGTAAGTGCGCTCTTACGTCAGCGAAGTTTCCCGGATTGATCCGAATTTTATCCATAAACTCTGCTGCTAAAAGGGCCGCTGGAGGGTAAAAATGGATGTCGGCTACAAGAGGCACTCCGTACCCCTTCTTTCGCAGGAGATTTTTGATTTTCTCGCAGGATTTCGCCTCTTTTTTCCCTTGAACAGTCATCCGCACAATCTTTGCGCCAGCATCGACAAGGCGCATGATTTGCTCGGTTGTCTGCGCAATATCGTTCGTATCGGTATTGGTCATACTTTGAATCTGGACAGGGAGACCTCCTCCAATCCGCACATCACCAATTTGAACGCAGCGGGTTTTCCAACGTTTTTCCATAGCAAGCCTTCTGTGATTCCAGAAGAATTTTACCTTTTGAAACGTTAATAATCAAATTCTGCAAAATCGGGAAGAATCAGACGCCGATCTTCATCGATAGCGCGGATCTCATCCATATCCGACTGGGATAAATGGAGGGAAGAGGCTGCGAAATTTTCCTGCAAGTGCTTTTCAGAGGTTGCTTTAGGAATCACAATGTAGTTATTTTTTAAACACCAAGCAAGCGCAATTTGCCCTGCCGTTTTCCCATGTTTTTCAGCAAGTTTTTGTAACACTGGGCTTTCTAGGACCGCTCCTCTTGCTAGCGGAGAGTAGGCTGTTATGGCTATAGCCTTGATTCTACAAAACTTTGCAAGCTCTTCTTGCTGAAAAAAGGGGTGAAGTTCTACCTGGTTGACCGGAATATCAAGACCTTGATTCAAAACGTCTTGCATATGGTGAATGGTCGCGTTACAGGTACCCATCGAACGGATTTTCCCTTTTTTACGCATTTTTTCCATCTCATACATCACTTCTGGAAAGTGCGCTTTTTGTTTTGGCCAGTGGACTAAATAGAGATCCAAGTAGTCGGTTTTGAGCTCCTTGAGCGCGCGATCTAACGCCGGCTCCACAAGATCTGGGTGGTGCTCTTCATGCCAAAGCTTGCTCACAAGAAAAATATCTCCTCTAGGCTTACCCGCAAGCCCTTCAGCCACCGCTTCATGATTCTTATAAATAGCTGCTGTATCAAAATGCCTATACCCGATAGCAAACGCTTTTTTTATGACTTCTACGCAAGTAGCCCCCTGTAATTGCCAGGTTCCTAAGCCTAAAATCGGAACGTCTATTCCAGAAGAGAGCTGTTTATAGGGCATATTCATTGATTCACCACCTAATCGATTTTTTGTTGTATGTATACTATCCCCTTTCCCCAGGGGAATTGGGCTAAAAATCGCTCCACATACTCTAAGTGGGGCGCTTTTGGATAAAGAGGAGCGCTCACAGTAACAATGTAGG
>JBCAXK010000003.1:0-76637 GCA_038534095.1 Chlamydiota bacterium | reverse complement strand
ATTTTCTTATTCATGTTTCTCTTCGTTTAAAAGAAGATTTAGTATGGTTTGCAACACGTTTGCTAAGGGCTGATCTGCACAAATGGTCGTGATTAACGAAGAGGGATATTTTTTTAAGATTGAGGCCGTTTTTTCTTCATATTCACGAATTCTTGTCTGAATAACCGCTCTATTTTGATCATCAGTTCTTTTTTGCGCTTTTGCTCGTCTCCCGATCCTTTTTACGAGCGTATCTGTATTTTGTACATGCAGGTAAAAAATGTTTTTTACTTCGATGTTCTTTTGTAAAAGGTCTACCTGCTTTTCTGTTCGGGGAATCCCATCCAAAATCAGAAGATCTTCCTTTTTTTGTAATCGGTGTTTCCTCGCAAGCCTTTCTAGGTGCTGCTCAAAAATCGTGATGGAGATTTCGTCAGGTACAAGGAGTCCAAGCTCCTCTTTTTCTCGAAATAATTTTCCCATTTTTGATTGTGGAGGTAGTGATCGAAATAGATCGCCTGAAGAGATATGCATCCCTATCTGCAAGAAAGACAGCACTTTACCCACAGAACCCTTTCCTGAACCTGGCGGGCCAAATAGCAAAATGGCACGAAATTTTTCTAAAGGGCTCATTGCCTCACGCTATAGTTTCTTTTTTCTTTATAGAAAAATTCTTTTAAATTAGCAATAGATTAAATTTTATTTGAAAAATAATAAATTATTTGTTATAATACTAGAAAAAAGGGAATCTTTATGTGTTATACAATTCAAGTAGAACATCAAGGAATCACGTATTCAGCAGCGTTTCATGAACTTAGCGAAGATTTTGGGAAAAATGTTCCTCCAAAGTATCTAGCTTGGAAAGAAGAAAAAATTCAGCAAGTCGCTTTAGCCATCATTCAGACGTTGATTGCTAAGGAGGTCGCTATTCCCAATACAGGGATTTGTCTTGACCTACTAGATACCCCAAATAGTGGTGGTCGGTTTATCGCTCCAGGACACGTTTGGGACGGGCGTAAATTAGAAAATATTACAATTCCTGCTGCATGTACTAGAGGGATTTTTACCAAATATTTGAATCCTAAAGACTTGCAAGTCGAGCTAGCGAAAAGAGATCGAGAAACCTATGATCCCAGCGCTTCCCACTACAATTTTCGGGATTTACTACGTACTTACCAGTATTTCACAAGGGTTGTACTGATCTCAAAAACCCATACTATTCAAGCGTGAGTCGCAAGTTTTTTGGGGAATTCTGCGGCCTACGAAGAACTATCTAAGAAGTTAATTAAAAAGATTTAACCTTAATAAAAACAACGTTTATTTATAAATAATTTGAATTAAAATATAAATTTATTTATAATTCAATTGCAAAAAAGGGAGATCTGTTAATTATGGACAAAATTCAAAAGTCTCCTTCTAAGGTAGCGCTATCTACCAGTTTAGGAGGGGGCCCATCCTTCATTACATTAGAAAAATCTAAAGAGTCACCCTGTCTTACTCGAACCGCTCCTTCAACAGAAACTGTCAGCTCCATTGCAACCTCGTATTTACCTTTAGTTGGGCCTTTGATGGGAGATCTGAGTTTAGCCACTAAACGTTCTCTGGCCATTATGAGTAAACGCTCTTGGGGAATCATCGGCCAAGCCAAATCCTTGAAAGCGATCGAACGTTTGACTGTCTGTGGAAGTACTGGCAATGTGATGACTGGTTGTATGCTAGTAAGTAAGGGTATCCCAGAATACGCTACAGCAACAAACATTGACGATCAGGAAAGCCGTTTTTTCTCTGCTATGAAAATTGGTGGTGGCGTTGTTTTAGGCTCTGGAGGAGCGTTAAGTATTGCGAGCGTGTTTGCCAAAGCAAAAATTGGAAGTTTGCTTGGACAAATAGCCGGCCCTTGTTATTTAGTGGCGGCGCTTTTGGTCTTGGTAGAAGGGATTCTTGGTTTGCATAAAATGCTGGAATTTCGAAGTGGGTATTTAAGCCTTAGAGCAGAAAAAGCTTTTGCAAAAGAGCCGAGCGCAAAAGAGCTCTTACGTTCAATGACCTATTTACAAGAAACGCTCTTGTTTTCTTCTGAAGAGCGCGGAAAATATTTTAGCCCGACATCTTCTTATTACAAAGAGCATCTCACTCCCGAGCGCTACGCTGTAAGTAAAGAAATGAGAGCGTTTGTCGATCAAATAGATAAAGATACGGATTTGCGCAACAAACTTAGAACTCTCAGCGGCTCAGAAGCCCTTCTTCTGTTAGAGGCTTTAAAAGAACAAAAATTGCGCGATATTTTTTTCGCACAAAAGCGCGCTCAGCTTGCAAGACGAGTCTCTCCTCCCATTGTAGAAAAATTGTGCTCAGGAAACTGCGTTGAGCACATGATTGAGAAAATCAAGGAAACTCAAGACTTGAGTAAAGTCGTCAAATCACCTGAGAATGTGCGCAACTATTTTGCAAAGCAGATGACGACGCCTTTAGATAGTCTCGTTTCTTCTTTACAAGAAATTGTAGAAGGGAAAGAGGTGAGTGATGCTCAGGAGATTTTGACGAGAGCCTCTAACCTCGATCGTTTAGTGCGTAAAAGGAATCTACAAAAAGTCGTTTTGCATTTTTTATTGATTTTGGTGGCTTTCATCGGGATTGCTTCTTTCATCACAGGGACGTTTCTTGCAGGGAGCATTGTTCCTTTGATGGTTGGAGCTGCTTTAGGCGCCGTTTGGACGATTATTGATGCTTCGATAGCGCATAAAATTACTGGGATCTTTTGGGATTGTTATGATCCTAAGAAAGAAGGGGCAACGCCATTATCGCAGAGTCTTCCTAGCCAGTTAGAAATGCGCTAAAGAAATAGCATATGTTATCTTGCTTCAAGTGCTATTAGCCCTTCTCTAGTCTCCTTCAAAATACATTTAGGCTGCTTGAGGCAGCCTATTTTCATTATGCATAGATTCTTCAGATAGGTAGCTCCTCTCAAGCTGACGCGGCTTTCTACAGCGCTTCTAAAAATGGGAATGTTCTTTAGATCAAGGATAGATTTTTGTAAGGATACAACGGTTCACTAAGTTTTTTTATTTCCTTCATCCTAAGCGACTTAAGATTTTTTCGGGCTGTTTTAGAATGAACAATCATCTAAAATTGATCTAAGTAATTGTTATTTAACAGTTTAAAATTATTCAAAAAATTTTTTCGTTTTTTAATTAAGTTTATTTAAATATTCATGTTTTTTATTTATATTTAAATAAATATTTTGATTTTAATTGTAATTATATTTATAATTTTATTATAAACTAAGGAAGAGGCTATGTATTTAGACATTCATTCAATACCAAGCGTCATTCAGGAAGGTTACGAAGCGCTTTCATTCGATGCTGAAGAGTTGCCTCTTGTCGAAAAGGTATTTTTAAAAGCGATTGTTTCTGGAGCCTGCATCAGTATAGGAACGGGGCTCTGGGGTTTGAATGCATCGGTGACTAGAATTTTGCGCGCTGATGAGGTCGGAGATGATGAAGGAAAGCGTTTAGCTAAATACTCTCTTGTGCGCAGCGTGATTAAGACAGCTAGCGCTTCAATGAACACAATCGTCGTAGAATCCTATGTTTTCGGGTGTTCAGAAAAGGTTGCTATACTTCGAAACTTTACGGGCCCTTTGAATTTGATTACTTCGGTTTGTACGCTGATTTTTGGATGTATTGGACTACAACAATCCCAAGAATTTCATCATTTCTACGTAGGAACAAGAAACGCTCGATTCCTCAAAAATCGTGATCTCTTCTTAAACAATCCCACTTTTCATCTCAAAGAATCTCTAGGGAAATTAGCCTCATTGATCGATCTATCTGAAACAGATAAACGGGAAAAAGGGGTTCTTGCAATAGAAAATGCGATCAACTATGCGAAAAAAATATCCAAAGGGATGGAGATGGTTCAAGATCAAGAGCACGTTTATCTCGAGCAGGCTTCAGATCACCTGTGTTCAGAAGAGCAGTTTCCTGCGTTGCATACATGGTGGAGCGATCGTTTTAAGAATTTCAAGCCCACAGGGGTTCGAGGAAACACTTTGCTCTGTAACATCGACTTTTGGAAAGCAAAGGTGGAAGAGCTTGTTCGGTCATTAAAAGAGCAACAAGAAAACGCGCAGACTGTTCAGGAAAAAGAAAAAGCGCAAAGCCGCATAAGCCAGCTGCAAAAAATTCTTGGGGCTGTCCAAAATACCCGAGAAGCGATTGAATACGTGTTACCGAGGAGTCACGCCGAAATCAGAAAAGAGCTCTTAGAGCTTTTAATGCATGATCCCGAGGAAACGCTGGGTAAGATCGCTTTAGAAGCCGATATTTCTAAGAGCGCAGTTTCTCCTAATAGCGCCAAAAAATGGTGTGAAAAATTAGATGTTCTCCTGCAAGACAAAATCAAGGAGTTGCAAGCGCGAAAATCTGACTATTTATCTCGAAGGATTCCTTACTACTTAGCCGAAACTTTATCAAAAGATGGTCGTATTCAACGGTTATTGCAAAACTTAGAGGCAAATCAGCACGACGCTACTTTAGAAGCTTTAGAAATGGATCACATTATCCGAAAAGAGAACTATAAACAGCAATTTCTTAATCGGGGTGTGATATCGATCGCTATTTTGGGTATCTTAATGTGCGCAGTATTGCCCTACGTTTCTCTAGGGATCACTCCTACTGTTATGGCTGTTATTACAGGCGTGATTGTTTTGATTATCTATACAAGAAGCGCAGATAGTGTGGTGGGTTATCTCTGGGAAAGGGGGCATCCGAAACACCCAATGCTGATCCAAGAAGATAAACTCCAAAGCTTTATCCAAGAAAAATTTCGACGAATCGTTGAAAGTAGGACCAATGAAGTGATTGAAGAAGAGAAGATGCCCGATCTAATCAAACAAGAAATCCGCGTATTTGTTGCAGATCGTCTTTCAAGATCCATCGAAGAAGAGGCAAGACGTCTTAATGATAAGGAGGTCTGTATCTTGATGGACAAGGAGGAGGGAACGCTAGTTTTTCAAGATAAGGTGGACGCGCTTATCAAAAAACAGGTCCGTTATTTTGCGCAAAAAGAGATGGAGATCTTGGAAGAAAATAGAGAACCATCCGTTGATGCAAGCCACTCTTTTCCTGTCGTCCTTGAGATGGCTTAGCCTGTAAGTTTCCATGGGATCACATCTTTTCAAAAGACAACGTGCGCTTTCGTTAAAATTCACTTGAAAAAATGAATTTTTTTTCAACATGTTCAATGTAAGTGTTTCACTTGCATGGTGATAAAAAACACTTCGCATAAAGGGAGGTAATCATGGTGAGCGCTATACAGCAAGCCCAGCTCCAAGAACAAGACCGTTCCTTAGCAGAAACGGGGAATACTCCAAACCGGCTCAAGGATCAAATTGCTTCGGTCTGTTTAGTTTGTAAAAACATTGCGCCCATCTGTTTAGGTGCGATCCAACTCTTTTCGAAAGAAAAGCGCTCTCTCCAAGCGATCAGTATTTTCGGGGGAGCATGGACCTCGTATTTAGGCGCGTACTGGTTTTTAGAAGCCATTGGGAATGAGCGCTCTCTTACAAAAAATAAAGATCTTTTGGCTCGCATTAAGGTGGTTGTGGGTTTTTCTCTTGGATTAGCAGGGATCACCTCTGTTGGAGGCACCTTTGCGAATATGACCCAGGCTTCTAGAGCTGAGCGCATTTTGGGAAATATTACAAAAGGACTCTTTTTCGCATCGAGTACTTGCGCGCTCACCCAAGCAGCCAGGTACTTTGCGCAAGAATTCTCACTTTTTCGAGATCGGTACTATCTCGATGAAGAGGCAGGAGAAATCCGCCGATTGATGCACGTTCTCTTCTTCTTAAGGAAGGAGCTTCAAGAAACGAGCTTTGTAGACGAAGAAAAAGCGTTTACGTCTAGAGAAAGTTTGTCTAGATACGGAACATTTACTGAAGAGATTGGAGCAACAACGCATAGAACGCTCTCCCCCACCTTGCTTGCGAGATATCAAGAAGAACCCATATTTCCTCTGATTGAGGGTTTGCAGCAAGGAGATGAGGTTTCTAGAGAAAAGGCAGCAAGTATTGAGCAAGCGATTTTTCAAGATCATAGGCAAACAGTTACGGTGCATATCGCTCTGATACTCGCCGCTTTGGTCAGCTTAGCTTCCATTGTTATTGCTAGTGAAGGAAAAGAATCGGCCCGCATAACTGGTTTTATCAACATTCTCTCAGGACTTTTATGGCTAATTGTAGACAGCGGAGTGATTCCGAAAATCTTTGCTTGTTTTCGAGAAAAGGAACCTATAATAGACATTCTTTTTGTAGAAAACATGCCTGAAGAAAATAGCGCTATGATCGATATTACCTAGGTAAGCTATCGATAAATATTTTATGATTACGTATTTTTCGATGGTTTGAGAGAGATATTGAGATATACTTTTTTTTTAAAAACTGGCAAAAATATGCATTTTGATCACTATCGAGCGCTTTGAGAGATTTGCAAAAAGTACATATTTTTTATCAAAATATCTGCCGGAGCGATTTCAACAGAAATGCTTGGCGCCTAGGGAATAACCTGTTAATTTCGATCAAAAATGGCCACAATTCACACAACCACACTCTGGGACCAAACACCTAGGTTCAGCTATTATGGTAGGTGGTTTTTCTCTAGAAGTAGCAACAGTTGGTGGGTTTACGATAGGGATAGGCTTAACAACAAGCACTGGAGCAGCTTTAATCGGAGCCGGCCTTGCCACGACAACTTATCATGCCCAGGATATTAAATTTTCTGATATTTCATGGAAAAATACGGACATCTATGTTCCTGATCGTCCATTGCCTCGTGATCCCGAACTAAAGAGCCTGTTCCGGAGGCAGACGGTGCTCATACCCAATTAGGTACAAAAGATGGCACCAAGGGAAAATATCCACAAGCAAGAGAGTTTGATGCGCAAGGAAAACCGGTGAAGGATATTGATTTTACTGATCATGGTCGTCCAAAGAATCATCCGAATCCACACGAGCATAAGTGGAAACCAAACCCAACTGGAGGGACTCCTCAAAGATCCCCTGAAGCTGAACCCTTATCTTAAAGAGAGATGCAATGATGTTTGAGCCAAAATATTTAATTCGACTAGATGCGAAAGTCTTTTCCAACGGGCAAGCAGTTTGCCTTGGATCTCAACTACTGTCTATTATCAAAAACCTGTCTGATTTAATTAACCGCATAGTTGGTTTTGTGCAGATATTGATGCTATTTCTCCCATACCCCAGAAGTTAGGAATAGAATCATTCCAATTAAAAAAATTAGGTGGTGATCCATCTTTAATAGATTTATGCGAAAATATAGATCAATTTTTGTCTGGAATTTTCGTAGCAATTATAAAGAAAAATCAAACTAACCTGAGTGAATTGGATTTGTGTGTAGGAAACGAAGACGAACCATTTCGCTCTTTAGATCTTGATGGTGTTTTGATAGAAATAAGAGTATTTGATACTTCTTATTTCGAAATATATTCAGAAAACAAACTATTAATGGAAAAGTTAGCAGAATTATATCATGCTAAAATTGAGAAATTCGAAACATAGGTTGACGGAAAAAGGCAGTGAGTAGAAAAAGAGCTAAAATGTAATAGACAAGACATAACCGTACGATTATGTCTTGTCTATTACACCTAATAGGCCCAGGCCAGTTAAGCCCGAAGCAAGAAGACCAACGTCTGATGAAATCCCTAAAGGATCAGTAAGAGTTAAAATGAGCAATAACAAGTCTTCTATATATACTCTTTTATTTTGGCTTATTCAAGACAAGTTCATTGAGCCCAAAATGTTGTTCGATTTTCTTGAGTTTTTTTGGCCTACTTTCATAAAAAAAGATGGATATATCTTTTTAAAGGAAGCTTTCTCTGAAGAAGAATATACGTTTCTTTTGTGCATAAACACCATAAAGCAAGATGAAGAAGTATTGTGTAGGGAAATCCACCACCAAGCCATTGGTATTTTTGCCTGGTCCCAAAGTATTTGTGCATTAAGAAAAACTCGTCGATCAAGAGCTCGAAGCAACCCCAACTAAAAAAATAATCAACCCGTTGAAAATGAGAAAGTTGCAAAAGACTGCCTTTCCTAAGACTTTAGGGAGATATGTGGGTTTCTAGGGCGATTTTTTTGACAGGTAGTGAGGCGAAGGGGAGGAACCGTCCCATTTGCATCCGAAGATCTTGATATCCACGCACCATAGCCATCAGGGCAGTTTTTGATATTTGTTCTAACCTTTTAAAATTCAATAACTTGTTTTTTTTCTCGTGGTACAAAATATAAAAAACATTAATATAATAATAAAAATTTAAAAAAATGAAATATTTTGTTATCATTTTAAGTAATGAAACCAATGGTAATTTAAAAAATGCAAAATATCTATCAATCTATTTATCAAACAGAAAGAACCCTTAGTTACCTTTCTGCCTACCCTGTCTTAGGTACTCTATCTGGAAGTCTCAAGGTGGTATTCGGCGTAGTCCAATCCTTAGTCGGCATGAGTTTAGGCATCATTGCTCGCTTATTTACGCGCAGAGATTCTTCCTTAACAAAACACGCATGGATTCATGTGTCTCACGGTCTCGGTAATATAGGGATCGGTCTACTTGAAGCCATCCCTGTAGTAGGATCTATCCTTTACAGGTCCCGTTATCCTGTTTCTTTGATACGCCTGTCAGAAGAGAGCCAAGTTTCTGACGAGAAAAAAGAAATCAGCTCTTTGGTGTTAGAAGGTAGCCAAGAAAATACCTATTTTCCTTACCTAAACCTTGTGAAACAAAAAATCTCGATTACCTGGAGTGACCCTGAAAAATACGCAGAAGCAGGTGCGAAAAATAGGGAACTGAAACAGTACCTAAAAGACCATCCTCACGGTGACTACAAAAGCATTGTCTTTTATGCAAAAAAGTTGATGCATCAACCCCTTTCTCCGAACAACATCCCTGATCCAACCTACGAAGATCGGTTAGAAAACGCGCAAACAATCTGCAGTCAAGTTTTGACAAGCGAGTAATGGTTAAGGCTCTCTTATAATCAAGATAGGATAGGTAGCTATTTCATCCTACGAGCCTTCCAGTTTTTTCTGATCCATCTTTCCACGATGCTAGAGGGTAATGACTTACTTAGAGGTAGTTTGCAGGAAAATTCCTCGAGAGTTGCTGCCTTTTTCTGAAAAATCCTGTAAAAAAGAGGTATGGATCTTTTACAGATGTTTAGAAGCGCTTTGCAGGCTGAAAAGGGGCTTTCAGTCCATACGGTTTCTGCTTATCTTAGCGATGTGGAGCAGCTTTCAACCTTTTTTCAAAAGCCTTGGAGCTTGATTGAAGAGGAGGATCTGATACGCTACTTTTCTTCCATCCAACACCGTTACAAAATTGCGAGCTTTTTTCGGAAAGTGAGCGCCATCAAATCATTCATGCAATTTTTGTATGATGAAAACATCACCAAAACTGCGATAGGGCAACAAATCTTTTCTTCTACGGTCGAAAAAACCCTTCCCGATATTTTATCATTTGAAGAAATCTTGCAGCTTTTAAGAGCTCCCGACATTTCTACAAGAATTGGCGCCCGCGATCAAGCGATTTTTGAGCTCATGTACGCCTCAGGCATTCGGGTGTTTGAGTGCGTTTCTCTAACGATTCATGATGTAGATGAAGAAGGCATTCAAGTCAGAGGCAAGGGGAAAAAAGAACGCACGGTACCGATTCATAAGGACGCCCTTACTTCCATTGACCGGTATTTGCATTTTCGCAGCGACGATCATCCGGCGCTATTTTTGACAAAAAATGGTTTGCCGGTCGATCGTTTTACGATTTATCGTAGACTCCGATTCTACGCAAAAAAAATTGGTTTGCCAGGAAAGATTTCTCCCCACACCCTTAGGCACTGTTTTGCAAGTCATCTTCTTGAAAATGGAGCCGATTTGCGGGTGATCCAAGAGCTTCTTGGTCATGAAGATATTGAAACAACCAAGGGATATCTTCATGTATCTGATCAGCATATCAAAAAAGCATTTTTCGCGTTTCATCCAAGACCCTGATCCTTTTTGGGGGACTTTCTGGGCTTTTTTTTGCGAGTAGTTTTTTGGAAATATTCCCGAAGAGTTTCGAGATAGTCAAAGAGGACAGGTGTTAGAAATAGTGTCAGTATTTGCGAAAAAATAAGCCCTCCGACAACGGCCACCCCAAGGGGAGCTCTTGTGCTAGCACTTGGCCCCCCAATGCCAAGGGCAATGGGTAAAGCGCCCATAAGAGCAGCCATCGTTGTCATGATGATCGGCCGAAAACGGACAATGCAGGCATCATAAATCGCTTTTGTTTTTGGTTCCCCTTTGGCTAGATTGACTACAGCAAAATCGATCATCATGATCCCATTTTTCATGACGATGCCGATCAGCATAATGAGCCCTACAAAAGAAAAAATAGAAAGAGACTCTCCCATAATGTACAAAGAAAAGAGCCCTCCAAATGCGGCTGGAGGCAGGGCGCTCATGACTGTAATAGGATGGATAAAGCTTTCATATAAAATGCCTAAAATGATGTAGATCACAAAGACCGTTAGCAAGAAAAGAAGCGAAAAAGATCGGGCCATTCCTGCAAAAGCAGCTGTAGAGCCTTGCGGCTGGCCTGTAACCGACCTAGGTAGGTCTTTTGTAAACAGCTCAAGAGCCTTAAGAGCGCTACCTAAGGTTTTACCCGGAGCGACATTGAAGGAGATCGTCACAGCAGGTAGGCTATTGATCCTGATGATGGATAAAGGCCCCGCCTTTTTTTTCATGGAAACCACTTCTTTTAGAGGGACAAGGTTCCCTTCTCCATTGCGCAAAAACAAAAAAGAAAAGGCTTCTTCGTTTCTATAAAATTCGGGCAACGTTTCTACAATGACGTCGTATTGATTGATTGTGGTGTTGATTGTAGACACTTTGTTATCGGAATAGGCATTTTTCAATAGGGTTTCAATATTTTTTGCATCGAGTCCTAACTGAGAAGCGCGCTCTCTATCGATGGAGAGCTCTACTTGAGGTTGGCCAATTTGCAAATCGGAGGAAACATCGGTAAACAGGTCGGAGCGCTGACGCATTTTTTTTACAAATGTTTCTGCCGAAGGGTACAAATCTTTTGTGTCCAAACCAGAAAGAGAAAATTGGTAGAGGGCTTTTGTAGTTGTTCCTAGAGTAAGATTGATTAGAGGAAGAGGGGATAGGTAGGTGCTAATGCCAGGGATTTGCGCAACTTTTTTTGTGAGTGCTTTGATCAAAGCAAATACAGAAGCTCTTTCAGAAATGGGGCGGAGTTTTAGGAAAAAGAGACCTTGATTATCGTTGATCATCCCTTGAATCGATGTGACCGAGATAATCGTATCTACACCTGGATTGTCAATACAAAGGTCAACGACCTGATCTTGGAGTTTTTTTTGCAAGAAAGGCGAGGTGCCATCTTGTGACTGGGTGAACGCTTGAATGAAACCTTCATCTTGAGAAGGGAGAAAATCTGTGTCCAATTTTTTGAAAAGGAGAAAAGAGCCAACTAAAGATAGGACTCCTAACCCTAGGATCCATATCCGTTTTTTTAACGCCCAAACAAGAGCTTTTTCATAACGGCGTAATAGGGCGTTTTGCCAAGAATAGGAGATTTTTTCTAAAGGATTTTGTTTTTTTGTCCGACTAGAAGAGATGTAGCGGCTACAAAGAAGAGGGGTGAGTGTCAACGAAACGACCCCAGAAAAAAAGACCGCTGTGACAATCGTGAAGGCAAATTCACGAAATAGGCGCCCCAAAATACTCCCCATGAAGAAGAGGGGTAAAAATACACTGATGAGACAAAGGGTCATCGAAATGATCGTTACGCTGATCTCTTCAGCTCCTTTGATCGTCGCTTCTCTTGGAGAATGGCCCATATGCATACGTCGTATTGTATTTTCCAAAACTACAATGGCATCATCGACCAAAAAGCCGATCGAGAGGGTTAACGCCAGTAACGAGAGAATGTCGATACTAAAACCGGCAAGATAAAGAGCGCAAAAGGTGGCTAGAAGAGACATAGGGATCGCAAAAGCGGGAATTAGGGTATTGAGCCACTTACCAAAGAAGGCGTAGATAATCAAAATCACGAGGATGAGCGCAATGAATAGAGTGAGCTTCACATCATCGACCGAGTCGATGATCACCTCTTTTTTACTGTAGATCGTGTGGTAGCGAAGAGAAGCAGGCAGCTCTTTTTGTAAGCCGGGTAAGAGAGAAAAAATGTGATCATTGACAGCAACAGCGTTGGCTCCTGGAAGGGTTTGAATGGCCAGGACAATGCACGGAATCGTTACCCCTTTTTGCCGAAAGATTTCACGCACTTTATCATCTTGAAAGCTTCTTAGGGCGCGGCCCACATCATGAATTTTGGTCAGTTTTTGCTTAGAAGATTTGATCGCTAAAGAATTGTACTCGCTTGCCTCTTGAAGCTGGCCAAAGACGTCAATGGTCGTTTCCCGTTTTTCTCCATAAAGAACGCCTGTTGGCAGGTCAACATTCCCATCAGCAATCGCAGAGACAATATCTTCCATCGCAATGCCTCTATGAGCGATTTTCCCGGGGTCAATTTGAATTCTTGCAGCGTAAGGCGATCCAAAGGTGACCACTTGTGATACCCCTTCGATCGTACTCAAACGCTGCCCAATATAGGTGTTGCCGTAATCATAGAGTTCTTGCTGATCCATGGCTTCTGAAGTCACAGCAATGTATAAGATCGGTGTTTGCGCCGGGTTGATTTTTTTGTAAGTGGGATTGTAGGGAAGATCTGAAGGCAGTTTTGGAAGAGCTCGATTGATTGCTGCTTGCACATCTAAAGAGGCTGTGTCCATCGATTTACTCAAGGAGAATTGTAGGACTAGGGTCGATGTCCCGGTGATGTTATTGGAAAAGAGCATCTCCAAACCATCGATGGTTAAAAATTCTCTTTCTAGTGGAACTGCGCAAGTAGCGGCGATTGTTTCTGGGCTCGCTCCCGGGTAAGATACGCTCACAGTGATGGTGGGAAACTCTACGTCGGGTAAATCCGATACGGGAAGAAATCTGTAAGCAAAAAGACCAAAAATTGCGGCTGCGATCATGACGAGACTGGTCATCACGGGCCGCTCAACAAAGGGTTTCGATAGGTTCAAGAGCGATCCCCCTTTTCCATAGAGACCTTAGCTCCTGTAAAAAGATTTTGTCCTCCTAAAGTGACAGCCAGCTCACCGTCTTGTGCCCCTTTCTCCACGATCACCTCATCCCCAATACGTTTCCCTAGGTGCAAATACCGCTTGCTAATGGTCTCTTCGTGGGAAATCATGAAAGCAAAGGCTCCTTGACTATCGTAATGAATGGCAGAGTAGGGGAGTAACAAAGCTTCTTTTTCTACGTATAAAATGAGGCGCACTTGTACGTATTGCCCAGGCCATAACGCCTCTTGTTCGTTGGGAAAAATCGCTTTTAAGGTGATCGTTCCTGTGTCTGTATCAATAGTGTTATCAAGCATTTCGAGCTTTCCATACAAGAAATCCTGGCGAAATCCATCCCGGCTCACCACGGTTTGTAGGCACGAAGAGCTCTTTTTAAAACGTTGGATTTCAGAAAGATATTTTTCTGGGAAGAAAAAGGTGACGTAAGTGGGGCGGATTTGATTCACGCTGACAAGCGTCTCTTTTTCTGTTCCTGGGAGGATATTTCCTTGATCGACTTGCAAGATCCCCGTTCTCCCCTTCAAAGGGGAGTAGATCCAGCAGTAGCCTAGTTCGACTTTTGCAGAATCGACCGACGCTTTTGCTTGTAAATAGGAACCCTCCAAAGCATGCAGGTTACTTTTGAGCTCATCAAATTGGATTTTTGCGTAATAGTCCTCTTCGGCAAGAGGGGAAAATCGGAGGACTTTTTCCCGGGCGATATCAAGCTTAGCGGCGTATTCTTGCGCCTCTCCTTCTGCTTTTCGTAGCGAAGCTTCAAAAGTTCTAGGATCGATGGTGAAGAGCAGGTCTCCCTGGTCCACCTCTTGCCCCTCCTCAAAGTAGACTCCTGTAATTTCTCCCTGCACCCTTGAGGTAATATTCACATGGATGGTAGGCTCCACATTCCCAATAGTCTCCAAGTAGATAGGGACATCTTTTTTCAGAACTTTTTCTGCCCGGACAGGATAGGAAGGGGATTGTTTGATCGGAGCAGGTTTTGTGCAAGCGCCAAGAAGAAAACAGAAGAGAATCAACAATCTTTGCATAAGTGCTCCATCAGGGTTTCTCAAGTCGGCATACCTAAAACGCCAGTGCTATAAGCCACAAGCGCGAGGGCCTGGTACCAGTTTTTTTTTGCCTCAGCCAATTTCGCTTTTGCGTCAGCGACCGCGCTTTGGGCAGACAGCAGATCTAAAATCGTATTTGTTCCTGTTCTGTAGCTTTCTAAAGCAATGGCGAACTGAATATCTGCTTCGAGCAGGTACTCCTCAGAAAAGTGGAGCGACTCTTTTGCTGACAAAAAATCTGTGTACGCATCTTGTACTTCCCCAATCACTGAGAGCTCTTTGCCTAAAAGCTGCGCCGCGCTTTTTTCTACAGCCGCTTTTTTTTCTCGTACGATATTTCTGCGCAAAAACCCTTCAAATAGGGGGAAGTCGAGTTTGAATAAGAAGGTCCAATGGTAATCTTCATCCTGCCGGTGATCATACCAATATTTTCCCAAATCAAAATTGGCAGAAACGGTTGGGGCGTAATTGGCCTCGGCCCCAGAAAGATCGGCCCGTTTTTGCGCCAAATCGACAAGCGCTGCTTGCAAGTCTGGGCGCCAGTTTTGTGCTCGCTCGACCAAATCTTCGACATCATCGATCACTTCGGAGGTGGTCACTTTTTCAGGAAGAGGCTCCACTTGAAAACAGATGCTAGCTGGAAGGCCTAAATTTTTGGCTAGCTGAGAAAAACTCATAGATGCAGCCCGTTTTTGACGAATCACAGCAATTTTTGCCTGAATGAACGCCGTTTTTGCTTGAGCAATATCTCCTCTTGCGACAATCCCTAATGCTCCTTTGTCCTGCGCTGCTTTGAGCGTTTCTTGGGCGTTCATTAGATCGGCTTCTGAAGCAACAAGGCGCTCTTTTTCAAAAAGATAGTTGTAATAATCATCCATCACTACTTTGATCGATTGTTGTAAAGTGCGGTTGTGGGATAAGTCGGCAAAAATCAAGCCTTGCAACGCCGATTCTGAGGAGGCCTTTCTTTTCCCAAAATCGAGCAGGGTATAGCTAAGGTTGATTTCTGGTCCTGCTGTTGTTAGCAGGTAGGGGATGGTAAAACTCTCCGATAGGGAAAATGTTTCCCGCTCTCTTTGATAGATGGCGTTTGCATCGATTTTAGGGAAATACGCGCTACTTGATTGCGCGTAAACAGCCGCTTTTTGCCTTGCTTCTGCCCATGAGATTTTGGTGTTCGGGTTGTTGTAGAGAGCAATATCGATCAGCTCAGCTAAAGAGAGCTCCTCTTGATCGTAGTTTTTTGGCAAATAGGTATGAAAATAGCTCGAGGAAATGAGCGAGCTTCCCCCAGTTTCTTGATCATAAAGAGCGTTAGGGAGGCAGGGGGCCAAAGCATAAGGATCTAGAACAGCTTGCGTTTGGGCGCAAGCAGACAAGATTGTAGATAGGAAAAGGCTTACAGCCATCACCCGTAAGCGCCTACTTCCGTCTTTATGAGAATAGACTAACAATTCTTCAAAGCCAGGTGATTCAAGAAACGCCCTCCTCAACCTGGTTTTAGTGAAGATTAAGGGTTGGCGTCAAGTTTTTTCTCAATAAGGCGACTCACAAGACTCGGGTCCGCTTTTCCCTTGGTTGTTTTCATCACTTGCCCTACCAAAAAAGCAAAGGCTTTTTTGCGGCCTTGTTTGAAATCGGTGATCGATTGGGGGTTTGCTTCGAGAATAGCATCGATTAAAGGAGAAAGAGCCTTTGGATCATCGATGGGCGCATAATTGGGGTTGTTCTCCACGATTTCCTTCGGCGTTTTCCTAGGATATTCGATCATCTCATCTCCAATATCTTTGCCCATGCGCGCTGTAATTTTTCCCGTTTCAATCAAATGGACCAGCTGTCCTAAAGAGGCGGGGGGGATATTTGTATGCAAAAGCGTTTTTCCCAAGGGTTTTAGTTTGCCTGCAAATTCTACTGTGATCCAGTTCGCTAACATTTTTGGAGATTTACACGAAGCAAGCGCTTGCTCGAAATAGTCGGAAAGCTTTTTATCTAACGTAAGGAGAGAGGCGCTGCTTGGGGAAAGGTTCATCGTTTCGATATACCGCTTTTTCCGCGCTGGCGCTAATTCTGGAAGAGATTGTTGCAACTCTTCAATGAACAGGTCTTCAATCACAACAGGAGGAATATCTGGCTCTGGCATGTACCTGTAATCGCCTGTTGACTCTTTTACCCGCATAACAGCGATTGTTTTTGTTGCTGGATCAAACCGGCAGGTCGAAGAGGGGATAATGGCGTTAGGATCCTTTTCGTAGAGGGCAATTTGCCGGGTCGTTTCCTCTTCAATCGCCATTTCTAAAAAATGAAAGGAGTTCATATTTTTGATTTCTACTTTATTCCGGAGAGAGCTTTCTCCTTTTCTCCGAACAGAAATATTGGCGTCCATGCGCATCTGGCCTTGGTCCAGATTCCCTTCCGAGGCTTCTAAATACTGAAAAACGGACCGAATGGCTTGGGCGTAGAGAGCAGCTTCCTGACCAGATCTGAGGCAAGGCTCTGAGACAATTTCCAAAAGAGGAGCTCCCGCTCGATTGTCATCGACTCCGCTAAATGCAGAAAAGTGGCGCAAATTTCCAGCATCATCTTCTAAATGCGCGCTTTGGATGTCGATCACTTTTTCAAAAGCCTTGCCTTCACTTTCTAGCTGAATCGTGACGCTACCACCTAGCAAGATAGGATGGAAAAATTGGGTGATTTGAAAATTCCTTGGAGAATCGGGATAAAAGTAGGACTTCCGATCAAAAGAGCTGTGTTTTTGAATCTTTGCTCCTACGGCAAGACCAAACTGAACTGCTTTTTTTACCGCTTCTCGATTCAATAGTGGCAAAGATCCTGGTTGCCCCGTGCAAATAACGCTAATATTTTGATTCGGTTCTTGCCCAAAAGCATTCGGAGCCGGGGAAAAGAGTTTGGTTTTTGTGTTGAGCTGAATGTGGATTTCTAGCCCAATGATAGCTTCCCATTGATCGTTCATGCAAAGGCCTCAGGAATCCTATGTTTGTAGGGAGTCGCCTTCTCAAATGCGTGGGCTGCTTGTAGAACAAGAGAGTCGTGACACTGTGGTCCAAGAATTTGCAAACTGAGCGGCATGTTTTTTTCATCAAAACCTGCCGGTACAGAAACAGCGGGTAAACAGGCAAGATTTGCAGGGATACTCAAGATATCTTGCAAGTACATATCAAAAGGATCTTGAAAAGAATTCAAAGGGAACGCTGATACAGGGGATGTGGGCATGACCACATAGTCACATTTTGCAAAGGCTTCGTTGAACGATTTTTGGATGAGATACCGCATTTTTTGTGCTTTTCTGTAAAACTCATCTTGATGCCCAGCAGAGAGGACGAATGTGCCGAGTAAAATCCGCTTTTTGACTTCGTCACCAAAACCTTCATTACGGGATTTTTGATAAATTTCTTCAAACGAGCTGCCGCTTGCAGAACGCGTTCCATAACGAATGCCATCAAAGCGAGACAGGTTTGTCGAAGCTTCTGCAGTCGCTAAGATGTAGTACACAGCAATCGAATAGCGTAGGAGAGAAAGGTCCACCTCTTCGATTTTCGCTCCCAAATCTTTGAGGGTATCGATAGAGGTTTGAAAGTTTTTTTGGGAAGTTGTTTGTAAATTGTTCAAAAAAGACCAAGGGACACCGATCACTTTCCCCTTTAAGTCGGTAATACTGGCATCTAAATACGAATCTGCAGGTAGAGAGAGGGTGGTCGGATCGTGGGAGCAAGGGCGCCCAATGGTTTCCATCATGAGCGCGGCATCTTCTACAGAGGAAGCTAGAGGGCCTATCTGATCGAGAGAAGATCCGAAAGCGACAAGTCCATAACGGGAAACGCGCCCGTAGGTGGGCTTGAAACCCACAATCCCACAAAAAGCGGCCGGTTGGCGGATTGAGCCCCCTGTATCACTCCCTGTAGCCATAGGAACAAGTCTTGCTGAAACCGCTGCTGCCGACCCTCCAGAAGAACCTCCTGGGGTACAGGCAGTGTTCCAAGGATTGTGCGCGTTCATATAAGCAGAGTTTTCGTTCGATGAGCCCATAGAAAACTCATCTAAATTGAGCTTTCCTAAAAATAGAGCATCTTCTTCTTCCATAAAACGGACAACGCTAGCGCTAAAAGGGGCTCGATAATGTTCTAAAAACTTTGAGGCGCAGGTCGTGATTTCCCCCTGAATGTGCGTATTATCTTTGATCCCAATGGGAATGCCAGCAAGCTTGCCTAAAGGCTTTCCCGCAGAGCGTTTTTTATCCAAAGCGCGCGCTTGTTTTTGTGACTTCTCATCAAAGACTTTTAAAAAAGCGCCAAGCCGTTTGTTATGTGTTTGTATCCTAGACAAAAAGTGCTTGGTGATGGTCTCGGCTGAAAGATCCCCTTTCAGAAAAAGATCGCGCAATTTTTTTGCAGAAAAGGTGTGTAAATCCTTCATTGCTCCTCACCTTTTGGACCAAGAATGGTAGGAACCCTGATCATGCCAGCGGTTTTTTCAGAGACATTGTCTAAATAAGTATCGTGATCGAGAAGATTTTTTGGGAGATCGTCTCGTAGCGTTTGCCTTGTAAAAGAAAGGTTGTCTGACCAAAAAGTGGGGATATCTTTTGTGTCGATTTCATCGAGCTGCTCTACGTAATCCAAAATTTTTTTCAAACTGCGAGCAATTTTCTCTTCCTCTTCAGGGTCGCATTGAATGCAAGAAAGTTTCTCTAAATAACGGAGCGTATCTTCGGTGAAATCAGACATAGAAAAAAGTAGGTTTATAAATATTATGGTCTTTTCTTCACATAAAAGTCAAGAAATATGCCCATAGAAAAAATCCTATCTTTTGGAATAAGAGAAAGATAGCAAAAAAAATGATCCAATTGCCCACGGCTTTTCCTACGGAAAAATGCTGCACTTCTTGCAGCCCTATAATCCCTATAGCCAGGCTCCAAACGCTTGGAATAAGCATGATGAAGTACAAAAATAGAAGAGAAGGTCCGCTGTCCATTTTGATGAACGTCGACTTTGGGAAAAAAAGCAAAAGAGCAAACCAGACTGCAATCGAGAGTAACGCTGGGGCTCCGGCCCAAGCCAGAACAGTTCTTACGTGAGCAAAAGGGGCAGAGCCTCCAAAACACTTGCCAATTTGCTGCAAAATCCAACCAAAAAAGTAGAGCCATACAAAAGCGTATCCTATGCCAATCAAAATGGCCAAACCCAAAATGACTGAGTAATTGTAGTGCAGGCCTAAAGATTGCTGGCTGGCTTCAAAGAGTAGGCGATCTAAAGAGATCAAAAAAGCCAAGGGAAAATTGAGGTAGTTTGGATGGGTTTCGATGATCTTTTGTATTGCCTTGCGAGGGCTTGTCCAGATGAGTACACAGGGGGAATCTGCGGAAAAATCTAACATAGATCCTCTAACTTGCTGCCGTTTTTGTAGAAGAGATGATCTCCCTCAAAGCCTGCTCAAGCTCAGGATACTTGAAGCAAAAACCTGCTTTCAATAATTTGTCAGGCATCGCTCTTGTGCTAGCGAGCAAGAGCTCCTGGGCCATTTCTCCAATGATCAGAGATAAAATAGAAGAAGGTATGCGTAGAAAGCGGCATCTGCGCAAAGACTTTGCTAACTGATTGGCAAAATCCTTTTGCTGCGCAGGCACTTGAGAGCAGATGTTGACAGGACCCTCTAACGATTTTTTCAAAATCCATTCAACCGCCCTGACAGCGTCATCGATGTGTATCCAAGAAAGGT
This sequence comes from Chlamydiota bacterium, assembly GCA_038534095.1. Taxonomy (GTDB): domain Bacteria; phylum Chlamydiota; class Chlamydiia; order Chlamydiales; family SM23-39; genus JBCAXK01. The sequence continues at coordinate 56,642 of JBCAXK010000003.1, read as the reverse complement.
ACTGACGCCCAGTTCCCAAAACAGCGCTTAAGCCTTTCTTTGCTAAGGGAATCATCTGATCAAGAGCGCTTTTCTTTCCGTAGGGCCCTAGAACCATCCCAAAACGGAGATAAGATACAGGGCAAATAGCTCCTTTAGCCGCCTGTTCCCAATCTTGACAAAGGTTTGCTAAAAACCCCTCCCCAGGAAGAGACGATTCGGTTAGCCAAGCGTCTCCTCTTGAACCGAAATAGCTAAGACCTGACGCCACCAAAAGGTGTTTTGGTGGATCGCGGAGTTGATTGATGGCGCGTACAAGCTGCTCAGTGGTGTTGATCCTGCTCTCTACAAGACGCTGTTTTTTCTTTTTTGTCCATCTGCCACTAGCAATGTTTTCTCCGCATAAATGGATCACTGCATCAAAGTGTTTCTCTAACGCAGATGCGTCTCCCTTCCCTTCGAAAGGGAAAAAGACTCCCCCTTTTTTTTCATCGCGAACCAAAGAGATAACCTCATGCCCTTTGGTTTTGAGATGAGCAAAAAGGGAAGTCCCTATAAAACCACTCGATCCTGAAATAAGTATCCGCAAAGTTACCTACTTGTAATTGTTCATGAATCTCCATGATTCTTGTCATTGTGAGAAGAGCTCGACTCTCCAGAACAGCAAGAAGAAGATTTACAAACGGCAGGAAAAAAGCTAATGGCCCAAATCCCAGCAATTCCCACAATCGCGTAGACCAATCTTGCTAATGGAGCTGACTGGCCACCTAGTAGAGATGCTACTAGATCATATTGAAAAAATCCCCAAAGCCCCCAGTTAATCGCACCTACGACTACTAGCAACATCACAATAAAACGTAAAATCATCATTACCTCCCTATAACTATCCTTATGTTGAATTCTAATTTTTTTTACTCCCCTTGTCAAGGGGGTTTTTCTGAAATTACAGGGCGATCGCATTGAAATTTCCTGGCAAAAAACGTCTTCAAGGTTATTTCTATTGATAGAGAAGTGATTTTGAGTACGTTTTATACTTTGTACTTCCTGGAGAATGTATACGCCATCACGCTTTAGGACCAAACATCTAAAACCGTTCGTCAAAACATAATTTTCACAGAACGCTCTTTACAAAGGGCTATCGAGCGTGGAGTTACAAGAGAAGTAACTTTTTCTGCGTTTAACTCTTTGGTAGCGAGGATCAACCTGCCTAAAAAAGCTCTTTTCTCTTCTATTTTTCCTTAATCGCTATCTAGTAGCTTCTTTACCGGCCTATTTGCAAAGAATTGTCCTTCTAAATAAAGGGGTCTAGACGCAAATCCCAGTCCATCGAGCGCCGTCAACTTTAGGCATTCACCCAAGCTCATGGCCATCTGAGGATCAGAAGGCATCAACTGGCCTGCCGTTTCCTGCAGCCCTGCCTCTTCACGCACAACACGCACAATCCTTAGATGCCTAAGGTTAGCTAGCAAAGACAAGGATGTATAAATAAAGAAAATAACTGATACAAAGCAGAGCGCCAAAGAAGCGTCCCAAATAAGATCTGATCCACAATAAAAGGCAAACCCAAAGGCTAAGAAAGATCATAAATAGACTGTCGAAAGGGGATATCCCTTCCAAAGAAATCGAATATAGAGCGCTTACAGCGCCCAAAATACCTAACGTATTATAGATACTCGATCCGATGATTCCCCCGACAAGGAGCATAGGTTGTTTTCTCCAAGCGGCAACAATGGTGGTTGCTAGCTCTGGTAGTGAGGTTCCAAGCGCTGTTATGGTAAGTCCAATAAAGGTTTCAGAAAGGTGAAACTTTTCTGCTAAGAGCGTTGAGCCTGTCAGGAAAATATGCGCCCCATACAAAAGAAGGATGATGCCTATCGGGAGAAGGCAGGCAGCCAAGGGTAGGCTTTGGTTACTGGAAAACTCAGAATCATCCAGATCAAGGTTCCTGCATAAGTAGGCAGCTAGCGTAAAAAAAGCGAGTAGTAGCAGTAAAAAAAAGCCCCATATCCGATGAAAACCGGGCAGGTAGGGAGTAAAAAAAAGTAAAATAGAAGAAACGAGCATGAAAGGGGCGTCAAAAAACCGCACCTTTTTTTTACAAAAAGTGGGCCTGATCATGATGCCCAATCCTAAAATCAATGAAGTATTCAAAATATTGGAACCAAAAATATTGCCAGCTGCAATATCTGGGTAGCCTTTTGCCGCGGCTTGCACGGTTGTGATGAGTTCGGGTAGGCTTGTCCCATACCCTACAATGGTTAACCCGATTAAAAAAGGAGAAACGCCAGCTCTAAGGGCGAGGGTGGTGGCCGATTTTACAAGCCAGCTAGCCCCCAAGTAAAGGAGCGCAATACCAGCAAAAATCTTGAAAAAAGAGGTGTCCATTGCTCCCTTTTACCATCGCGCATCAAAATATATACAAAGTACTCGAAACAAGAATTTTTGCGAATTGGAGAAATGCATCGCCCACTTCGGTTTGTTTGCCTCTAAAGAACCTTTTTCGTCTAAAGCTGCTTGTTTGAGATCAATGTCCCTTTGAAGACATCTTTAGAATGGATCGCTCTCCTTCGGTAATTCTGAAAGAGTCCTGTGATTTGTAACAGAAGGTGATAGGAACTAAGGTCAAAGGTGGTTCTATCTCTTTGAAGTACGCTTCTTGTAAAGAAGCGCAAAACTGAACGCAATAGAGCTGCCTGCTAGTCCCTAAAAACAGTCCCAAGTACACCGATAGCGCGAAAGGTTGCAGTTATCTCTTGAGTTATCTTCGGAAGCAAGAGATACTTGTAAGGACTTTTTTGCAGAGTAAGGACCTTTTGATGATAGGTTCTTTCCTTTGTAAATGGAATATAAAAAACTGTAGGAGATATTATGAAACTTCTTTATCATGGTTTATTTGGAATCATTTTATTTATATGTATGGGGTCGTTTATGCAAGAGACAAAAAAAGCGCCAATCGTAGTGATTGAAACAAATCAAGGGGAGATCGAAATCGAATTATTGACAGATGTTGCTCCAAAAGCTTGTGAAAATTTTTTGAAGCTAGCTGAAAATAAGTATTACGAAGGGGTGATTTTCCACCGGGTCATTAAAAATTTTATGATTCAAGGGGGAGATCCCACAGGAACAGGAAGGGGCGGAGCTTCGATTTGGGGCAAAGCGTTTCAAGATGAGTGTTCCTCTGATCTGATTTTTGATCGTCCTTATCTTTTAGCGATGGCAAATAGTGGACCAAATACAAATGGAAGTCAGTTTTTCATTACAACGGTTGCTACTCCTTGGTTAAATGGTCGCCATACGATTTTTGGTAAGGTAATTTCTGGGAAATCGGTTGTGCGCAAAATTGAAGAAACGACCACCGAACCTGTCATGAATAAACCTTTGGAAAAGCAGGTGATTCTCAAAGTCTTTGTGAAAGAAAACTAACGTCCTAAAAAAGGGAGGTTACTCGGATCTGGAACAATTCCTTTTAGGATATTATCTATGATTCGTATACCAAAATCTTCAAACAGCTTCCTCAACACGATTTGGAAAATCGCTTTTTCCACTTCGCGCAAGGGGAAGCCTGTTTCATTAGAAATATTGTACAAAACCAGTTCATCAATCATCGGGTACTGCGTCACCTTGCCATTTGCGGTTGTGACCGTCACAAATAAATTTCTTAAAGTGAGCTCTTGAATGAGATAGGCTTTTGAGGGTTTTTTCTTTCGGCTTTTATTCTGTTCTTTGAGTAGACGATCCCAGTTTGTTGTGCCATTTGAGCTCACTTCAATTTGAATGGATAAATTGGACAGTTCGATTGCTTCAATCACGAGAGGCGTTTTTGTCAGATCTTTCCAAGAAGCGTCGATTTCAATCATTTCAGCAGAAAAGGCAGTTGTTCTTTCATCATCTATATTGAAAATCTCTAAATCTTCTATTTTGAAAGACGCATCTTCGTAATGAAAATGCTGCACGGTTACTTTAGCGTCGTTGAGAGATTTTGAAATGTAGTGCGCAACAATTTTTGCTCGAAAGACCCAGGCAATGCCCAAAACAATGAGAACAATTAGAATGAAAGAGAGGAGTAGCTTGATCAACAATCTCATACATTTCTTATAACTGTATGGATTTTTATTAGAAAAGAAATTTTTCAAAAAAAAAGGCGCTTATAAAAAGCGCCTTTTTCGGAAGGATTAGTATCCCATAGGGGGAGCTGCCGGTACTGCCGGAGCTTTTTCTTCCTCTTTCACATCGGTGATGATCGCTTCTGTTGTGAGAAGCAAAGCAGCAATCGACGCAGCAGATTCTAACGCTAAACGGACCACTTTAGCAGGATCGATGATCCCTGCTTCGACCATATCACGAAATTCACCACTTTGGGCATCGTATCCCTCATTGTTCTTCATTTCGAGAACTTTTTGTACAATGATGGATCCCTCTTTTCCAGAGTTTTCAGAAATTTGACGTAGGGGCATGCTCAAAGAGCGAATGATGATTTCTGCGCCAACTTTTTGGTCATGAGAAAGGGTAGTCGCAAGAGTTTCTAGCTCTGGGATACAGCGAACAAGTGCGGTTCCGCCTCCAGGTAGAATGCCTTCTTCAACGCCAGCTCTTGTAGCGTGCTGCGCGTCATCGACACGATCTTTTTTCTCTTTCATCTCTAGCTCGGTAGGTGCTCCTACTTCGATTACAGCGATGCCGCCAGCAAGTTTAGCAAGGCGCTCATCGAGTTTTTCTCGGTCATAGTCAGAAGAAGAGTTTTCTCTTTCTGCTTTAATCTCAGCGACTCGAGCTGCGATTTGCTCTTTATCACCATTTCCGTCAACAAGGGTTGTTTCTTCTTTTTTGACGATCGCTTTTCTTACGCGGCCAAGATCTTTGAGCTCTACGCTTTCAAGAGATCTACCTAGCTCAGTGCTGACAAATTCACCACCGGTTAAGATAGCAATATCCTTCATGGTCGCTTTTCTGCGATCACCAAATCCTGGAGCTTTTACAGCGCAAACTTTCAGGCCAGCCCGTAGTCGGTTGAGGACAAGCGTAGCAAGAGCTTCTCCTTCAATATCCTCAGCGATGATCAAAAGAGGCTTTCCTGTTTCAGCAACGGCTTGCAAAATCGGAAGGAAATCTTTCATAGAAGAGATTTTTTCTTCGTAGATCAAAACGTAAGCATCGTCGTATTCCACTTCGAGCGTTTCTGAATTGGTCACAAAGTAGGAAGAAAGGTAACCACGATCAAAGTTCATCCCTTGAACGACTTTCAACGTAGTTTCAAACGTTTTAGCTTCTTCTACGGTGATGACGCCATCTTTACCTACTCGATCCATCGCTTCTGCGATCATTTTTCCAATGGTCTCATCTCCATTTGCGGAAATGGTAGCCACTTGAATGATTTCTTTAGAATCTTTGATCGGCTTAGAGAGTTTTTTAAGATGCGCTGTGACTGTTTTTACCGCTTGCTCAATCCCTTTTTTTAGTTCCATTGGATTGGCGCCGGCAGTCACTTGACGAAGGCCTTCTGCGTAGATCGCCTCTGCAAGGACTGTGGCTGTTGTGGTTCCATCACCCGCTTTGTCGGCTGTTTTGCTCGCAACTTCTTTGATCATTTGCGCGCCTAGATTCTCATGCTTGTCTTCTAGTTCGACAGATTTAGCAACGGTGACACCATCTTTTGTGATTTGACCGTTTCCAAAAGAATTGTCGATCAAAACGTTGCGCCCTTTAGGACCTAAAGTGACTTTGACGGCAGATGCTAGTTTTTTTGCTCCTTTAGCAATTTTTGACCGGGCATCTTCTCTGAATTTAATATCTTTTGCTGGCATAGGTTTTTGTTCTCCTGATTAAATTATTCAACAATAGCTACGATTTCATCTGCTTTAATGATCACAAACTCTTCATCATTGATAGTGACTTCTTGTCCAGAATATTTATCCATAAGGATATGATCACCCTCATTTACTGGAATAGGAATTTCTTTACCATCAACGATCTGAGGTTGACCTACGCGGATGACGACGAGCGTTTCTTGTTTCTTCTTTGCAGAGTCGGGAATAATGATTCCACCTTTCATAACCTCTTCTTGCTCTAGACGCTTTGCAAGCACGCGGAAACCCACAGGCTTCAAAGAAACTTGTTTTGCTTCAGAATGTTTCGTCATAGTTGTTGACCTCCATTATCTCGTTTTTATATTGACCAGCTTAGCGAAAAAGCACTTTTTGCGCAATAAAGATTAGCACTTACCCTAAAAGTCTGCTAAACAAGTGTGCCTCTGCCTAGATTACCTGCGCATTATAGAACTGTCTGAGATAAAAGCAAGCTGCCAAAATCACTAACTTGAGCAGGAAAAATAACCGGTTAACAAGTCAAAAAATCCTTTGACCCAGGTCGAAAGTGGATCGATTCTTAGAATAAAAAAACTTATATGATGTGTTGAGAGAAACGTAGTTTGAGAGCCTAGCCCCAAGACTAGCACGAAGGTCGGGCAAAGCGTCATTCCCAACGTTAGATCACTAGGGAAAATCCTTGAAAGTGGAAAATAGGCAAGACAAGACTGGAAGAAACATGGGAGTTAGGGATCTTTGTCTATCTAGGTTAGAAAGGATTTTTTTATTGAAAATGATGTATTTGAGAATGGGAAATTGGGGAAAGATTGCTGGCGTATGGGACGTTTCTACAATATAAAGACTTGCTGGGGACAACGACCTGTATTAGAAAGTCGAAAAGGAGTACCTTGACGAAATCGTTTTGAGTTAGAAAAATATTGTAAGCAATAGCAAAAATTGTCATATTCATTATTTTATGTTTATTTTTAGCGAGGTTGGTTGATGATTCCTGATAGAGACGACATTCCCCAAGAACATACTTGGAACATGGAATACATTTACGAAGATTTATCCTACTGGAACGCAGATCTTCAAGAGTGCTCTCAGAAAAAAGATTGGCCAAAAAAAGAGGCGTATGAAGACCAGCTAGAAGATCCTAAGATCGCCAAGCAGCTCTTTGATCAGGTTTTTTCTTTAGAGCGGTGGATAGAAAAGTTGTACGCCTACGCCCATCACCGCTACGATGAAAACTTGAAAAACACCGACTACAAAGAAGCCTACATCAAAGTAAAACACCTTCATACGGAGTTTCAACAAGCAACTTCTTGGATCCGGCCAGCCATATTGAGTTTGGATGAAGAAACTTTTCTCCAGCTTTTGGAATCAGAATCTCTCAAAGATTACAAAAGAATTCTACAATCGATGGAAAGGATACGTAAGCATACCCTTTCAGAAAAAGAAGAGTCCCTTTTAGCTCTTGCTCAGCAACCTTTATCTTCATTACATATGGCATTCAGCGCTCTTAACAACGCCGATCTTGCATTTGCACCTGCGATTGATCGAAGCGGACAAGAGAGGGAGCTGAGTCAAAGCGCCTATGGAAGGTATCTTCATTCGTCGGATCGGGAGCTTAGAAAATCCGCTTATGAAAATTTTCTAGCAGAATATGCCGCTCACGAAAATACCTTTACAGAGCTCTTGCAGGGAAAGGTAGCTAGCCATGCTTACTTAGCTCGGACAAGAAATTTCCAGAACTCTTTAGAAGCAGCTCTCTACAATAACAAAATCGATACTGAGGTGTACCACAATCTGATCAGTACGGTAAAAGAAAATATTCAAGCCCTTCATAAGTACGTTACGCTCCGTAAGAAGGTGCTAGGGTTAGATGAACTGCGTCGTTATGATCTCTACGTGCCGCTTGTGCACTACAACGGATTCAATATGAGTTACGATGAGGCGAGAGCGACGGTTGTCGATTCGGTAAGCGCTCTTGGCAAAGAATACCAAACAACCCTTCGTAAGGGTTTGTATGAAGAAAGGTGGGTCGATGTTTACGAAAACAAAAATAAACGCTCTGGAGCCTATTCAGGAGGGTGTTATGATTCCTATCCGTATATTCTTTTGAACTTTCCTGTAAATGGGGGCACTGAGTCGCTCAAAGATAGTGGAAATCTTCGAGAGGTGTTTACTTTAGCCCATGAAAGTGGGCATAGCATGCATACGCAAAAAAGCCGAGAAAATCAGCCTTTTGTGGACGCTAACTATCCGATTTTTGTCGCGGAAGTTGCTTCCACATTGAACGAGCAACTCCTCTTACACAATCTACTCGGGAAAGCCGAAAGTAGGGAAGAAAAAGCCTATCTAATTAGTTACGCTATCGACTCGATTTGTGGCACTTTATTCAGGCAAACGTTATTTGCTGAATTTGAACTTCAATTGCACGAGTGGGTTGAAAACGGAACCCCGATCACTCCTCAGCTCGTTCGTAACGAATATCAAAAGTTGCATGAAGAATATTATGGGCCTGATCTTGTTATGGATCCTTTGTTAGGAGTCGAATGCTTACGTATTCCCCATTTCTACTATAACTTCTATGTCTATCAATATGCGACAGGGATTAGCGCAGCGTTAGCTCTTTGGAAAGAGATCACCAAAGATGCCGCGGCAAAAGATCGGTATTTGACCTTTTTATCTTCGGGAGGGTCCAAATTCCCCTTAGAACTGTTGGAGCTTGCAGGAATTGACATGAGAAAAAAAGAACCAATTGCGTCTGCCATTGACCATTTTTCATCGTTAGTAGAGCAGTTAGAAGCGCTTTTAGAAACTACGGATCCTGTCGAACCGGTGCATTAATGCTACTTGTTTGTGGGATAAGCGCCAAATTTGCAAAAAACATTTGATTGAAAAAAACGCTTGTTTTATGAAAAAGAACATGCGAGAAAATTTTCTCGCGTGTTTTTTTGAATATGGTTATGACAAGTAAAACAAAAAAAAAGTACACATACAAAACACGGCTCCCCTGCAGAGCAAACGGCCTTTTTGTGGTAAAAAACGGTAGCGGTCTTCACACCAGACCCTCTACAGAACTTGTGAAGTGCGCTGCAAACTTCCGTTCTGAAATCACGTTGCATTATAAAGATTGCTCGGTCAACGCGAAATCGTTGCTCGGTATTTTGATGCTCGCTGCGGAAAAAGGGGCAAAAATACGTGTGGAAGCTTACGGGGAAGATGCAAGAGAAGCTGTTGAGTCCCTTTTGGTGTTAGCTGGAGAGCAGTTTAAGATCAAATACTAACGCAGAGTAGAAATAGATCCATTCTGATATCCAATCACAACTTTGGTTGCCATATTGGAAAAATAGCCTGTGTCTACTACCCCCGGTATGGCCATGATGGATGGATGGAGATCGGATACATTTTTGCCTCTTAAAGGGAGATCAAAAATCATGCCTCCGTTATCTGTTTTCCAGGCGCTTCCCTGTTCCGTTTTTCTTAACAAGCACCCTGGACACAGCTTATCTAAGTAGGTCTTTGTAGCGCTCGCTCCAAACGAGACGACTTCAACAGGCAGAGGTTTTTTTTCGCCGAGTTTTTCTACTAATTTAGTCTCGTCGGCTAAAATAATGAGCCGATCGGAAAAGTGGGCAAGAATTTTTTCACGCACATGAGCGCCTCCAGCCCCTTTGATGAGCTCATGTTGTGGATCGATCTCATCAGCCCCATCGACCGTTAGATCGACTCTATCGACCCGATCAAAAGGTAGCATGGAGATGCCTAGGCGCTTTCCTTGAAAAAACGATTGTTCAGATGAGGCGACTGCTTGAATGTCTAATTGCTTTTGACAAGCAGCTGCCAAGGCTTGGATAAAACAGCTCGCTGTCGAGCCTGTGCCAAGGCCAACAATCATGTTCTGTTTGATGAACTGGACTGCGTAGTAGCCTAAACCTTCTTTAATGGTCTGATTGGTCATGCGAAGATTCCTCACGTTTCTCTAAGAATGCACAACAAAAAGTATTCTTGTCACCGAAATTTTTTGTATGGGGATCTTCTCTTCCTTTTTGAAAGGATCTTTTAGCAAACGGGCAAGGGGAGTGAAGACTTACTGAAGAGATGGGGTTTTTGCTCTCTTAAAAATCGCACAAAATATCTTACGTTTTTTTCCGGAATAGCACGAATGAGAATTTTTTTCTTTGCAAAAGTAGAGAATCTATTCCTTAATTCGATTGGATAGGTACATTGGGTCTTTACTCTCCAAAAATGGCGCCCATTTTTTAGAGGTAGTATCTTCTTTTCATTAAGCGCATGAAGAGAGAATCTAAGCGAAAAATTTTTACCTTTCTAGGTGATGAGCTATTGATGGTAAAGAATTTTTTTATTAAAGTGGTGAGATCTCCAATTCAGCCTGTAGGGAATAGAAGCATGATGAGAAACCCTGATAGCAAAGCCACAAAAGGTTTAGGAGCGCGGGAAACAAATAGAAAGCATCGCTGCGAAAATCTTAAACAGAAAATCATCGCTAAAGCTCTAAGACAAAAATTGCGTTATATGCGATCGACCGTGAAGAATACGGAGCGCAAAGCTTGTTCAAGCGGACTGCTTTTTTCCTCTAGAAAGCCTATTCAAGTAGATATTGCGCAAACGATCGGCGCTCTCATGAGAAAAATTCAGTGAGAGTTTCTCTGCTGACCAAGAGTTTTTTTCGAAGTCTTGAGCCTATTTTGCAGATCAAGTTTTCCGGTCGAGTTTCATGGAGATATATAGTGAATAGAGATTAGTATGATCTTCTTCTTAAAGAGTTTGTGTTTTTTTTGTGTAGGGAAGCTTTTATGAGCAAGGCGGATTATGTGCGCAGTTCTCTTAGGAATTGCGGTACGTTTTAGGGATATGTTGATGAAATCACCTATTTTCCTAGTGTGGATCTTTAGAAAGATTTTGAGGTTATGAAATGTCTCATACCTAGATTGCGCAAGGCCCAAACCAGTCATGCCCAAGGCTTAGCGGCCTACGATTTTTTACGAGACGCATATCTTAGGAGATAATGATGCGGCACAGGACTTTCAGGCAAAATTTAGGGAGAGAGCCTTGGTTACGAACCCCTTTTTGAGGAAGAGTGTGTATTACTAGAAGCCTTTTGTTCCGATCTTTTATGCCATTGCTGAGATTTTTCTTCCGAAGATACTTTTTCATCACCACGATCTATTCGTCTGTCTTGTATACGCGATTTACCTTCTTGTTCCACGTTCATCTCATTGGCTTGCCTAATAGGCTCTAGAGTCTGACAGTTTTTTGGTTTGTCTGGGTTTTGCGCACAAATCCAATCTAAGACTGATGGCTGCGTGCTTTGGCTCTTTCTAGCCAATAGATAGCGCTGGCAGCATATTAGATCATCGCGAAATTTGCGAATAGCGGGACAATCTCGACGCGCAGGATCTAGCTCCATTGCGCGCAAACTAGATTCATCTCTCACGATTTCCTGCTCTGTCATGATGTTCGATAATTTAGCTGTTATATTATTCCGATAATAATCAGTTATTATGCTCTGAAAAAAATTTTTCATAGGCATTGGAGAAAAATTGTTTTCTAGGCTGCAAGGAAAAGTATATAAATCCAAAAAAGGAAGGTTAATTGTTTCTAATGCGCTCACTATGTACTGAATGAGATGTATGTCATTCTCTGAAAAGCGATGTTCTTTAAGCCATTTGCGTATATCCAAATAAAGGATTTCTGTATTCAAAAATTCATCTTTCTTACCAGAAAGGTTGAAAATAGATGTCCGAAGTTCTCGGATTTCTCGGTTATACTCAAGAATATCTTTAGACATTAAAAGCATGTTACTGGCAGAGCGCATGTAAGAACTAATTAGCTGATAAAGCCTTTCTTCCGGAATGTACTTTCGATAACGGTTGAATAGCTCGAGCATGAGCGCTCGATTGGAATATTTATTTGCTAGTCTCCATACGCAATTGAGCGTCTTTTCTCTAGTTTGTGAATTGTTTAAATTCTTATTGCATTTTTTCATCACAAAAGTGTTGTAGTGATATTGTATTGCTGTTTCAATTGCAAAGGCGCCCATAGAACTAGTACCTCCAACTTTTTCCCAAAGATGATCTTTATATTTGGTAAGGCAATCATTGAGCACATCTTCATTGCGATGTTTTATCGCAAAAACAATCGCTAAAGAGACAAAATTCCATGAGAAGGCGCCCCCCTCGTCTTGGATTACTTGTGAGCGGTCGTCCCTATGTTTTTGTATCAGCATTTTTGCCCTTTGATTAGCGTTTTGTTCCACGCAGTAATCAAGTAATACATGTTTTATTTGCAATGTATCACTATATTTTTCTTTCGAAAATTTCGAGCAAATCTCTTTAAATAGATGATCACTTCCAGTCGCTGCGTGGGAAATCGTCAGCTCTAAGATCTCTTGTGCTGCTTTATCGATCTTCCCTGTAGGAGATGCTTTTGCCAAAAGTGTTATAACTGCCTGTAAGGTATATAAGAAAAGTGAGCCCAGGTCTTCCTTTATCGACAGCAAGGTCGTTTTAAAGAGCTTAAGAAATTCCTCATGTTTTTCCATTAACGCGCGATGGAAAATTCTACACACTAATCGGTATTCTCGGTGTTTCTTACTGAATTTAGAACGTTTTTTATCATATTCTATCAAGCACTTTTGGAAAAAATTTTTACAATGATTTTCTATCGATGATTTAGCAATAAGCTCAGCTACCGTAATTTTCTTGCCCTGAAACCAAACATGTTCGGTACAGCTGTCTATACATGTAGTTAAAAATCGATAATTTTCGCAGATAAAACCTTTCAAGACCATGTAAGATCCATAAGATGCTTTTACAAGTCTTTTTGGAGGTATGTTTAATAAAAGTCTTTCTGAAGGTATGTTTAAGTGACGATACTTTTTCCATAGACCCTCGATCAGATCTTCCGCTTTTTCAAAAAAGGCTTCATCGATAATGATTTGTAATAATGTTTCCCGATGAACTTGTTCAATTCCTTCTAAAATTTTGAGCAAATTAAGAACTTTTCCTTTCGATAAATGCTGCTTCACAATCAATTTTCCATAAGAAGACTCAGTATCGGAGTCTTTTGGGATAAAAACATTATTTCCGTACATTTTCAATAGTTTGATGAGAAAATTTATGGCGCCAAAATTAACAGCACGCTTTATTGATTCAACTAGTAAAGAAATATCTCTGCCAAACTTTTCATCTTCGTTCCCAAAGAGAAACTCGATCCAATCTTTTTTATATTGGCAAATATGGTGGATAAAAAGAAGAGAGTACTCTGCGTACGAACCTTCTTTTATATTGGGATAAGGTCGGGATTTGTATTTATTGAATAATCTTTTTGCAAAGGCTTTTTTGTTATTTTCTGTAAGTCGTCTTATTACCCCCTTCAACAAAGTTTCCTTTCCAAATAGTCGATCTTCATTCCCATTTAGATAAAATAGGATATTGTCTACGTTTTTTGTAGTTGCTATTCCGTAAGAAATGTCAATAAAATAGTCGATAAACTCCGGACCAACTCGCTTTTTGAGAGCAAGGGATGTAGGCATGTAGCGATCCAATAATCTGCGAAAAATTTCTTTGCAATCTTGGGTTTTCAAAATGTTGTTCACTGTAACTGTTAGCAAACTGTTCATTGGTGATGATTTGTTCTCTACCATTCTTTCACGACCTTGTAAAAAGCTCATTAGGAGTTCAGTCCGATCAGCGATAGGGTAGTGAGTATCGGTGAGCTTGTCTACGACCCATTTACTAGCATCCCATTGAGATTTTTTCATCCAGGACGATGGCTCCAGTTTTTGAAAATAAAAGTTGATGATAAGACTTTGATCCGAACAATGATTGAGGAAAGCTTTTTCAAAGCCAGTCTTTAGGAATTGTTCTCTGTTAGAAGCTTGTTTTGGTATGTTTTCCTCAAAGAATTCGTTAGCTAAATCCCATCGGTCATTTTCAAAGGCTTTTTGTACTGCAAAGTGGGCGATAGCATAGGAATCACCACGAGAGGTACAAGCCTTTATCCACTTTTTTGCAAGATAAATATTTTCGTGGAAAATAGCTGTCGCAACCATCCATTCATCTGGGGTGTATGTATTTTCTCCAATCCAATCCTGTTTGTTATCAATAGACCGATCTGGTTCCTCGTAAGCTTTTAAGATTTTCTTCATAAAACGGCGTTGAAGTATTTCTTTGGAAATCTCTTTCTCGATTGAATGAGAGAGAAAGGAAGAGAGCACTGAACGTAATTCGTAATAATCATCATTATTATCATTAGAGACTAGTATGTTTACAAGATAATCGTAAGCTTCGAAATCAGGCCCGTTTTTTTGACACCAAGGAATCCCTCCATATTTCTTTAAAAAGTCCATTCTATTCGGGTGTTTCTCGATAATAAAGGCTTCTTTCAGGAGGAATAGCGTTGATCTTTGGTCTGGCGCACCTGGCCAAGGTAAGTGCTCAATCGCTGCTTTAAAAGAGGCCATGTTGTGTTCATGTTCGTTACAAAGGGATATCATTCTTTTAGCGAGCTTCGACTTCTTACCTTCTGAGCCGACCAGATTCATAGCCTTAACAGACCTTTTGATTCTGCTGATTAGTTTACTATCTGCCTTTTCTTCTGCCGACATGGCAGAATAATCGATTTCCATTGTTTGTTTAACACATTGAAGAGCGGACATGAGTAATACATCCCTAATAAATAGTTTTCGGTGATTGTCTTCAATTTTTGGAAAAATACGTAAGATATTCTTAAAAAATTGATTCTTAAAAAATTGAGATGATAGCTAGTTTAGATTTATTTCGCATATTTTTAAAAGCTATTTCGTGGAAATCATCGTAAAGACATGCTTTGTATAATTAGAGATCTGAAATTATGCTTGCAAAAGTTCAACATGAGTAGCACTAGATGATTACTTGGCTATCATATGCTTTCAGAAACGCCGTCAACTTAAGTAAAAAACGGCTATTTTACGCTCTATTGCAAGAAGTCTTGCGTAAGAGAGCTTGTTTGCAACCCTTGTTTTCTGGTCGATTAGTCTCTTTTTTTAGGAAGTTGCCTAATGATTCTGCGGCCCACTAGAATATTGAGATCGCAGGCCGATATGCCTGGAAAAAGAGAGCAGCTTTTCTTGCTTGAAACCCTGTTTTTTTTTACTATGTTTTGTATGTCTGCAATTGATTACTTAGAAGAAAGAGATCTCATTGAAAGGAAAAGCAGTGAGAATTTACGCGCCTTTCTAACGACTCCTCGATCTTTTTATATCGGTTTTGATCCTACAGCCGATAGCCTGCATTTGGGCAATCTGTTAGGAATTATCGTTGCAAAAGCTCTGCAAAACTATGGGCATAAACCCTATATTTTGGTCGGCGGCGCTACTGCTTTGATCGGTGATCCTTCTGGAAAAAAAACAGAAAGAACCACCATTTCCCAAGCAACTGTTGAAGATAATACAGCCCAGATACTCTCTTTTTTATCCAAGATATTTTCCTCAGAAACAGCAGACATTTCTCCTGTTATTGTGAATAATTACGATTGGTTTTTTCGTTTGAGCGCCATCGATTTTTTACGCGATATCGGCAAGTATTTTCGATTAGGTCCTATGCTCGGGAAGGAGAGTGTGAAAGCTCGTCTAGAGTCGGAAGAAGGGATGAGTTTTTGTGAGTTTAGCTATCAAGTGCTGCAAGCAAACGATTTTCACGAGCTTTTTTCAAAAGGGGTTTCTTTGCAGATTGGGGGATCTGATCAATGGGGCAATATGACAGCAGGTATTGATTTCATTCGGAAAAAAAGACAAGAAGAGGCTTACGCCCTCACTTTTCCATTACTGACAGATGCTCATGGGAATAAGCTGGGTAAAACAGAAAAAGGCGCTATTTGGTTGGATTCTAAACGGATGTCCCCCTACGAGTTTTATCAAAGCATCATGAAAACAACCGATCAAGATGTGATCCGTTTGTTGAAAATGCTAACGTTCCTTCCTATTGAAGAAATCCATCAGTTAGAACAAGAAATGAAGAGCTCTTCTTATTTACCGAATCAAGCGCAACGCCGCTTAGCTGAAGAGCTCACAAGATTTGTTCATCAAAAAGAGGGGCTAGAAAAAGCGCTAAAAGTGACCAAGACGGCTAGGCCAGGAACTGAAGCTCGCTTAAGCAAAGAGGAACTTGAAGAAATCGCTCAAGATATTCCTTCTGCTGTTGTTTCTTCCATTGTTGCAGAAAAGTTTTCTGACGTTGCTCTCAAGATTGGTCTTGTGTCTAGTAAATCTGAAGCGACAAGATTGGTGAAAAACGGGGGAGCCTACATCAATAACCAACGTATCCAAGATCCGTATTACGTTTTTTCAGATACCGATGTTATTGGCGGAACATTTGTTTTACTATCTTCAGGGAAAAAAAATCGTATCCTTGTCCGGATTGATTCTGCTAGATAGAGGATTCTTATTCCCAAAATTTACTCCAAAAAGCTCTTGTCGGAAATTCCCTAAGATAAGAGAATTGCGATATAGTCAAACTGCAATAAGGAGTCTTGGATGTCTACAGTAACAAAAAAAAAGCTCATCCAGAAAATTTCACAAAAGAAGGGACTACATCCAAATGATGTCCGTGGGGTGATTCAAGCTTTTTTAGATGAAATGACAGATTCTTTATCTAAGGGAGATCGTTTAGAGTTTCGGGACTTTGGCGTGTTTGAAGTGGTTTGTCGGAAAAAAAAGATTGGTCGTAACCCTAAAAATGCTTCTGTCCCTATTGTCATTCCTGCTAGAAAAGCGGTGAAGTTCACCCCTGGAAAAAAAATGAAGCTTGTTATTGATCAGCAGCCAATCGCTCCTCTCTCTTAAATTTCTCCACTTTCTGCAAGGATCGACTTTTTCTTAGAATTTGATGGTTTTTTTTAAACTTTCACTCATATCATAAGAGATGATAAATCCCGTCTCTTAACTCAGTAGTGCGTTAGGAATTTTTTCGGTCTTTAGTACAGCTCTACATGAGGAAAATAATGAACAGCATGAAGGGATTCTTTTATATCTCGAAAAAAAGTTGGGTGTACTGATACATCGTCCAACTTGCAAATCCCATGGCGATGAGTCCAAAAATCCCTGTAAAACAGTGGTTTTCTTTCTGTCTATTTTGGCGAGCTAAAGCTTCTGAAAAAAATTGATCTTCTTTTTTTTGGGCAGTATTTTGTATTGCCCTATGCAAAGTATTTTGGAAATGATCTGGAAGGCATAAAACCCTTTTAGAATCAAAAATGGTGGTTAAATCCAGATCTTTCAGCCTTGTTTTTAGTTGTAATACAAAGGTAAAAACATCCTCGTCACAAAGGGTGCTTGCGTAATAAGAATTGAGAAAAAGCTGCACAAAGTTCGGTAGATTCTTCCCTTCTATCGCCCTAAATAGATGATAAAGGTCTGTCTTGCTAACCAAAGGTTGGCTTTGAAAATCGGGAAGCATGGTGCGCTTTATGCTGAGAAGATGAAAAATGTTTTGAAAAATTTCTGGGCGGTTTTCTTGGATCGATCCTGATAATGTCCTGAGGACAAGTTTTGCTAAATGTGGGGTGTGGGGTACTTTTTCGAGTTTTTTTCGGAGTAAATAGAGCGTATGAGGTGTTGTTGCCGAAAAAGCTGTTCTTTGAGTAAGAATTGTTTTCACATGTAGAGCTAAAGAGGGCTTTCTTTGGTGATTGGTTTTTGGTAAATGAGCATGTATCTTTGGACTCTGATCGATATTTCTTAAACTGGTCACGTTGCCTCAATTTTTTAATAAAATTATTATTAGTAAAATTCGGTTTAATTAGATTATATTAATAAAGGATATTTTAATTCAATTATATAATTTATTATTATTAAATATTTTTTTTAATTTTCTTAATAAAAATACGTAAGTTTTTGATTCTTTGTTTTTTAAAAATTGCACTTTTTATCTACCTTCCTGATTGAAAAATAAGCACTTTTTCTCAATAATAGTTAATTAAGATCGGCAAAAGGTGTTCTTGTTATGAAATTTCCAAGGTTCTTACTTTTAGGTACTTGTTCGCTTTTTTTCTTCATCATTGTGCTCTCGTTTTTCCAGAAAAAACCAGAAGTGAAGCCGCAAAAAGACTCTTTGGTGGAAGAAATTGTCCTGATCGATCGGGAAGTTCCCTTGCCTCCCGCTCCTGCGCCAGATCTCTCTAAAGTGGCCGTAAAACAAGAGGCCCTTTTACCCGAAAAAGATCAGATCGATCGGCTATTTGCGCTGGATTCTTCAAAGTTGCCTATTGTGGAAACCATCACCTATACAAGCCGCGTTCCTTGGCTTGAGGGGAGGTGCGCTTGGATTTCTGATTACGCGTCACACTACAAAACTTCACGCCACTTCATTGCGCGTAGTTTGCGCGGATCAAAAGACTACTCTACACAAAATGTGGCGCCAGGGGACCGTTTGAATGTATTTGCTCCTGACAAAAACATCGAGTTTCATTTACTTGTCGATGTGTCTCGCTCCAAAATGTGGTTCTATTATGTAGATGTTGATGTGCAAGAGCGCGTTCTTTTAAAAACCTACCCCGTTGGGTTAGGAAGAAAAGATCCAGACAGTCGTTCGGGCTGCTTAACGCCTTTAGGTAGTTATCAAATTGGAGATAAAGTGGCTATCTACAAACCAGGGATCATGGGCTATTTTCAGGAACAAAAAGTGGAAATGATCCAGATTTTTGGTACTCGCTGGATGCCGTTTGAAAAGGCGTTGAGTGAAGACGCAGAAAATCCGAAGGGGTATGGCATTCATGGTTCCCCTTGGACCTCTGCAGAAGGGGGGAGCTTTGTTGAAGACACGACCCACATTCAAAAATACGATAGTGATGGATGCATTCGCCTTGCCTCCTCTGATATAGAAGAGCTGTTTGCTATTGTGATCACAAAACCCACCTTTGTCCATGTAGTCAGCGATTTTCATGACGCCGATCTTCCAGGAAGCGAGCAAGGAGAGTAACATGACGATTCTACCTCACGAAAAGCAAATTTATGAATATGAAGATACGTTACAAAAACTCCGAGATCAGAAGGAAGTTTGGGCCGAGAAAGAGATCGCCTCTTTAGAAAAAAAGCTCCAGAATCTCAAGAAAAAAGTGTACGGAAAGCTCTCTTCTTGGGACCGTATTCAAATCTGTCGTCATCCAAAACGTCCCCATGCTTCCGATTATATTCGTCATGTATTTCAAGAGTTTGTTCCTCTTCATGGAGACCGTCAGTACGCCGATGATCGCGCCATGATCATGGGTTGCGCTTATTTAGGGAAGCAGCCCTTTTTTGTGCTTGGTCAAGAAAAAGGCAAGGATCTCGATACAAGAATCATGAGGAACTTTGGTATGCCTCATCCAGAAGGGTACCGCAAAGCTCTTCGAGGCATGAAACTGGCGGAAAAATTTGGCATCCCAATCGTCTCTTTCATCGATACTCCAGGAGCGTATCCAGGGCTTAGCGCAGAAGAACGGGGGCAAGGTTGGGCGATTGCCCAGAATCTCTTTGAAATGGCGGGCTTAACCGTGCCTGTCATTGTTGTGCTCATCGGAGAAGGCTGCTCTGGAGGGGCTTTAGGTATTGGGATTGGAGACTGCATTGGAATGCTTGAGCATTCCTACTATTCTGTGATTTCTCCTGAGGGGTGCGCAGCGATTTTATGGCAAGATGTTGCGCAATCTGCCAAAGCAGCAGAAAAGCTCAAGTTGCACGCAGAAGATCTCTTTGAGTACAAGGTGATTGATCAGATCATCTCAGAACCTTTGGGGGGCGCTCACCACAACCCCAAAAAAACCTATGACAATGTTAAAACCTTTATCGTACAATCCTATAAGAAGCTGAACAACCGAGACAAAGACGAATTGATTGCATCTAGATACCAAAAATTTCGATGCATCGGATCTTTCGAAGAATCTTGTTAGTTTCTTCACAAATGGGAAGCCACGAAACATGAAGCTATTACTCAAAATAGCAATGCGCAATAGTCGCCACGCCTTGTTAACCCTGATTACTTTGATCAATCTACTCTTTCTAACGGTAGCTAATCACGCAGAAATGATCGCTCTTGGACTCCTTGCAAATACGGGTCAAGATTTTTTCACAGTATTTGGTCATGAAAAAGGGGGGTATTTGCATCCGGCTGAGCAGGTCACCGAAGAGGAGCTTCTCGATAAGTGGCGGAAAATCCCTAAGGAAACCCCGGGAGTTTTATCGAAAAAAGATGCAAAAACGTACATAGCCAGTAAGAAAGAAGGGAAAATTTTCACGCGCATTGTCCATTTTCTTTCAAGAAAGTTGGATATTGAAAAAAGTTTCCATAGATTTATTGTCCTTCTTGTGGGCATCGCCTTTTTTAAAGCGCTTATGCTATTTTCCTCAAGGTTTACAACTCAGCTTCTTTCGATCCGTTTGACAAGAGATCTTCGTATGCAATATTTTGAGCACATTCAATCATTGCCATTTCGTTTTTATCAAGAGTATAACGTCGGATCTTTAAGCTCGAGAGCCGTAGGAGATGCTGGTCAAATTGCAGGATCCATCAATTCTTGTTTGACCAATTATATTCAAACCCCATTTGTCTTAATTTCGACCTTGATTGCCTGTGTTTGTTTTAGTTGGCAGCTTTCATTCATCATTTTTGTAGCGCTTCCGTTGATCATTTTTCCCGTATGGATTTTGACGCGTAAAGTGAAAGGGGTAGCAAGAGAACTGCAAAAAAATCAAGAAACGTTCACTTCCGTTCTTCTCGATTTTTTGTCGGGGATCCAAACGGTCAAGATCTTTTCTATGGAGAGCTTTGCGTTAGAAAAATACCAAGAGCAGAACCAGCATATGGCCCACTTGGAGAGTAAAAGCGCAAAATATAGCCTCTTAACGCGCCCTTTCCTCCATACTGTGACAACGACTTGTCTTGCTATTGTTGCGCTATTTGGTTTGCACATTCTTGGTATGAGCGTCGCCGAATTGATCGTATTTTGCGGTTTTTTGCATATGTTTTATGAGCCTGTAAAAAAATTTTCCGAAGAAAATGCCAATATTCAACGAGGGGTGGTAGCCGCAGAAAGAATGTTTGATGTTTTGAATAAAGTGCCCGAAATGGTCGATCAAAAAGGGGCAAAAACACTGCGCGCATTTCATCAAGAGTTGACCTTTCAAAATGTATCTTTTTCCTATCAAAAGCATAGAGTGCTCCATAACATCAACTTTTCGATCAAAAAGGGACAAACGATCGCTCTTGTAGGACCAACAGGGGCAGGAAAATCGACCATTGCTCAGCTGATGCCTAGATTGTACGATGTCAACGAAGGGAAAATTCTTATTGATGGATTGGATGTGACCGGAGTCACGCAGCAGTCTTTGCGAGATCTGATTGCCTTTGTTCCTCAAAAACCTTTTCTGTTTTACGATACGGTGATCAATAACATCAAAATTGGTAGAAAGGCAAGCAAGCAAGAGGTGATAGCAGCGGCAAAATCTGCTTTTGCTGATGAATTTATTGAAAAATTGCCTCAAGGGTACTACACCCGTTTATCAGAGCAAGGGAAAAGTCTTTCTGGAGGAGAACAACAAAGATTGGCGATTGCTAGAGCTCTTCTGCAAAAATGCCCCATCTTGGTTCTTGATGAGGCGACTTCATCTTTAGACTCGATTAGCGAGGAAAAAATCAAACAAGCGCTTCTTCAGCTGCAAGGATCGGTGACGCAGATCATCATTGCTCACCGCCTATCTACCATTGACCACGCAGATCATATCATCTATCTCGATGAAGGGCGCATTCTCGCCCAAGGGACAAAATCCTATCTATTAGAAAACTGTCTACCTTTCCAAAGTATGTGGGAAACCTACCACAATTCCTCTGCAAAGAACGTTGCTACAACGCAAGTGATCGAATAAAAAACCAGAATTTACTGGAAAATTTTTCCGCAAAAAACGATAAATTAGTGCCAAAATTTTTGATAAAAAATGATTTGACATACTCCTGAAAAATTGAGTATCAGATAATTTTACCCGTGATTTGAGAAAAGCATATGCCTGAAGAATCTCCTGAACTAAAGCCTGCCTGCGATCCTTTTTCTCCTTCTTCGCATATTTTTGACGAGATCTACTGGGAGGCAAAGCTTTTGGGAATGTTTCAGTGGAAAGATTTTGAAGACCTTGATTTACCTCCTTGTACCTATCCCAAAATGTTTCGAGGGCTTCCTAGATTCTACGGAAAAACCTATCCGATCAAAGGGAACGTAAAAAAGACCTTTGGAACGTTTTTGCAATTAAAAAAGATCTACATCGATAAAGCAAAACTCTACTTATATCGCAACATTGATCTACCGGTTTCTCCGACCCTTGCGATGTTTGTGAAGATCGAAGAAGGGGAGGATCTCTTATTAGCAGGAGAGTTGCAGCGTTTCATCAATGAGAAGGTACCCCAGCTTCACATCGATACCTTCATTGCTTATGGAAACAATTGCTTAGGAAATTTGTCTACGTCTTCTTTAAAGAATGGGATTTATCTAGAAAAACAGACAAGGAGTTTTCCAAGGCATCATCAAGAGCTTATCGAAAAGGCAGATGTTTTGTTGCAGTATCCTAATGACTTTCCTGAAACCAAAAGGGTGTTTGAGAACCTCCGCGGAGCGGGATTTTCAGGGAAAAAAGAGGCTTTAGGAAAAAATGGTTCGATTGAAAAGTTTCCTTTTTTAGAATCGGGGCGCTCTTTGGGGCTCCATTTTTTAGAAAAGGGGGTGCTTGTCTACCACCGAGAAAAAATTCCTAAAAAAGAGTGGCTCGGTACTCCTTTATCTCTGCAGTTTCTCAATAGCAAAAAGCCAGCCAGTAAAGATCTAGATTGGTATTTTTCCGACCACGATCTCAACTATTTTGACGCGCGGTCACAAGCGGCCTTTTTAAGCGCTTTTTCCTACGTTCTTCATCGGCAGAGGGGGGGTGAAAAACACCTCGATTTTTTTGCCCCTAAAGAAATTTGGAGCAGAACCCTGATAGAACGTACAAAAAAACTTTGTGAGGAGCATTATTGTAGCGATTTGTATGTGCATCATCCACAACAAACAGAGTACGATCCCTTGCGCAAAGAGGGGAAAACAGTCCGCCTGTTTTTTCTAGAGTCGATCACAGACAAGGAAAAAGAACTTCTTGTCGACAGCACAAAGGATTTTCTTGTTGTGAAGAACGACTGGGGTTTTGGTAAGGCCCTCTTGTCTCGCGTCCCTTATTTTTACGACGCGCCGCAAGAAGCAAGAAGTTTTCTCAAAGATCTGATTTCTTTAGCCGAGTACTATTTGAAGGGTTCGCGCAAAACGATTTCCTACCTGCGGACATTCTCTCAAAATATTCTTGTGAAAACAGGAAAAACCCTCTACGTCGAAGAGGAGTTTTTTCAAAAACCTGCGCAAGAGAGCCTCCTTTTTACCCCTCAGCTGTTAGATGCAACGGTTGTGCAAGATCTCTTCACATTAAACCAAGTCATTGTACGCTATTTTTCTGCCGATATTTTGGTGCTTTCTTTAATCAAAAGAGGGATTTTACATAAAAAATTTCGTAAAGTGTTTCATCAAGAGAAGCGGCTTGAAGAGCAGTTGCTCTATGGCAAGATTTCTTTCTCGACGTTCATTCAGGAGATGCGCACTACTCTTAAACCTTATACCATGCAGGAGCTTATATGAATCTACCTCACCGGAAGATCCCCCAAGATCTAGCTAAGTGGATGCGTCAATTTGATCGCTCAATCCAAGACTATAAGAAAGCGGATTGCGGATCGACGAAACAGCTTGCGAAAGAAAAAATGGAAGCTTTTTTTACCAAGATTGAGGGCACGTGCCCAGAGCTTAATAAAGAACAAAGAACCCTTGAGTCACGCTTGGCAAAAGATTTTCAGGTATTTCTAGAGTTTCCAACAGAGAATAACTCCAATGTTGTACAACAAGACCTCATCGCTTTTAAAGAAAGCTTGCTGCCTTGATTGCAAAGAGCCTTCAAAAAAAGGTTTTCCCTCAATGCTCTAAGAGATTTTAACGATGAATGGTGGTTAAAACTGCCTATGCGGGTGAGTAAACGCGTAGCCTGCGCTTTTGATTTTTCGATTAGAAATCCGTTTATTGTCGCCGCGTATTTTTTGAATATTCGGATCAAAAAGAACATGCTTTGTATGATACTTTTCGGCTAGGATCCTATAGAGATCTTTTCTTAAGAAGTGATCATCATCGGCTAAATTGTAGATACCTTCTAAAGGGTGAGACAAAGCGTATTCTAAAGCGCCTGTAATATCGCTTTGATGGATCATATTTGAATAGTTTGCTCCGTCGCCTCCCAGAACTCTCCCTTCTAACGATTCTATTTTTGATCGAAGCGTTCTTTTTGGACCATAAATTTCTGCTAAACGAAAAATAGTGACCTTCCATCCCATATTGGTGAGAGATAAGTAGGCGTTTTCCGTTTCGATTAAAATCTTTACGTTCTCTGTTTCTCCTAAAAGAGGAGAGTCTTCATCTACCCACTTTCCGCTATGGTGGCCATAGACTGAGGTGGAGCTTGTGTAGATCAGATGCTTTCCAGCAGGGACTTTCCCAAGGGAGCGGAACGTCTCGGCGGTTTTTAAATAGGTGTTCCTATAATCTTCCCGGTTTTTGGCAGCGAGAGTGACGATGATTACATCGTTTTCTTGGATGATGGCTCGGATATTGGAAGCTTCTTCCCCTGTCGTGTAATACACTTTCTGGCAGAAGGGGTTGAGGTGATCGATATTCCTCACCGTTTTTACGGTGCAGGTGACCAAAAAACCCTTACTAGACAGAGACCGAGCAAGCGCCTCACCCACGTAACCACAACCAATAATGGCTACTTTATTTCCCTCTTTCATAAGAAGCCCAGTTTTTCAAAACTCGCTTTGAGCTCTTGTTTGTCTGGTTTGTCAAAGGCGCCCGATTCTTTTAGCCAAGAGATATAACCTTTGGGCACATCTTGAAGAGATTTTCCCTGGTGTTTACCAAAAGGCATTCGCGTCATCACTTGTGGTTTGTTCAGCAGTTTTTGCACGGTTTCCATGGGCAGATCATCGATCATAAGAGAAAATACTTTGTGTAAAACAATGACATCATCTAACGCTCTATGAGCGTTGTTCTCTGCAACGCCGTAAATTTCTCGTAAAAATTGTAAGGTATGTCTTGGTAAATCGGGGCGGAAACGTCTTGCCCATTTTAAGGAATCGAGGTACTTCCAATCGGGGATAGAGAGGCTCGCTCTTGCATATTCTTCTTCCAAAAATAGCTTATCAAACGCGTCATTATTGTGCGCAACTAGGTAGACATCGCCTGCACAAAACTCGTTAAACTCCTCGATGATCTCAGAAAAAGGGGGCGCGTTTTTGACCATATCATCGGTGATATGATGGATGTTGGAGGCTTCTTGAGGGATGGGCATTTGGGGATGAACGAGCTTTTCAAAGGTCTTGTTATTGATCGGATCGTAGGCAGCAATTTCGATAATGCGATCTTTTTTCGCATGAATTCCTGTCGTTTCTGTATCGTAGTAAATGGCTCTTGAATGATTCATGAATTCATCTTAAGCCAATAGAAGAATTTTATCCATGGTGAATTCACTCGTCCGTTTGTAGCCAATCTAAGGAGCCTTTTTCTGTCTAAAGCGTTTGGTTTCCGAATCATAAAAGCCCGCTTCAGTGAAGGAAATCTTTGTATGGGAGTAAGCAAAAGCTTTAGGTGCCGTAAAGCACGACTTGACCGTGCACTCATCCGCTATCTGACGATTGGCTATCTTAGGTTCGCGTTGTCCAACATTTTGCCTTACCCAAGTCGTTTGGATTCTTCAAAAGTCTGCATGGGGTTTTTTCCATAAAAATACCCCATCCTGCTCTCCATCAACGAACCGGACCGTCGTGATTGATGAAAGATAAAAACCCTTGTTATTAACATTTTCCTTCTGATACCGTATTTTCCTACGTTATTTCAGACACAAGGTACAGACATGCTTCGTTATTCTCTTATGGCACTTCTTTTTGTATTGTCTTTTCCCTTAGACGCCAATCCATTACAAACACCTCCTCTAAAAGAAATCATTCTTAAAGCTCCTGATTTGAGCGAAAAATACTTTTTAGGAGCAACAGTAGGCATTAGACCTTACAGAAAGTCTGGTCCTAGGCTCGAGGAAGAACACTTCGATCACAAAACAATCATTCATAATTATGGATATGGCGGATCGGGATTGACTTTATGTTGGGGGGGAGCTCAAAGGGTAATAGAGCTACTTTCTAACGCTTTTTTGAACAACCCTTCTTTACTACAATCAAATCGTATCGCGGTCCTTGGCGCTGGAGTTATCGGCCTATCAACTGCCTATGAATTATTAAATCTTGGCTACGATGTCACAATTTATGCTGACGAATTTTCTCCGAACCTCACTTCTGATATCGCTATTGGAATATGGAGTCCTCCTTCCTTAAAAAGAATCTCATCTTCAGAGAAAAAACAAGTGATCAAGCGGATGTTGGAAGTATCAACAGAACGGTATTTACAACTTGCAACCGCAGAGGAACCAGAATTTTTAGGGGTGGGGTTTATTGACGATTATAGCTTCAAAAACCAAAGCGCTGAAAAACTATCCTACTTTGAGTCAAACTTTCATGGGGAAAAAAACAAGGTTGCCGTCCAATTTGATAATGGATTACGAAAAATAGGCAGAGTCAAAAAAATTCTAACTATAGATCGCCAACTGTTTTTCAAAGACCTGTTCAACAAAGTTGAAAGGCTAAACGCATCGATCGTACAACGTCATCTGGAAAATATCCAAGATATCTTGGATTTAGAGGAAAACATTATTGTGAATTGTACCAGTTTTGGTTCAGAAAAACTATTCAATGATCAAGAATTTCTTCCAATACGAGGCCACATACTCTTCTTTAAAAATGTGCGTCATTTAGATTATATGGCCTATGAAAATGTAGCTAATGAGACTTCTACTTGGATAACGATGTGTCCTCGAGGCGATATACTCACTATCTCTGGAACATTTGAAGAGGGAATCAGAGAAGCTTCTGTAGATCCAGCTATTGTAAAAAGAATATTAGAACATGCTCGCAGTCGATTTTCTCCAAAAAATTCCTGATGCAGTGCTACTATTTTTGAGGACTCGGGATGATGCGTCGAGTGATTGCATAGAGTATTTACTGTGTGCAACCTGCTCAGTAGCTGTCGAATAACCGATTTCAGACGGAGCCTTTTGCATTGGGTGCTCGATACAACGTTCAATGAAGATCAATCACGGATTTCCAAAGACCATTCCCCAGAAAATATATCTTTAGCTAGCAAGTGACCTTTCAACATCCTCGGGGAAGTACAAGGAAAAAAAGTATGAAGCGAACCCAAAACTGCTCCTGTATCAATGGAAATTACCTTGAAGAAATTTCTTGCAGAGAAAAAAGTAGCTTAGTAAAATTTTTAAAACATTTTGCAAAAATAGGAGTTTTTTATGGGCGCTGTCGCTGGATCTTTTTATTCGCTCACGGCTTTTTGTTCTGTTTATCAGAGCGTGAAAAATCATCAGGGGCACGATTTTGGGTTTGATGTTGAAAATGTTATGGCTTTGATTAAACAGCATTTTTCAGCTACATATAATGAAAAAATGGAGAATTTAAGGAATTTAAATCAGGCTTTGACCCAAGTGAGAGATCTTTCCCCGGAAGAAGAGGCTTGTTTACAATGGATGGAAACTCGGTCAAATTCTGAGAAGAAGAATCTTTGCAATCATGAAAAAACGAAGAAAGATGAACAAACAGTTTCTATAGTTCGATTTTTATCTGCTGCTTATCAAGCAAAACGCGCGGTTCAAAAGCTCCTTGCTACAATGAGCCAAGAGACTAAGGCGCCTTTTAGTGCAAATGCACTATTCGCTCCTGATCATCAAAGTGTTATATCTTGTAAACCCGAAATCAAAACAACGTCTCTAGAGAGTAAGGCATAATTAGGCGCTTTCCTCTCTGGACCCATAAGAGTGAACCTTTGGGCGCGTTTGTACAAGGACAAGATTCTAGCCCTTGTACAGAGGAAATCGGGCAAAAGCATTTTGGAAAGATGTATGAGTAACTTGTACTGACGGTGATTTGGAAGACAAATTTCCTAATGACCTTTCTGCCCATCAGCTCTTCTAGTGATTTCTCAGAAAACCGAATCGCTTTTCTAGGAAGACTTTTTGTTACTGATTATAAAATGTGTGCTTGAAAACATGACCAAGCTTTATGATTGAGACTAAAAGGTTTCTATGAAAAAAGTCTTCTCTTTGCTCTTATGCCTCTTTTGTCTCTCTGCTTGCGCCCACTGGGATGAGGAAGATGATCTTAGCACAACGCCGGTTACCAATAATCCGAACATTGTTCCTAGACATGGCTCGGGATTGCCCATGATGTCTGGCAGGTAGCTTTCCCTTGCTAAAAACATTGATTTTTTTCACTTTTTTCCAAACAATAAAGTTTAGAGAAGGTAAATAACCGGCCTATGCCCGATAAGAACCCTATACATCATTCTTTTTATCCAAGTGATCCTCTACTTGTACTGCAATCTCTTTCAAGGAAGGAACTCTTAGAAGACCTTGCGCGCATGCTGCTCATTCGTAATTTTGAAACAAGAGCAGAAGCTGCCTACATGCAAGGAAAGGTTGGGGGCTTTTTTCATGCCTATACAGGGCAAGAGGCGATTCAAACAGCGGCCCTTAGAGCATTTGGTTTCGATCATTGGTATACAACTACTTATCGCTGTCACGCCTTAGCTTTACTCTTAGGAGCATCTCCCAACGAGGTGATGGCGGAGCTTTTTGGGAAAAAAACGGGCACTGCTAAAGGGAGGGGAGGGAGCATGCATCTCTACCACGATCAGATGCTGGGAGGCTTTGGTATTGTGGGCGGCCATGTACCTGTGGCCATGGGAGCTGCTTTTGCCAGCAAATACAAAAAAGAAAACAAAGTATCCCTCTGTTTTTTAGGGGAAGGAGCCTTTGCGCAGGGAGCTGTACATGAGTCTTTGAACTACGCCTCTTTATGGAGCCTTCCCTGCGTGATTGTGATCGAAAACAACCAGTGGGGCATGGGGACTGATGTGGGTAGAGCGATCTGTTCTCAGCCTATTGCTGAGCACTTTGCTCCTGCCTACAATATGCGGGGATTTACCTTAAATGGGATGGACTATGCGAACTGTGTTGCAGGATTTCAAGAGATCTTTCGCTCTGTGCAACAAGACGGAAAACCTGTTCTTGTAGAAGCTGTCGCTGAGCGTTTTAAGGGACATTCGATTTCTGATCCGGGACTCTACCGCTCGAAAGACGAGGTTGCTACCATCAAGAAACAAGATCCCATTCTTCTTCTCAAAGACTATCTTACTCAGGGAAAAATGCTGAGTGAAAAAGAGTTTCAAACGATGGATGAAGAACAAAAGCAGATCGTTTTAAAGGCATTGACCTTTGCCGATGAGAGCCCTTTCCCCGATACAACGGAGCTCGAAGAGGGCGTTTTGGAGTGGGAGCCTTAAGATGGAAAAACAGCCGGTAGAAATTCGGGAAGCTCTTCGACAGGCAATGGATGAAGAGATGACTCGTGACGAAAACGTCTTCATTATGGGCGAAGAGGTTGCCTATTACAATGGCGCCTACAAGGTGACCAAGGGAATGGTGGAGAAGTGGGGCGATAAGAGGGTGATTGATACCCCTATTGCAGAAAACGGATTTGCAGGGATCGCGATTGGCGCCGCAATGACAGGTCTTCGACCCATTGTTGAGTTCATGAGTTTCAACTTTTCCTTTGTAGCAGCCGATCAGCTGATTTCCACAGCTTGCAAGCAATACTATATGTCGGGGGGAAGGTTTTCTGTTCCGATCGTTTTTCGAGGTCCTAACGGCTCTGCTGCTCAAGTAAGTTGTCAGCATTCCCATTGCGTTGAGTCCATTTACGGCACCCTTCCTGGATGGATTGTTGTTTCTCCTTCAAATGCGTATGATGCGAAAGGCTTACTAAAATCGGCGATTCGCGCAAACTGCCCTGTGCTGTTTCTTGAAAATGAACTCGATTATGGGGATGTTATGGAAATCCCCACAAAAGAATACTTAGTGCCTCTAGGAAAAGCTCACGTTCTTCGTGAGGGGAAAGATATTACGTTGATTTCCTACAGTAGGATGCTCAAAAGCTGCGTCACAGCAGCCGATCTACTTGGAAAACAGGGAGTGAGCGTAGAAATCATCGATCTTCGTACCATCAAACCACTCGATCTTGCTACGATCAAGCAATCTGTTGCAAAAACGCACCGGTGCGTCCTTGTCGAAGAGGGGCACAGTTTTGCGGGAATCTGCGCAGAAGTGGGATTCCAGCTGATGGAGAGCGCTTTTGATGATCTTGATCATCCCATTGTTCGGGTTTGTCAAAGGGAAACCCCTATGCCCTACGCAAAACCCTTAGAATACGCTACCTTGCCAAATCATGAGCGAATTGTTGATGCTTTGCAAGAAGTGGCGAAAGGAATATAAGGAATATGCCGTTTACGATCACCATGCCGAAATTATCACCTACGATGGAAGAAGGGACCATTGTGAAATGGCATGTGCAAGAAGGGCAGAGGGTAGAGCCTGGTCAGGTTCTGATTGAAGTAGCCACCGACAAAGCAAATTTAGAATATCAAGCCTTAGACGGCGGCTATGTTCGAAAAATTCTCATCGAAGAAAATGCTTCAACAAAGGTGAACGATCCTATAGCGATTTTCACGAATGATTTAGAAGAAAGCATCGAAGGGTACAGCCCAGAAGGGATTTCTCAAAAAGAAGAAGCTCCGGTAGAAGAAACGACTACTCAAGAGACAGCCTTTATTCCCGATGCTCCCCCAAAGGGCGCTACTTTGCAGCAGCCTGCATTTGCTCCTGCTCCTCCGCTTCCTAGTTACGAGTTCCTTCCCAATATAGAACCTTTGAAGAGGATCAAGGCGTCTCCTTTGGCGAAAAAAATCGCTACACAACAAGGGTTAGACCTCGCTTCGGTAAAAGGAACAGGCCCTGATGGGCGCATCTTAGTGAGAGACTTAAGCGGCGCCCAAAAAAGCCAGGTAGCTTCTTTAGGGATTCGAAGGCTACCTGAAGAGGTCGCGGGAAGCTACGAGGAGACGTCGCCTACCCCGATGAGGAAGGCGATTGGGAGACGTCTTCAAGAGTCGAAATCGTTCATTCCCCACTTCTACGTCCATCAAGATGTGAATGTATCTCTTCTTATGAGCCTTAGGCAGCAGCTCAAAATGTTTGATACGAAGCTCACGGTCAACGATTTTGTGATCAAAGCTGTAGCTCTTGCGCTAAAAGCGCATCCCAACATCAATAGTGGGTACAACTCTGTAGAGGAGACGATTGTGCAGTTCAAAACAGTCGATGTATCGATCGCTGTTACGATTCCTGATGGGCTCATCACTCCAATTATTCGTTACGCCGATTACAAGACCATTGGTGAAATTGCCCAAGAAGTGCGATCTCTTGCGAAACGAGCTAAAGAAAAAAATCTTTTGCCAGAAGAGTATCAAGGGGGCTCTTTTACGATTTCTAACTTAGGTATGTTTGGGGTATCCGATTTTGTAGCGATCATCAACCCCCCTCAAAGTGCGATCTTATCTGTTGCGGGGATTGAAGAAAAACCGATTGTTGCTAAAGGCACTATTGAGACAGCGCAGATCATGCGCATCACATTGTCTGCAGACCACCGCATTGTTGATGGCGTTGATGGAGCCATGTTCATAAAAACCGTCCAGAAATTTCTCGAAAATCCTGCAATTTTACTGATGAACTCTCCTAGCTCTTCTTAAGCTAGACGCAATCCTGATGGCGCTGAAGATCAGGATTGCAGGGCGATCGCATATCAAAGTTTGAGTATATACGAGAGATCATGCCTTTTGTTTGATCATGCTCTAGCAGAAAGGAAGCGACGGCGCTCATAGAAAAATGGAAGCCAATCTGTGAAAAAAGGATCGATAACTGGATAGGGATCGAGGATTATTGCAGAACCAAGCGTCAAATAGCAGATGACTGCACGGCGAGGTTTTGTCTAGGAAACCTGTATGCAAAGGTAGTGCAGATCCAATACTAATGCTATCTATTTTGCTCTAAACGGATAACACTGTTCTTATATTCGTTTCCAATGGCTCGCTCTTGCCGTATTGTATCCTTATATGCAGATTCGAGATCATAATGTGTACTGTACGTAAGGAGAAACGTATAACCAACAGACACAAATGCGGTTGTAACTAGGAAAGTCTTGATGAGCAATTGCGACTCTGGGTAGTCACTGAGTAATGAGCTATGCGTCAGACTGACTGCTTCACAAGCTGCTGCTGTCGAAAAGAATAGGTGTTTAAAATTAGAGTATTGTTTTTCTCTAAGGCTAGTAATTTGAATATTCATGTTGCTTATATTTGTTAGTGCAGATGCTACTCTTTGATTTCTAGCGTTATTCCGTTCCTCGTTTCTTGCCTCTCTTTCAATTCTTTCATTATTGGGCGTATTATTAACATTCAATTCTCTTTGATTAGGATAATGCATTCTTGGGTCTGCTATAGGTAAAACAGTTGACATAGTTACACCTTTTATTGTTTTAATTAAAAATATATTTTATTTACTATTATTATAATTGATCTCATTTTTTATTTTCTATATTTGGTTTTTTAAATAAAATTCTATTTTTTATAAAATTTTTAATAAATTAAACGTATAGATCTTGCATTTAGGTAGTCCAGATCTTCTGCTCTAGCGCAGGGTGTCAGGACGGTCGCATATAAAAATTTGAGTATATGCAAGAGACCATGCCTTTTGTTTGATCATGCTCTAGCAGGAGAGAATCGACGGCGCTCATAGAAGAATGGAAACAAATCTATGAAAAAATTGAAGATCCAAGGGTATTACGTAATAAAAAACATCCCCTGATGTCGGTAGTTTTTATGGTCTTATGCCTCTTGTCTAGCAGGAATCGATAACTCGGTAGGGATGGAGGATGATTGCATGGATCGGGGCTTACCTTCCGGTTGTAGAAAAAACAGGCTGCTTAGCGGCTTTTTTACCTGGTAAAAAAGAAGCCTTCTTTTTCGAAATAGAGCTCATAACCACTTTTTCTGCAAAAATATGAGCACGGAAAAGAAACAGGCAATGATGATGATGTTCATTAAAATCACAAACGCTAGGGGATTGTTTTCTAATGGTAAAGAGACATTCATCCCATAAATTGAGGAGATGATTGTGGGTATTGTGAAAATGATGGTGATGGCTGTGAGCCTTTTGATCGTTTTATTGACGTCATTTGTAAAAATGATCTGGTAGGCATCCCGAAGGCTGCGGATACTTTTGATGTTCACAGAGCAAAGATCTTCAGATTGTTTGATGGCAATGGTAAGATCTTGGAGCAGATCCACATCCTTTTCATAAAGATGGACAAATCTGCCACTTGAAATCCCCTCTAGGAGATTTTTCATCGGAACAAGAGATGTAAGGTATTGATTGAGAATCTCTTCATTTTTTGTTAGTTCTACAATAGAATCGCTATCAATATTTTCTATTTTTTTCTCGTGTTGCAATACTTTATGCCGAACCATTTTGATGCTTGTATTGAAATGCTGGGTGATTTTTAAAAGAATATGGAACAGGAGTTTGGATCTTTGGAGCGTAGAGAGTACAGAAAGATTGTTCAGCAAAGAGTTGATCAGTTCGCTTTCTTTTGGAGAAATCGTGATGAAATACTCTTTTGTTAGGATGATCGTAAGAGATGAGGTATAAAGGCCTTGCTCTTCATCACAAGGGTGTCTTGTAAATACTAAGATGTTGGTGTCTTCTTGTTCGACTCTAGGTACTTCATAACGATCGAGGCTATCTTTTAGGTGATTATAATCGATATCGGTTAGTTCCATGATTCGATCTAAATCGGCCACAGAAGCGTGGGTAATATGGATCCAGCTTCCTTCTTTTGTGGTATTTAATGGACGGTAATGTCCCTCTTTTGAGGGTTTATAAAATACTTGGAGCATCGAACTTTATGAAGACTTTCTTTACTTCATAAAATTTGGGGGAAGGGAAAAGCAAGGTTTTTTTACGATTCTTCTAGTTTTTTGAGCCGTTTTTCTAGTTCCTCGAGCTTTTTCACGTAAGTAGCTAGCCGCTTTACGTGCACTTTCTGGCGGTTATATTCTTGGATAGGAAACACGGGGGATCCCCGGTAGACGCCTTTGTCTAAAGAGCGGTTGACTCCGCCTCTCGTGGCGATTTTTGTTTGGGAGGCGATCGATACATGTCCTACAATACCCACCTGACCTCCCATCATCACGTAATCACCTGTTTTTGTCGAACCTGCGATTCCTGTTTGGGCAGCGAGCATGTTATTTTCCCCAATCTCTACATTGTGGGCAATCTGTATCAGATTGTCGAGCTTTGTCCCTTTTTTGATGATGGTTGCTTTGAATCTCGCCCGGTCTATTGTGGTATTAGCCCCCACTTCCACATCATCTTCAAGAATGACGATGCCAAGCTGTTCTAACTTATGAAATTTCCCAGATTCATCGGGGAGATACCCAAACCCGCAAGAGCCGATCACAGCGCCCGGTTGAACAATTACGCGGCTGCCTAATCTACATTTTTCTCGTATGGTTACATGCGGATAGAGTACGCAGTCTCTTCCAATTTTTGTACCAGCCCCTATGAAGGTGTGAGCGCCGATCACGGTTCCTGCTGCAATCTCCACCCCTTGATCGATGACTGCGTAGGGGCCAGCTGTCACATTTTCTCCCAAGCTGACGCTTTTATGAATGATGGCTGTCGAGTGAAGGCCAGAAAAAACGCTTGTAGAAGACTTTAGACCAAATAGCAAAAGGAGCTTCTGAAACGTCTCGGAAGGGTTAGGAGCCAACAGAAAGTTTTTTTTGGGGAAAGAATCGTCAGGTTCCTTACAAATGATTGCCGAGGCAGACGATTTTTTTAGTAGCGACTTGTAACGTACATTGGCTAAAAAAGAGAGATCGCCAGGAAGAGCCTCTTCAAGAGTATTGAGACCTGAGATGGTCTCTTCTTTATTGCCAATCAGCTTGCAGCCAAGAAGGTCTGCAAGCTCGCATAATGAATAAGAATGGTCGTTCATAACGTACCTATACAGGTCAGGTAGGCTAGTCTAGAGAATCCTCAGAATCTTCTTCATGAAAAGAAAAAGCATCTTCCTCTACGCTAAGAGCTTCATCATCAAAATGCTTGATCTCTTCTGCTACAGGAGAAGAGCGCATAGATTCTGTTTCCCTATTCAGGGCATTTTCTTTAAAAGCTGCTTTCGCGGCTGTTTCTTGCGCTTCTTTTTTCGCAAGTTCTTTTGCCTGCTCTGCATCAAATTGCTCATCGAGGGTGCTGATGATGCGGCTAGTAAGATCTGCTTTTGGATTGCAGTAAAAGAACAATTCTTTATTCGCTACATAAGCAAAGTTCTCTTGCTGTGCCATTTTTTCAGAGATGTCAATCACTTTTTGCGCAACCTTTTGTGTCCCTTGGGTATATTGCTGTTGCAAAATTTGGGAGTATTGTTGGTTGGATCGGATCAGTTCTTGAGTAATTGTTTCTTGTTTAGTTTTTAGTTCTTCGATCGCTTTCTCAGAAAGATTTTCTAGATACTCTTGATCTTGTAGCTTGGTAGAGACTTCCTTAAGATCATTTTGGGCGGTTTCAAGCATGTCTGTAAGTTGTTTGCGTAGGCCCTGCAAGTTTTCCTGCTCTTTTTGTCCATACTTCGATCCATTGTAGCATTCCGCAAAATTGACGATACCAAATGGAAGGGTTTCGTTCTTCATCGCTTCCTTAGCAAATGCGCAGAAAGGTAAGGATAAAGAGGTTGCGAGTAGTAGTGCATATTTCTGAAAGTTCATCATTATCTCCTCAGTTAAAATTGTCCAGCCATTGAAAAAAAGAAGTTTTGTACATCCTCATCTTTTCTTTCTGGATTGATGGGGTAGCCGTAGCCAAGAACAATGGGAGCGCGGGTCATGATTTCCAAACGCATACCTACTCCCACACTTGTCCTTAGTGTTTCATCCCATTTGAAGCGTTCATCCGATACAGATCCTGCGTCAAAAAAGGTAAACACATCGAAAAAAGGCAATATCTCTTGATTATACTCAAAAGAAAGAAGAAAGGAAGAAATTCCTCCGATTGGCTCTCCGTCAACAATCGGTCCAATATGGAAGGGTTCGTATCCACGAACGGTGGTTTCTCCTCCAAGGAAGAATTTTTCACTCGTTGGAACTCTTGTTTCTTGATTGCCAAAAGGAAAAATAAAGCGGGTATCTCCTCGAAGCTTCACCGTTCCCTTGTCCCATAGGGGGAGATAAAATGTACTGACTAAGCTCGTTTTTGCAAAACGAAAAGCTCCTCCCAAACCGGCGCATTCTGCTTCAAAACCTGAGCGGAGTCCTCGGCGTGGTTTGTAGGCCCGATCTGTCGAATTGTAGGATAAGGATTGATTGATTGAGGATAGAATGCCCGAACGATCTAAGACTTTTTCCAAGTCTTTTTCTGCGCTGTTTACATCTGTATCTGTGTAGCGAAAGCGGTACTTTGTTCCATAAGTCCAATACCTTGTGAGGGGATAAGAGGCAAAAACCGAAAATCCAGCAGTATTGACATCGTATTTGGTCGATTGCAAGTTGCTTGTTGTTCGTACAATCTCAAAGCCGAGCCTCCATAAGGAGTCGTTCACGTAAGGATCCATCCAAGAAATGAGGTAGTTGGTTTGCTTTGCTCCAAAACCTAGCCGAATATGAAAGTATTCCCCGCCGCCTCGTAACGCTTTTGGTCCTTCGGAAAAAAGACGGGTGATCCCTGCAATGTTGAAATTTCTTTCTGTAAGTTCGAGTCCTCCATACACGTTATCTAAAGTGCTAAATCCAGAAAAAACGCTCATGTTGCCTGTCGGCATTTCTTCTACTTCAATATAGACGTCTCGGTAGTAGGGTCCAAGATCGTTGTCTGTCGAGGCAACCGCGTACACATTGACATTTTTGAAATAGCCAATATTCTGAAGTTTTTGCTGGGTAAGTTGTAACCTTCTTGCGTCAAACGTCTCACCTGGGACAAGGAGTGATTCCCGTAAAAGAACGTTCGATTGGGTTCTTGTATTGCCAATGATACGGATGAGGCCGATCCGGTATTCTTCCCCCTCGTCAATATAGTATTGCACGTTAAAAATGGGTTCTTTTTCCTGCAACAGCACTTCGTAATCGACTCGCGCTTCTATGTACCCTTTTTCCCCATAAAGATCCCGAATCGCTTGCGCTGTTTCTCGCAATTTATCGGGAGAATAGACATCTTTTTCATGGATTTTGAGAGAGCTTTCCACTTTTTGATCATGCAGTTTCTCATTGCCGGTGAAGCCGATGGATCCATAGCGGTACAAAGGGCCTCTATGGGCGGAAATGACGACATCGATCCGATCGAGAGAAGGGGCATCTTCAAGACTGATGTCCACTCTTGCGTCGGCGTATCCTTTATTGTGTAGGTAGTGCAACATGACCATTTTGTCTTGGTCAAGAACCTCTTGCCTGAGCGTGCCCGTTCCTGTAAACCAGCTTAAAAACCAGCGGTAGCGTTGGGTATAAATCATCGAGGTGATGTCGCTGATTTCACTACTTGTAAATCCATGAAAATCGACCTGGTTGATGATCCCAGTTTTCCCTTCTACAAGGGAAATATCTATAGCTACCCGGTTTGTACCTTGAATGGGGAAAATTTTATAGGAAATCTCTGAGGCAAAGTACCCCTTTTTGATGTAAAATTCCCTAAGAGCTTTGAATTTTTTATTGAACTCTTGCCGATGAAAATAGGTGCCCGGGGTGACGTCTAGCTCCTTTTCTAATTTACTTGTAGCAAAGGCTTCGTTGCCCGACCAGTCGATCGACTCGATCAAAGGTCTAGGCCATAGGTTTAGCTCGATCGTGAGATGGTCTCCTGAGACCTGCACAGAAGGCTCCACCCGATCATATTCTTGGGATAGTAGTTTGAGGTCTTGATCAAAGGCTATTTGTGAAAAAGCTCCCCGCTCTTTTGTTTGTAACCTGTGCGCAATCGCAGCTAGATCGTAATGGACATCGGGATCGGGCCTTTCAATCACAATCGCAATCGATTGGACGATTTTATCTTCATACGTTTCGATAGAAAATAGGGAACATACAAAAAGGCAAGAGCTAAAAAAATAAAAAAAAATACGCTGTATCATGTGGCTTGTGATCGTATAGGATTGAGAACACTCGAACAATTAAATTATAAGAGAACATTCGGAATAATTGCAATAGAGCGTCTATCGAAAAATTTCCCCGCAGAAAAGGGATCGCTTGTTCTTGCGATCGTTAGAAAGCTACCTTTTTCTACACTTCTTGTCTTTGTGACAACGCCCGGGCAAGGGTTCCCCCGTCGGCATATTCTAATCGCAATCCTAAAGGAATTCCCATAGCAAGGCGAGAAGTGGTTACGGAAAATTTTTGTAAGTGTTGTTTCAAAAAGAGAGTTGTTGCGTCCCCTTCGACGGTAGATTCTATCGCAAAAATCACTTCTTGTATCGGCGTGTTTGTAAGGCGTCTCTCCAAAGCTTCTAGGCGCAAATAACGAGCATCCACCCCCTCTAAAGGGGATAAAAGCCGTTCAATCACATGGTAATACCCATGAAAAGATCCGCTCTCCTCAATAAAGAACACATCTCTTGGAGAGGCAACAACGCACAAACGGTGGGGGTCTCTGTTTTTCCCTGAGCAAAAAGGGCACGTAGTTTCTTGCAAGGCGCCGCAATCGCTGCAGAAGGAAAGGGAGGTTGTTACGTCACTAACAACCTGAGCAAAATTGGCCAATTCTGCTTTTTCCCACTGGGTCATTTCAAAGGCGAAGCGCTCAGCAGTTTTTCTGCCCACCCCTGGCATTTTTTGTAAATAACGTAATAGTTTTTCTAAAAACAGAGGGTATTTTTGCATCGACTCTCCAAAGATCTTCAAAACCATTTTATTTTTAACCATTTTTTCGTAAAATGAAAACATTATCCTGAGAGCCTTTGCAAAATTTCTTGTGGGCAAGTGTTTGTGCTTTCAACCTCAAACACCGAATTTTAGGAGAGCCGTCCAACCGTTAGAC
The DNA here is from genome assembly GCA_038534095.1 of Chlamydiota bacterium. GTDB lineage: Bacteria > Chlamydiota > Chlamydiia > Chlamydiales > SM23-39 > JBCAXK01. Next base: position 17,684 of record JBCAXK010000003.1, on the reverse strand, counting down.
TGGCTCCGCCTAAGCCGCTTTTGTTTGAAAAAGCTGCGGCAAATTTTTGCTAAAGGATACATTTTGCTAAAGGCTTACTTAGAAAAAATTCGTAATTTGAAAGGGCTTCCCATTGTTGAGAAAAAAAGCGCATATCATTGGCACAGGAAAATATCTTCCTAAAAAGGTACTTACTAACGCTGATTTGGAAAAAATGGTCGACACCTCCGATGAGTGGATTCGCACTCGCACAGGAATTGAAGAACGGAGAATTGCCGAAAAAGACGAGTTCACCTCGCAAATGGGAAAAATGGCAGCTGAGGAAGCGATGAAGAATGCCGGTATCTCTGCAGGTGATCTTGATTGCATCCTTGTATCTACTTTGACTCCTGATTACATTTTTCCTAGCACAGCTTGTTTGCTTCAAGACCTATTAGGAGCAGGCAATATCACTGCGTTGGATATTCAAGCTGCGTGTACGGGGTACATTTACGCGTTATCCATCGCAAAGGCGTTGATCGAATCGGGGGAAAAATCGTGCGTTTTGGTAGTTGCTTCAGAAAAGTTGTCATCCATTGTCAATTATGAAGATCGCTCCACATGCGTGCTGTTTGGAGACGGTAGCTCGGCGTGCGTGGTCTCAGGAGATCCTAAAGGTCTTTCCATCAAAAGTCTTTGCCTTGGATCAGATGGCGCGCAATCGCACCTTTTGAAGATGCCAGGTGGGGGGTGCAGAAATCCTGCTAGCCCTGAGACGCTAGCGCAAAATATGCATTATGTCCAAATGGCAGGAAGCGAAGTTTTCAAACATGCCGTTCTTCGGATGGAATCTTCTTCAAAAGAATGCCTATCAAAGGCAGGTCTTAGAGAAGAAGATGTGAACTGGCTTGTGCCCCATCAGGCCAATATGCGCATCATTCATGCAATTGCAAAACGGTTTACTCACCTTCCAAAAGAAAGAATTTACCAGGTTCTGCGCAAGTATGGCAATACTTCCTGCGCTTCTGTAGGTATTGCGTTAAGTGAGCTTTTGGCTAAGGAGCTTGTGGAGGAGGGGAATCATCTATTATTAACAGCTTTTGGCGCAGGATTCACCTGGGGGTCTTGCGTTCTTACTATGGAAAAAGATACGGTATTATGAACATTGCGATGATTTTTCCAGGACAAGGGGCTCAAAGCGTTGGTATGGATCGGGGACTATGCGACGACGAGAAATCTGCTTACGTAAAAAAAGAGCTTGGTGAGCAGTTTTTTACCCTTCTAGCCGAAGGTCCAGAAGATGTGTTAAAAAAAACCCGTTGGAGTCAGCTCGCTATTTTTCTTGTAAGCGCCTCTCTTGTCGACCGTTTGAAAGAAACCTGCTTCCCATCGGTTGTAGCTGGGCTGAGCTTGGGAGAGTATACCGCTCTTTACGCAGCTTCGTGTCTCTCTTTTGAAGAGACCTTTCAGCTTATTAAACAAAGAGCCTCTTTGATGGAGGCAGCGTGCGAAGAAAACCCTGGATCGATGAGCGCTGTCATCGGTATGGACCCAGAAGAAATTGCAAGAATCATTGCCCCTTGTGAAGATGTTTCGATTGCCAATTACAATACTCCGCTACAAACGGTTCTTGCAGGAAGCTTTTCTGGCTTGAAAGATGCGCAAGCACTTCTATCGGCTCAAGGGGCAAAAACCATCCCTTTATCTGTGGAAGGCGCCTTTCACTCTCCTTTTATGGAGAAGGCACGGGAGGGGCTGATTGCTTACATTGACGGATTGTCTTTTCAAAAACCTGCTTGTCGCCTCTTTATGAACGTTCCTGGGCAAGAGGTTTCCTCAGCTTCATTGATCAAAGAGTACCTGATTGATCAGGTGACCTCTCCTGTCCGTTGGACAAAGATCATCCAATCCCTCAAAAAGGAGATCCATACCTGGATTGAGGTGGGACCTGGTAAAAAGCTTAGTGCTATGAACGGAAAAATGGGCGTGCTGCGCACCTACTCTGTCCAAGAAGAATCACAAATCGGCGAGGTCCTTGAAAAAGTCTATGTACAATGAAAAAACATCCTATTTAAAGGATCAGGTTGCATTCATTACAGGAGGCACATCGGGCATTGGCCAAGAAGTGGCTCGTTTGTTTGCCCTACATGGCGCCCATGTCCTCATTATGGGAACCAATGAAAAAAATGCGCAAAATACGGCGGAACTACTCAAAAAAACGGCCCACTTACAAGAGCAACAATGTGACTACTTTTTAGGAGATGTTTCTTCTGCTAAAGATGTGGAAAGGGTGCAAAAAGAGATAGAAGGAAAGGGTTTTAGCGTCAATCTTTTGATCAATAACGCAGGCATTACGCGGGACAATCTTTTGATCCGTATGCCAGAAAAGGATTTTGATGATGTGGTTGCTGTGAATTTAAAAGGGGTTTTCCTTGTTTGCAAAGCCTTTTTACCGGCAATGCTCAAAAAAAGGAAGGGCTCGATTGTCAATATCTCCTCTGTGATTGGCAGGATTGGGAACCCGGGACAAGCTAACTACGCAGCGTCAAAAGCGGGCGTTATCGGATTTACCCAATCTCTTGCAAAAGAAATCGCAAAACGAGGATTGCGAGCGAATGCGATCGCTCCAGGATTCATCACAACGAGAATGACCGGTTCACTACCAGAAAAAACGATCCAACTCATTAAAGAAAAGATTCCCATGCGCACATTTGGATCGCCTGATGATGTAGCAAAGGCTGCCCTGTTTTTGGCATCCGATGTTCTTTCTGGCTATATCACAGGACAAACTCTCCATGTTGATGGGGGGATGGTGATGTAATGCGCATTAATTTAGGAACAACAAAGGAATAATTATGTCTATTGAAAAAGAAGTCGTAGAAATTATTGTAGAACAGCTGGGCGTCAAGGAAGAAGAGGTGACTCCAGAAAAATCTTTTGTCGAGGATTTGAACGCCGACTCTTTGGATTCTACAGAGCTCATCATGACATTTGAACAACACTTTGGGTTTGCTATTTCGGAAGAAGATTCTGAAAAGCTCAAAACAGTAGGTGACGTAATTGAGTACATCAAACAAAAGAAAGCAGGTTAGAAAGCTCTTAGAAGAAAGGCTGGCATGTAAGCTAGCCTTTCTTACCTCTCGATTTGCAATCCACTCTTCACGTCAGGAGAAGATCTAACCCACATCGATTCCCTTTTACAAGAGCCCTAATTAGGGAAATTGCGCGGATGACGGGAGCTCTCTTTATGCATTTTTCTAATCAACTCACGCATGATCGGCTGTGAAAATCGATTGAAAATATCATCCGCAAAGTGCTCTAAAACGTAGGGAGCGTCCATTTTTTCGATAGCAAAGGCGACAATTCGGTAGCATAATCGGCACTTATCCTCATAGCTAAGCGAGCGAAATTGCGATACGTAATTTGTTGTGTAATAGACAACTGTCGATAGGCTAAACCAGTCAAACTTCCCTTTGAAAGGACGCAGAACCTGGGACTCATAAGCCACAATATCTGCGTCTGTAGGAGCTCCTTCGATGGTGCTTTCAGGAACAAGGCGATTCAAATTGTCTGGAGAAAGCCATCGAATAAATGGGGTGAGCATATTCTTCAGCAGCACCTTGTTCATCTCATAGGGCCTGTAGCCTGAATCTGTATAATCGATCACATACTGAAAAATGGCAATCGCTGCGTCGGAGCGCATTTCATTCGACAGTAATGGAAATTCTTCTAAAAATGTGTAACATTGTAGAAAAATACTTCCTAGATCTTCCCACTCAAAACCGCCACCCAAAATCTTCACAATCTCCTTGGCATATCTCCGATGGTGGATATCTAAAGGAATAATCCGACCATATTTTACTGCCACTCGGGAGCTCAGCAGATGCGGCTCTATTTCATAAGATCGGTGCTGTTCTTGGATGGTCGTGAATTGCTCGTGGCCAAGGTCCATAAATTCTCCTAAAATTCTATTGCAAGGTGGTGAAAACGTGAAGAAGTTATACTACGTAAAAATTTTTATCACAAAAAAAATTTACAAAATTTGAAAGAAAAGAAGGTGAATATCTTCATCAAAATCCTGTTTTTTTGCGAAAAAATGGATTTCTTTGTACAGCATTTTTGAAAGGGGGTCGAGCCCTTCTTCTGCAAAAAATTTCAGGACCTTACCAAGATGTTTTTGCATTTCTTTTTCTGTTTTGTACAGAGAGAAAAGAGAAGGCGTATAAAGAAAAATACAGTCTCCGCAATCCACTTTGGTACAGTCTTCTTTTAAAGGGAAGAAGGTTTTCTCCCGAAAAGACCAAAGGAAAGGGGTAGGAAATTGTTTTGTTTGGTAGGAAAATAGTTCGGAGCGCGCATCTAGCGAGGCGCTGATTTGGGGAAAGCTCTCTTGATTGGTTTTATGATTGGTCAACAGATCGTACATCCCAGCTAGCCCTGCTTGGTTAGCTTCAAACAGGGAAAGCTGTAAGGGGGCCCCAGGCGAGTCACATAGCTCCAAAAGAAGACCTTTGGGCTGAAGAGAGTGGAGCGCTAACGTTTTGATCGAAATTTTGTCCGAATTAGAGTCTTTGGCTCTCATGGAAAACATCATTTTTTGGAGGTGCCGTGCTGAGGTTTCTTCGTAACTAGCAAGCGGCTTTTCCAATAAGGATTCTTTATGGCGCTGACTATTTTCATACAAACATTCACTCATTACGCTTAGCGTGTTTGATAGTTCTTGAATTTCTTTGGGGCCTTTGACAGAGATGTTTTGTCCGTAGTCACCAGCTGCGATCGCAAGAGCTGCTTTCTTAAGATCTTCTATCGGAGCGGTAATTTTTCTTGTAGCAAGAAACAGGCCGCAAAGACTGATTCCCATGCTCATAAGAGCGGCAGTCGCTGTCCAAAAAATCCCAGATTTTAGTTCGGAAAAGAGTTCTTTTGCTGCTAAATCGACCTGAATAGCGCTTCGCATCTTTGTGGGAGGTAGGTACGCAAATACCGTTTCATGGTAGTAAGAAGTTTTGAAGTGAATCCGATGGAAAGCAGGAGGGATATTGGGGATCACCCGGAGCGTTTTTAGGAAAAAGTCTTTATCTAAAGCCTGCGCAAGTTCGCTTGTTGACAGGGCATCTTTTTCCTCTAAAGCGGCGCTGAAACGTTTTTCAAACTGCTTTTGGACTTCAAGGCTCCACGTTTGGTACATGCAAGTAGCGATAAAAATATGGCTAAAGAATGTAGCGGGGATCAAAAAGAGGAAAAAACGGGTTCGAATATTCATCTTGCTGTATGGAAAATCTCTGTATAGTGTTTTAAAAGTTGTACCGCTACATTGGGACACTCAGAAATGATGCTCATTAGATCCGATCGAGATAGAATCAAAAGAAGAGTATCTGTTGTACACGCAGCTGCGTAAGCGCGGGGACGTTCGTTAAAGAGAGACTCATCGCCAAAAAAATCCCCCACCTTTAAGTGGCGCCTCCTTACGGCGCCCTTGATGAGCTCCACAGATCCTTTTGCAATCAGATAGAGAGAGTGGCCAATTTGTTTTTCTAAAAAAACGGGCTCATTTTTGTCGTACTCGTCTTGATGCACTTTATCGGAAATCGATAGAAGAAAATCGAGATCGAGATCTTCAAAAATTTTTACTTTTTTTAAAAAGAATGCTTTTTCAATAAGAGTGAGCTGTTTCATTTTCTAATAACTCGTACGCAAAGTGGTGGAAATTTTCATCACAGGTTTTTAGTTCTTGTAAAAGCTCTTTTTCCCATCCAGGAGTTTTCACAAGAGCTTTCAATTTTGCAGCAACAATCCTGTCAAATGTAGAAGGCGAGGTTTGTAATTTTTGCAAAATATGGGGAAGAGTGAGCTTCCGATCTTTTGTCGCATACTTTTTGTAAGCGTTCAATTTTTCTTCAAAAGGTAAATCCTCAATCAGAGGAAGAATCCAGGAAAATACGCTCGGAGAGCAAGTAGTTTCTAGCGCTTCGATCGCGCTACTATGGACTTTTGCATTTTTGCTGTGTAGAGATAAGACAAGTAGCTCGGGATCTTCCACCTGACCTACAGCCGCCAAAAGATGGATAATGAAGTCAATCGCCGATTGAAAGCTGGTCAGGAGGGTTTGAGTGAGGTCTTTTAAGGGGATGTCGGGGTAGGATGTTTGTACAGTATGCCCATAGTAAAAATAAAAGTAGGCCCGTTCTTTTTCCACATGCAAAATGGCGTCTAAGTGGGCGTGAAGCTGCGCTGGGGAAAGCCTGGCTAAAATTTTGCTCGCTAAAATTCTTGGTTTGTCATGTGCTTGCACATCTTTGAGTACTGAGAGAATCAAAGGCACATTTTTTAGTCCCATATTGGCAATGATTTTTTCTGTAAGCCTTTTTTCAACGGGACGAAAGTGGACTGTTTTTAAGAGAATCTCTTTTACGATCGATGAATCGGAAAACTTGCCTAAGGATTCCAAGCAGTAAAGACGGGTTTTAGAATCGGTCTCCTCTTGCAGAAGCGCAAGAATTTTTGGAGCCAAGAAGTACATCGAAGGATCGCTAACCTTTGCCATCACGTGCGCCGCTTCTCTACGTATTTCGAGTTTGGCGTGTGAAAAAAGGGTCAAGGCTTTTTGCGCAGATTCTACGGAAGGAGTTTCCCTAAGCAACCGAAGTCCCATCAACACTTCTGTAGGATCAGGGTCGCTTAAAAGAAGGTGCAGTTCCCGATCGGCAATGGTTCTATGAAGAGCGAGTTTATCCAAGGAGTCGCAATCAGGGGTTTTCTTTAGGGTCAAAATAGCAGAAGCGCGAATCCATAACGGGTGGTGCGCATCGAGGTGATGTAGCACCTTTTCGGGAGAGAGAAGCTTACGTTTTGCTAGGTAGAAATAGGCGTGTTGTTGAAATTCTACCCTTGATAAACAGTCTGCCCAAGAGGCAATTTTCCTTAAGATGTTCTGATCAGAGGCGCAAAAAGAGTTATCGAGTAGAGTCAATAGAGTCGTTTTTCCAAGATCAGTAAAACCGCTCATTTCCTCAGAAATCACGCCAACTAGGTCCTCTTTTTTGAGCGCTAAAATGGTTCTAATGGCAAGAAGTTTATCCGACTCTTTTGGGGATTGGAGCTTTTGAACAATCGCTTCTTTTGCTAGCCGCTTTTCCCGTTTTGTCCAAGAAGAAGTCCAGTCTAGAAGAGTTTTTTTAAATCGGAGAGTATGCTCTTTTAAGTTGGTAAAAAGCGCTTTGGAGTAAAGAGCGCGCACCAAAAAACTAGCAATGATCAAAAAGACTGAGAGAACAAGACCAAAAGCGCGGCTTTGGTACAAGGGCAAGGATAAAAGCAACACAGAAGAGATCATCATCCCAATGGGCTCAAAAAATGAGTCATTGACAATACGCACTTTAGACTTCAGTTTTGAAGGGACCGCTTTTGTTAGTAGATTGAAATTGTTGTCTTCAATCGTAAAAGAAATTCCATCAACGGCGATCAAACCCAAAATTGCGATCGGTAAAGAATCGTGAAACGTCCAGGTGAGATACAGAAAAAAGAAGAAAAGAGAAGGGATCAGCACAACGTTCGTGAGGCCAAATTTTTTTACAAAGGGTCTGTAGAGAAAACCTCCGATGAGCACATTAGAAAAGGAGATCCAAGCCCGCCATTTCCCTAAAAATTCAGACAGATTGCTTGCGGTAAATGTTTTTTGCAAAGTCCCTTGTTGAAACGCCGTTTCAAAGGTTTCCATGTAGTTAAATTCTGTTGTAGTGAGGGTAAAGGCCTGGAGAAGGCTAAGAGCTAAAAGAGCGATGGTGTAGGGGGAGCCAAGGAGTTTTTGTACCATGGATGACAGGGAGTGCCGATCGCCAGAAAAAGCCCCTTCAATGCCGTCGTCTTCCACAACAGGGACATTGGCGTTGATCCGTCTTGCCTCTTTTAAAGCAAAAAAAACAGAAATAGCGCTAAAAGTAAAAAAGGTTCTTTGCCCTAAAACATCTAAAAATAGATGAATGCACGTTCCTGAGAGGATAAGACCCATGAAATAGGCTGCGCTATACAAAGAGTAGACCCGTTTTGCATCTTGTAGGTCGTGGTATTCATCGATGAATGTCCAGCCAAGAGCCAAGAAAACTGCAAAGAAAATTCTAGAATAGATTTTCAGCAAATACCAAAATGTGTTTGGAAGGCTGGTCAGCTCGTGATAGGAAAAAAGGAGCAAAAGAAAGCCCGAAGCGATCAAGAAAAGAGTGAGCGTTTTGCAAAGAATCCGGTAAGGGCTCGTCAGCCGAAGAAGGTACAAAATAATGGAAGAAAATAAGATCAACGCCAGCGCAATCACAAAATAGACAAAAGGCAGTCCGTCGGCTCCTACATGACAAAGAAAAAGGCCATCTGCAAGCGTTTCGAAACAAGAGGTGGAAAAGGCCCAGAATACAGAAAACTTTACAAATCGGAACGTAGAGAGCACTTCCCCTGGGTAAATGCCAAAAATATTTCTTAACACTTTTTGCATATGATTCTTAAGATCCAATTTTATCGACAAGTCTTGCAAACATTTTAAGGGATTTTCTTTGTCCTTTCTAGTGGAATTTTTGCAGATAGTTCGATACAATCAACTTTTAATTCAAAAGGAAATCGTAATGAAAGAAAAAGATTTAGTGATCATTGGGTCGGGGCCTGCTGGGTACACAGCAGCGATTTACGCAGCAAGAGCCAACCTCTCTCCGCTCCTTTTTTCTGGATTTTTATCGGGACCAGAAGGGGGGCAGCTGACCACAACGACCGACGTGGAAAATTATCCTGGGTTTCCTTCGGGCATTTTAGGCCCAGAAATGATGGAAGCGTTTAAAAAACAAGCGCTCCGTTTTGGAACCGAAATTCGGCAAGAAGATGTGGTAAGCGTGGATTTGCAAAAAAAACCGTTTACCTTGAAAACCAAACAAGACGAAGTGCGCGCAAAAGCAATCATCATTGCGACAGGCGCTTGCGCAAAAAGGCTCGATATTCCTGGAACAAGGGACGGAGAATTTTGGCAGAAAGGGGTCTCTTCTTGCGCAGTTTGTGATGGCGCAGCGCCGATTTTTCGCAATAAAGATGTGTATGTCATTGGAGGGGGCGATAGCGCTGTAGAAGAGGCGATTTTTTTGACAAGGTATGCAAAAAAAGTGTATATCGTTCACCGCCGGGATACTTTGCGCGCTTCAAAAATTATGGCAGAAAGAGCTTTGCAGCACCCTCAGGTGGAGATTCTTTGGAATTCTGTCTTGCACGAAGTAAAAGGGGAGGCGATTGTTGGGGCAGTTTGCATCAAAGATCTTGTTACAGAAAGCGTTCAAGAACAAGAAGCTGGCGGGGTATTTTTTGCCATAGGCCACTTGCCAAATACAAAATTTTTAGAGGGGCAGCTCCCCCTTTCTCCTGCTGGATATATTGAAGTCGAAAAAGGGACCAGCAAAACGTGCATTCCAGGAGTTTTTGCAGCAGGTGACGTGCAAGATGAGCGTTATCGCCAAGCGGTCACTGCCGCCGGATCGGGGTGCATGGCTGCTTTAGATGCAGAGCGCTACTTATCGGAACTTGGCCTATGAGATGGCTCTACGCGCTCATGGTTTGTGGGCTTTTCCCCTCTTTTGCCTCAGGTCTTGAAAAACAACCTTGGTTTAGCGATGTCTATGAGTTTCATTTGCTCACAAGTTATACCTACAGCGATTACCACAAAATCAACCGTGAAACGATCCCCAACACAGGTTCTAAGGATCACGATTTTGACTTTTCGATAGAAACGTCCCCAGCGCCCCAATGGAGCGTAGATGGGGAAGTTTCTTTCGTAGATACCTCGCGTCAATCCTTTAGCTTCCGCTCTCTTGCCCTTCAAGGGCGTTATCTTTGGTTGGACGATGTGATTGGAGATCCTCTCAGTTTAGCAACGGGAGTTTCTGCCCGCTTTACCTCCAGGCGCTCGCTTCGAGATGTGAGCTGCCCTTATCACGGATCTGGGGAGTTTTTATTGCATGTCGCTTTTGGGAAAGAATTTGATCCCAATCGGTATTTTCGTTACCGATTTTGGGGATACGGCTCTTTAGGATTTGCAACGAGCGGTTCTCCTTGGTTCTCAGGAACTGCCTCTTTTGAAGGTAAGTACTTTGACGAACATACCGGGGCTCTTTTTTTAGAAGGGGGACATGGTTATGGAAAAAGAACCCAAGTGGATCCAAATGATTTTTTTGGCTACGGGCGTATTCGGTATAAATTTCTCGATGTAGGTGCCCGTTATGGCTACAAAATTGGGGTAATGGGTACGTTCCGTTTCGAGTATGTTCGCAGGCTTTTGGCAGGAGCTTATCCCGAAGGCGTGAATTTTTTCACCGTTGCCTACCTTTTACCCTTTTCATTCTAAATAGGCGATTGCTTCAAATCTTTAGGGAATGTGCGCTGTTTTTACGCAAAACCGTCTTTAAACCCGTTCTGCTGACATGGGTCCCTTGCCCCTAGTAACGGCCTTATCAATTTACGCAGGGCGGCTTTGGACAAGGGCGTAGGCTACGGCAAACTCTTTTTCGTGGCTTAAGCTAATGATTATGTTTGGTTTATTGAAAAAATGGTACGCTTTTTCAGAGAGAGTGACCCTAGGTTTGTTCTGTTTTTCTGGAAGAATTTCTATATCTTGCCAAGAGAGGTGTTTTCCTATTCCTGATCCCAAGGCTTTAGCAACAGCTTCTTTTCCTGCGTAACGGGAGGCAAAACGTAGGGTAGGGCGGCTTTTTAGCAAGTAACAGTAGGCACGCTCCTTTTCTGTAAAGATTCTTTTGAGAAAGATCTCTCCATAACGCTCGATGGATTGTTCTATTCTTTCTACTGATACAATATCGACGCCAATATCCAAATTCACGTATGCTAAGGCTCCTTTTTCCGCACATTTTCTTCCCATTAGTGTAACAGATAGGTGAAAATGAAACAGGGGTAAATGCTCAGATCTTTCTAGATAAAATGCTTTTCAGTAGCAAGCATGGTTTCATAGGTCATTTGTCTAACGCCCCCTCTAAGTGGGAATAAAAAAACTCCGTTTTTCTTTAGCCCCATGAAGAATCGCTCTTCAATTCTGTGGGCGTTTTTTTGTCCCTCTTACAGAAGATTTTGGGGAAACCCTGAGAGGAAAATAGCTACCTTGTTGAAAGTTGATTTCCTGTCTACTTACTCTTCTCAAATTTTCCCTGCAAACCCTTTTTTCTTCAGGCTTTTTGCATCTGACTACAGCAGCTCTTGCAAGAATCCCGGTTCTGCGGTAATGTTCGGTTATGAACAAGATCACAGCCACGATTCTTTCTGGAGGCATTTGGATGATGGGGGGAATGTCTCTTCTATCCAAAGGATTTCGCCTTCTCACCCAAAGCATGCTGACCCAAGAAAGTGGAGAGCTCTTCCTAACTAGAGAGTTTGCTTTTTATATGAGCCTAGCGATTGCTTTAGGGTTTTTGAAGGGGAGGTTTGTTCTTCGGAAAACAGCGACAAGAATTTTCCAGAGAATCACCGATTTTCCAGGTTCGCTTTCTCTATTCGATTTGTACGACAAAAAAACATCGGCGCTCATTTTTTTCATGTTTTTTTTAGGATTTTTGCTCACTCGCCTTCCTATTTCCCCGTTTTCCAGGGGATTTATGGATATCGCCATTGGGACCGCTTTGTGCCAAGGTGCCCTTTTTTTCTTCCGTTTTGCGGTTCTCTACCGTAAACAAATCCGTTCTTGATGGCTAAAAAAAGCCGTAGGAGAAGCGCTAGATTGATCTCTTCACTCAGGATCTTATTTGGACCAAATGTTGAGAGTAGGCACGTCACTTATGGTATTTACTCCCCTTGTAAATTTCCGAAGCCCGGTAGATCTGTTCGATCAAGATGGCCCGCGCAAATTGGTGCGTGAAGGTCATTTTTGATAGGCTGATCACTTCATCAACTTTCTCTAAAAAGTTTTTTGAAAATCCCTCATCGCCCCCAATGAAAAAGTAGAGCCTACTTTCTGAGCAAGAAAAAAGCTTTTGTGAAAAGTTTTGGCTAGAGAGGGTAACGCCTAACGGGTCAAGAGCAATTTTTCTTCCCCCTTTCTGTAAAAAAACGTCGATGTCTTTCGGGAAATACTCTTCTAACGCAATCGAAAACTGCATCCTTTTTTTATACTCTTGTATGAGAGCTTCTAAGGCAGGCTTTTTTGATTTGCCCTGACTGACAATAGCGATTTTTAGCGGCATGTGTTACAATCAATAACATGTTTACATGGGATCCTTCTCGAGAAGCTTTTCGCTTGCCCTATCTGGATGTGCCTATTTTATGGTATGGGCTTTTTTTTGCCCTGAGTTTTTATCTTGGATACTACATTTTTGTCCACCTACTCACTTTCTATTTTAGCCAATTTCCAGAAGTTCTTCCGCAAGAGATCAAAGCACCAGAAAAACTCTTAGACAAGGTGCGAGGAACAAAAGGAAAAAAAGCGTCCGCCTTACTCTACCTCATTACGAAGGGAGAAAAGGTTTCTTCGATCCAAAAACTGCGGACGTTAATGAACCGGTTTATCCATACGGAAAAAAATTGGGAAGACCTCTCTTTTATCGAAGGTAGTAAGGGTAAGTGGCGTAGAAAACACTTTCTTGTTTCTCCCAAAAAAGCGGCGCTCCGTGTGTATTTAGAAACGGTGTTTCAAGGAGCTCTTTCTAGGTTACAGGAAAGAGCGATCCAATTTTCTGATCGCCTTCTGATGGTGATGATTTTTTGCACCCTTTTTGGAGCCCGTTTTTTCCATCTCTTTTTTTACCGCCCTTCTTCTGTCTACCTCAATGCGCCTTGGAAAATCTTTACGGTATGGGAGGGGGGACTAGCTAGCCATGGAGCTGCTTTTGCTATTATTTTGGGCGTCTATCTGTTCGCAAGGTATGGTCAATCGCAGCAGCCTAAACTACCTTTCATGAGTATTTTGGATCTGATTTCTGTTCCTGCCGCGTTTGTTGGTGGTTGGGTGAGAATAGGCAACTTTTTTAATCAAGAACTTCTAGGCAAACCTACAGATCTTCCTTGGGCTGTAGCTTTTGGTCACCCTTTTGATGGATCAACGCCGCTGATTCCGAGGCATCCAGTACAGCTTTACGAGGCGGGGTGTTACTTTCTGATCTTTTTGATTCTTTGTTCCCTTGCGTTAAGAACAACCATCCTGTTGCGAGCAGGAAAGCTCACAGGCCTGTTTTTTCTCATGATTTTTTCTTTCCGATTTGTTGTCGAATTTCTAAAAGAAAGGCAAAGCTTTTTGTCTATGGATACTACGCTCAGCATGGGACAAATGCTGAGCATACCCTTTTGTATTTTGGGCCTATTTTGCGTCCTTTTTTCCTACCGGGTTCCTCGGAAAAAACGGCTTTAGCCTTGCATCTATCTAAATTCTTCTAGATAATGAGAGTCTATTAGGAGGATCATTATGAATTTCATACAAATCGCTGGGCACTTAGGAGCAGATCCCGAGGTTCGCTTCACATCTACAGGAAAGAAAGTCACCATTCTTCGCGTAGCTGCGCGCTCAAGAAAAGCAGGAAAAGACCACACTCTCTGGTGGAGAGTTACGATCTGGGGTGAGCAGTATGATTCTATGATTCCCCATCTAAAGAAGGGGAGCGCAATCATTGTCTCTGGAACGTTAGAAGCGCCTGAAATTTACAATAATCGAGAAGGGACTCCTCAGGTATCGATGAATATCACAGCAAGCTACTTGCAGTTTAGTCCATTTGGAAAAACAGATCGGGAAGGGATGAAGTCAACGCAAGATAGTGGTAACCAAGTGCCTTATGAGATGGCAGGACAGGCGGCTAATTCATCCTCTGGAGGCGGATCTGCGCCGAGTGATCAACAAGGATTTGATGATGAGGTGCCGTTTTAATGAGCCTATACGAAATTGTAGCAAAAAGGGCTGAGGCAGACATCCTCTTCATTCCTTACATCGAAGGAAAAAGCTTAGAAGAGTCTTGCGAAGCGGCAAAAGAACTGAGTAAAAGTTTCTCTTCTTCAGGGATTTTAGAGGATTTTTCGGGAAAAGAAGGGGAAGTAGCGATTTTGTATCCGCCTCTTGGACAAGAATCTCGCATTTGCTTGATTGGTCTTGGAAAAAATCCGTCTCTCTCTACGTTTAGAGACTCTTACGCAACCGCCGTTCGAAAATGCTTGCCTTTGGGATGTCAAACCGCCAATGTTCTTTTCCCTCAGATCGAGACTCCTGAAGATGTCCTGATTGCTTGTTTTGAGGGACTACTTTTAGGAAATTACCTCTTTAAAAAATACAAAACTCACAAAGATCAAAAACAGAAAGAGAGTCTATTTTCCCAGTTTTCCCTTGTGACAAAGACCTCCTCTCAGCAATTGGATGAGCAATGTGAGATTGCCTCATCGATCTACTTCACAAGAGACCTTGTCAATACGAACGCAGATGAAATAACGCCTGCCAAGCTTGCAGATATCGCGATAGACATGGGAAAAACTCGGAAGAATCTGCGCGTTGAGGTGCTCGATAAGCAAGAAATTGAAAAGCTGGGTATGGGTCTACTTTTAGCGGTAAATCGAGGCTGTTCTCACGAGCCAAAGCTCATTGTATTCCATTATGAAGGAGATCCTTCCTCCTCTCGAAAAGCTGCTTTTATAGGCAAAGGTGTTACTTACGATACAGGGGGGCTCAGCTTAAAGCCGACCCAATTCATGAACGGTATGAAAGCAGATATGGGAGGCGCCGCAAGCGTGTTTGGTCTTATCGATGCTCTTTCCCGATTGCAAGTGAAAAAAAATGTGATTGGAGTTGTTCCAACGACAGAAAACGGGATTGATGCCAATAGTTATAAGGTGGGAGATATCTACACCTCGTACTTGGGAAAAACCGTTGAAATCGATAACACCGATGCAGAAGGAAGATTGATTTTAGCCGATGCTTTGAGCTATACAGCTAAAAACTACAAGCCCGATTTCATGGTGGATTTAGCTACTCTGACAGGCGCTATTGTGATTGCTCTAGGTGAAGACTATACAGGAGTTTTTTCCAATAACCGGGCTTTAGAAGAGGCTTTGCAACAAGCCTCATCTCGCCAAGGAGAAAATTTCTGGGCTATGCCATTGCATCAAAAGTATTTCTCTTTGCTAAAGTCTGACTTTGCAGATACCAAGAATTCAGGATCTAGGGAAGCAAGTTCGATTACAGCGGCTCTATTCCTAAAAGAGTTTATTGAAGAATTGCCATGGGCCCACTTAGATATCGCTGGATGCGCGTTCCGTTCTAAGGAGTCTGGAGCGCACCCGAAAAATGCTTCGGGTGAACCGGTACGTACTTTAGTAGAGTTTGTCCGTTCTTTAGAGGAAAATACCTGGAAAGAAATTGGTCAATAGACCGAAATGCTTTTAGCAACGAGGAGTAGCTATGACCGTGGAGAGGATAGAAAATAGAGGGTCCTATTCTTAGGAGATCCATTCTGATCGGGAGCCTAATCGACAAGGCCTTGAGGAACTTGTGTTATTACTGCAAAGATTCGGGCAGTTTATCCCTTCTCAGTCTACTTCGCCTCATCAGAGGATTCCTATTCCCAGACCTCGTCGCGTTGGTCCTGATGAAACGGTACCGTTTCGAGTGCTCAGTGTTTCTTTTTCCTCTCCGCGTTCTCCAGTCTTACCTTCCCGCTCGTTTCCGGTTTCTCGGATTACAAGTGGCCCCCGATTACAAAGATTGTCCAAGAGGCACTAGAAAGCGATGAGAACCTTGTCTTTGTAAACGGTTTACTTTGGGATGGATCTACAATCCCTGTTTTGGGGATGGGCTTTGTAACCGCCCCGATCTTAGTAGAAGCTTCCGCTATCCAAGGAGTTATCTTGATTCTAGAGAAAAATCTTGTTTGCTGAATCTGTGATGATCGATTTTGCTCCTTTTTCACCTCTATGCCAAAATAAGGGGGAGGGGTTTTTCTTGAGGATTTCATCTCATGCCTAAAGATCAGAAAACACAAGTCTTCGTTTGTAAAGAGCACAAAATTCGCCTTCCCCAATTTTTAGAGAAAAAAACCAAAAAGGGATTTTCTCAAAAAAAATGGAAACGGATTTTAGAAAACAACTGTGTTCGCGTGAATGGTCAGATTGAACGCTTTGCCTCCACCGATCTTTTTTCTGGAGATGTGGTGGAGATTCTTTTACAAGAAGAGTGGGAAAAGCCTTCCTTGTTGTATGAAGATGATTATCTCGTGATTTGGAACAAGCCAAGAGGCATTGTATCTCAAGAGGTTTGCGCTCAGTATACATTAGTTCACCGGTTGGATAAAGAAACGAGCGGAGCTCTTCTTTTTGGAAAAACTTCTGAAGTAGCGGTTCTTTTAGAAGAGCTCTTTCGTTTGCGCACCATCAAAAAAGAGTACATTGCTGTTGTCGATGGGATTGTTACCACCGATCAAGGGACCATCACAAGTCGTATTCAGAAAAAACAAGAGCGGATTTTTGTCTCGTCTTCTCAAGGAGCTTACGCCAAAACTGCGTATAAGGTGCTCAAGCGATCTAAACAGGCTACTTTGGTTGCTCTATTTCCGATTACGGGGAAAACCCATCAGCTACGTTTGCATATGCAAGATTTGGGACATCCGATTTTAGGCGATTACCATTATGCAAGAAAACGGGGATGTAATTCCTTTCCTGCAACAAGACTGCTTCTCCATGCCCTAAAGCTCAGCTTTTTTCATCCTGTTACGAAAAAGAGACTAACTACAAAAGCTCCCTTACCCAAAAGCTTTCTCAGAGATTTAGAAAAAATTTTTCCAAAATCTTGAGAAAAATCCACAAATTTCTTAAATGAAAGGAAAAGGGAGAATTTATGAAGAAGTGCGCTCTTATCTTGTTGATCGCAGGGGGTTTTCTTTCTCTCTCTTCTTGTGACGGAGCCAACGCAGAATGTTTTGACCCAAAGCTTTGTCCAGAAAAGATGCAACAAGAACACCAAGATAAAGTAGAAAAACCAGACAGACGGTGGTGATTAAACCGCTCTATTTCCTACGTGACCAACAATACTCTCCACATGAGAAGGATTGCTTAACATGCCGATCGCAGTTGCTACCCTTGCAAAAATGATGAGTTCAACCGCGTTCAGAATTTTTTCGCCTGCCAAATCTTTAATTTTAGATTTTAAATGGTTTAAACCATTTTGAGAAATATTCACGAGCCAGTTTTCGGCGTCAAATAGATAATTGATGGTTCGCACTGCAGCAGGATTGTTGGCCAAAAGGTCTTTTATCGTGCCAGGCATAGAATCGACTAATGGATCAAAAACGTGATCAAGAAATGACAATCCGGGTGCGTTTTTGAAGTCATTGAGAAGTTTATCGTGCCTTGTTTTGGCTTCCTGGTCAAAATTTCTTGCTAAATGCTCGCGGATTTGATCATGCCTTGCTTTGGCTTCCCTATCAAAACCTCTCGATAAATGATGAACGCCTTCCTTTCCTTCTTGGTCAGCATCTCTGGCTACATGATTTTCCTGTTCTGCGCAAAGTTCTGCTGGTCGCCAAGCAAATAGCGTTTCTTGCACTTGTTCCATCGGCTCTCGAAGATCAATTGTATTGAGGTTCCTTTGCATCGATTGGAGAATGTTTCGCTGATGGCTATCGATCGCAGCTTCTTGCGCCTCTTTTTCTTTATGCAATTGATCAAGAACATGCTCTTTACACAAATGTCTTACGGTATTTTGGTGGCCTTGTTGTAAAAGATGTTTCACGCGC
>JBCAXK010000002.1:0-81772 GCA_038534095.1 Chlamydiota bacterium | reverse complement strand
CCATTTCTACATACTTTTGCTCTAAAGGGAGATCTTTAGCGGAAGGTCCTCCTGGAAATAGAATTCACCTTCACTATGGAGGAGGCTATGTATAAAGGATTCATCGACCTTCTTTTTGTCTATGAAGAAAAGTGGTATATTGTGGATTGGAAATCAAACTATTTGGGAGAAAGCCCAGCCTCCTCCATAGTGAAGGTGAATTCCATTTCTACATACTTTTGCTCTAAAGGGAGATCTTTAGCGGAAGGTCCTCCTGGAAATAGAGACATCGATAGGGCTTGTTTGATCAGACCTTCTATCTCCTTTTGAAAAGGGCGATAGGAAAGGGGTAAATCGCTTTCTCGGACTACAATCTCATCAAGATTTGGTTTGCGTAAATGGTTTTCTAAAAGACTATGGAGCAAAATGCCTGTTTTTGTCCCTAAAGGAAGAGTAGAGGTAGGCGCGCTTTCTAGGCGCTCCTCTTCCCAATCCTTTGCTTCACGAAGAGAGGAAAATGAGAGCATTTTTTGTTCCCTTTTCTCAAAACAAGGGGGCTTCTCGTACACAAGCTTGGGAACATCCTTGGGATCATTCTGCAAAGGAACGGGGGAACTTGGATCCAACCTTTCGTAAGAAAGATCTAACTCAGAGAGGAGCGCTTCAACCTTTTCTAAGGTCGATTCTGCGATCCCTACGTACAAATCTTCGTAGCCTAAGCTATGTGCTAAGAAGAGCTCCATGCTCGAGGCGCTTCCCTCTTCAGGTTTTTTCTGGGCAAGATCAAAAACAACGGGCACATATAAGAAGTTTTTCGCCCGGGTGAGGGCCACATAGAGCTGCCGAAATTTTTCTGCGTCTATCTCAGGGAACTGTTTGCGCGCCGTGGGAGAGCGGCTGATGAGACCTACAGGAATCACAAGATCAAATTCAAGCCCTTTGCTCGCATGAATCGTCATGATTTGCACCGATTCCTCATCGGCTACTTGGGCTTTTTCATCGATGAGGGAAGAGCGTTTCCAAAAAAGCGGTAATGTCTCTAAAGAAAAGGGGAACTCCTCTGCTACCGATAGTAGGTGTTCCACAATCTCTCTTGCCTCGCCGTAAGCGCTTTTCTCTTGGAGTTGCTCTCCTATCGTGATCGACTCTGGGCCATCAGCGCGGTAAGAAAAGAAAAACGGCCAAAAAGCGGAAAACCCCGCCGCTTGCAGCTCTTCTTGTAACAGAAAAAACATCCCTTTTGCGGCTTCTACTTCCGCAAGGCTCATCCCTCCAATTGTCAGCAAAGACCGTCCAAAAAAAGTGGCTCCTAACGCTTTTTTGATGAGCGGCTCTTCTAATGGCTTTGCAATGGCCTGTAACACATCATAAAAGGCTTGGTATAGAGGGGTGTCTAACAAACTTGCCGATGTTTTCATCGAACAAGCAATGCCCCTTTTTTCTAAATAAGAAAAGAGCCTAAATCCTTGAAACCGGTCTTTCACAAGAAGCGCCGCAGTATCTTGTGGCTTTGTTTCCCGAAAGGCCTTAAGCGTCTGGGCAATTTTCGGATAAAGGGCCTCTTCTTCTAAGAGCTTTGTCGGCCAAATGCCCCGCTTGCTTGCCCCTTGCAGCAACCAAAAAGAGAGCTTCGCTTCCCCCTTCTCTTTCGCCCAAAAAACGGGCTTATAGGAGAGGGTCTCCTTCCATTTGGGCAAATAGAGCCAGTCTTTCTTTTTCGAAAAAAACCGGTTTAATCCTTCAATGAGATCGCGATGGGAGCGGTAATTTGTTTGTAAATAGAAGCGTCTATCCATTGTTTTCCCTGCCTGAAGGTAGGTATAGATGTCAGCATTACGAAATCCGTAAATCGATTGCTTTGGATCGCCTACAAGGTAAAAGGCTTCAGCGCAGCTACCAAAGAGCGTAGAAAAAATCGCCCACTGGGTAGGATCGGTGTCTTGAAACTCATCGATGATCACCGCCTTGAAAGAGAGCGCTGTTTTTTCGAGAAAGTCGGGATCGAGAAGAAGACGCTCGGTTGCAAGCACCAAATCGTCGGGAGAAAAATCTTGTTCTTCCTCCAAAAATCGGGAGAACTCGGGGCGCATAGTTACCCCGATCATCTGGACGATTCTTTCGACAGAACAAGCCGAGTTGAAGAGGGGCTGGAGTTCTTTTTGCGCCCATAAGCAAAAGTTTTCTAAGAGTTCTTTGGGCTTTTTAGTCGCTTGTTTCCTGCGGGTAGGGTCAAAGTGGGAAAAAAGGGGCTGCTTTCCATGAGCCCAAGAAGCAAACTCGGTGAGATGGATTCTGTTTTCTACAAGTTTTTGCAAATAGCGCGCGTCGCTGAGTAGATCTACAAGGGGCGTTCCCTCTTTTTTGTAAAGGGGATACGCCTCTTGCGCCATCTCTTCGAGGTTTTCTACCCAAGGAAACGCTTCTTGCAAAATAGGTCCCTTATTCAATAGTCTTTGATACCAGTCTTGTAAAGTAGAGATTTCTCCGAGCAAAGGAGCTCTCTCTAACGCTTGGTAAACCCTTCTAAAACTCTTTTTTTCTTGAAAAAGCCAGAGAAGCTCTGCTGGGTGAACCCCTTTTTGATCCAAAGCATACAAATACTCTCTGACAAATTGGCGCCGTTTTTGTTCACGCACCTTTTCCTCAAGAACGCGCATTTCTAGAGGAAACCCTAAAGAAAAAGCATTTTCCTGAAGAAGCTGATGACAAAAACCGTGAATCGTATGAATTCTTGCCTCTTCAAAAGAAAGCAAGGCCGCTTCCAATAGCGGGATCGCCTCGTTAGGGGGGCAAGATTCCATATAGGGGAATAGGGGTATAGAGCGACGGTAGGCGCTCAGCACCTCTTCCAGGTTATTCCGGATCCTAGCCTGGAGCTCTCTTGTCGATGCTTTTGTAAAAGTAACGACCAAGATTTCTTCTAATCTCTGTTTGTTTTCTAACAAAAGGCGAACAACAAGGTGTTGAATAGAAAATGTTTTTCCCGTACCTGCTGAGGCTTCTAAAAGGCAGCGGCCAGAAATCGACGTATTTTTGGCAAGAACATCAAAGCTCATCGATATCCCTCCTCAATCAAGGAAGAAAACACCGACCGTAGAAAAGGGTTCCAAGCAGAAAAAAGCTCTTCAAATGAGGGGAAAAGGCGCTCAGAAAGTCCCCAACGGAGATAGAGATCTTGCTCTTCTTTTAGGGTCCGACTTTTTGCTAAAAAGGGAGCGCTTTTTTCTCCTAAAAGCTCTTTGGCCCAAAAGGGAAAAAGGGGGGAAGGGGTATCCAAACAGAGGAAAAAATAGTGAAGATACGCGCTAAGCGCCTTTTGGGGATCGGGAACGTGTAGGGAGATTTTTCTTGCTTTCCCCTGTCGTAAAAAGAGGAGCGAACAGCTTTTCTGTTCCTTACTCAGCAAGTAGAGCAAAACCCGAGGCCAGTGCTCGATCAAAGAAAAGGGCTTTTTTGCCTGCAATGTCCATAGCCCTTCTCCATGAAGGTTGTCTAAGGTTCCTTGCACCTCAATAGGCTCTTTGCCACAAAGGCTTTTGATCTTAATAGGGTAGCTCGTTAAATCTTCGACCGCAATGCCTGCCTCTTCTAAAGAGCCCTGCAAAGACTCCTTCTCTTTTTCGAGGAAGCTGTAGGCATTGCTGGCAAAAATGCCGCAAGGAAACCGAGGATTTGCTCTCTCTTCTTGAAAAAGCTCTTGGGGAGATTTTCCTAAGAGGGCTTTCTTGTATAAAAACTGCTCTAGAGGAGCGAGGGAAAAACCGATCTCTTCAGAGGGCTCCTCCTCCAAATAGATCCCCAATTTCTTTTGGATAAAAAACTTGAGAGGATGTTTCGCAAACCTTTCTAAATCTCTCACCAAAACAGTTTTTGGAATCGTAGCGGGAATCTGTTTTGGCAAAGTCCAAAAAACTGGGGACGCTTTTTTTCTCACGCTCTTTTTTAACGCCATCTCAAAATGGAGCGCAGAATAACTGCGATAAGGAGCGGTTTTTTGGAAGAGGGCTGCGCTTGTAGGATCAATCGGAATATCGGTCAACCAGGTGCTTTTTTCAATCCCAAAGCGCTCTTCCATCCAGCTAAATAGGGTCGTGAGAAGAGAAGAGAGGGAGTTTTCCTTTCCGTCGGCTAACGCTCTTTTTTGGTAACTAAAATAGACCTTCTCTTTGGCAGAGAGGAGGGCTTGCAAAAAAAGGTACCGGTCAAGATCCCCCTGCAACGGCACATACGACTCCATTTTGTCTAGAGGGTGTTTTTTTTCATACCTTGGGAAAACATCGTCGCTTGCTCCCAAAAAACCCATGATCTTCTTTGGAGTGATGCTGGCCTCCCGAAGATTGCGAAAGGAGATGGCTCCCATTTTTGGAGTTTGTGATGAGACGCTCTTTTTTTCCAGACGATCTCGCAAAAAAAGGGCAACCTCGGCAAAGGATACAGGGTTTTTACAGACAATTTTTTTCGTCTCTTGCAAAAGGGACTCCACCTCTTGCATCCCAAAATCCTCTTTTTCTGGGGAAAAATAGATCGACCGTTTTTCCTCGAGAAAATCACACCAAAAGGAAAGGCTCTTTGCCCCTTTGGTTTCTATCAACTTGTGGTCATCCCGAAGGGAAAAAAAACAGCGCAAAAACGGTTCGATTCTTTTTTGATCTTGCCACGAAACCTCAGGCAAGAGTGGGGGGAGCTCCTCTCCCCAAAGGAGAGATCCTTTTTGAGGAGGCTCGCTCATGAGCGACAAAAAGATTCTTTGTATGAGATGCTCCCAGTGATGTTTCTGAAAACAGGCGCTATTTTGTCCATGGGTAT
This sequence comes from Chlamydiota bacterium, assembly GCA_038534095.1. Taxonomy (GTDB): domain Bacteria; phylum Chlamydiota; class Chlamydiia; order Chlamydiales; family SM23-39; genus JBCAXK01. The sequence continues at coordinate 76,987 of JBCAXK010000002.1, read as the reverse complement.
GCGCTTTTGCGTGCGCCTCATCGACTCCAAAGAAAAGATCTGTCCGCTCAAGGAGATGAAGGAGTTCCTGTATCTCCTCGTCAAGTAGATGAAAATGGCGATAAACAGGGGGAAGAGCAAAAAAGTCCAATACCTCCTCTTTCCGAAAGGGCCCTTCTAAAAGAGCCACGTAGCGCAAAAACGCATGCAGAGATAGGCTCGTAGAGAGGGCGGGCCGCTCAGCCAAATGATAAGCAAGCCCACTTTGCCCAAACACAAGATCAATCGATGGGGCGTAGCTTCCCATGTCCAGGGCAAAAATAGCGATATCTTCCAAAAGGATTGTAGGATGTTCTTGTTTCCAAGCAAAAATTTGCTCTAAAAGCGCTTCGACTTCACGTAGCTTAGAACCAAACGCTCCAAACACCTGGAAAGAGCGATCTTTTTCGAGGGGATACCTAGGCTCCTCGGCTTCAAACAAGGAGCGCTGAAGATGGCCTAACGCCGTGCCTGGAAACTCTTCCCGGTAACAGTCAACCGTTTCAAAATCGTAGGCATCAAATAGAGAGAAAAACTCTTTTTCGAGAGCGCCATGATTTGCAAGGATACGGTGGCGGTCTTCCCAAAGCCCTGAAGCGGTCGGGGTTTGTAAAGACTTTCTGGCAAGAGAGTGGTCAGAAAGCATATCTTGCCAGTAAAAAGGGGACGCTGAGAAATGGTATTGATGCAAGGAGGCGCTTTTCCCGATTTGGTGGAGTCTTTCTAAATAGAGAGCAGGAAGAAAAGGAAAACCAAAAAGATGGACGTCGGCATGGGCAAGCCAAGAAGCCTGCTTTTCAGAAAGTGAGCGCTCATCAAAACGGATCTCGAAAGGGGCAAGGTGGCCTTGCTGCCTAAAAATCTCTCCCCAAAGGTAGTCTTGCCAGTCGGCATTTTTTTGCCATCGCTTGTGGTCTTTTTCTCCGTAAAGGCCGTAGAGGGAAAAGAGTTTCGCTAAGGTTTTTCTAAAAGTGTGCGTATCTCCAAGCGAAGCTTTTGACAAATAGTTTTTTACAGGCTTTAAAAGAGGCTCTTTGGGCAATTGGGCAAAAAGATCGTGAAATAAAAAAAAGAGCTCGTCTTCTGTGAGCTCTTTCATAAGAGGGATCTCCTTAGAAGAGAAGAGTAAAAAAAACTCTTTCAGCGTCATCCATTCCAAACAAGTGACCACCTCCGCTTGGCTTTCTTGGAGCCAAAGATGAATCAACCAATCTTTCCAGGGGGAGTTTTTTGTCGGGAGAAGAATGTAGGTTTTTCTTAAAAGGGAAGAGCGTTGAATATTTTTATACAACGTTTTAGCAAGGATCTCAAGATCGTTGCTAAAAAAAAACTTGTACATCCCGTTCTTTAACAAATCAGTTTCTTCTGTTAATTTTCAAACAATCCTCTTATTATATAGAACCATCTGAATTACAATGATCAAATCAACCAATAAAATTCATTAGGATGACTTAATTGGAATACCTTTATGAAACACCTCACCGCAACGGCTAAAAAATCTTTTCACCTGCTCAATGCTACCCAGTTTTTGGGCGCTCTGAATGATAATATTTTTAAGCTCATGATCATTTATTTTTTGATCCAAGTCAAAGGGGCAGAAAATGCGAACACCATTTTATCGATTGCAGGATCGGTATTTGTGATCCCCTTTCTCCTTTTCTCCTCAGCAGCTGGGGTTCTTGCTGATAAGATTAGCAAAAGAACGGTTATTGTCGCGACAAAAGTTGTCGAAATTCTCGTGATGGCTTTGGGATGCCTCGCTATTTACCTTCAGTCGGAGATCTCTTGTTACGTGCTCCTATTTTTAATGGGAGCGCAAAGCGCAGCTTTTGGCCCCTCTAAGTATGGGATCATCCCAGAAATTGTGGACCCAAATAAAGTCTCCAAAGCCAACGGTAGCATTACAGCGCTCACCTACATGGCGATGATTCTGGGAAGCGTATCTTCTTCACTACTCACCCAAGCAACTGGGGGGAATTTTTTTGTCATTGGCCTTGTTTGCTGCGCCATTGCGGTTTTAGGAACGATCACCAGCTTAGGAATCCAAAAAACCACCACCACCCCGTCTAATCGCAAGATCAATCCGATTTTTTTCTACGACGTGTATAAAGCCCTATCCTTAAGCGCAAAGCGCCCCTTCCTTTTTCCTGCTATTTTAGGAGCCTCATTCTTTCTATTCATCGGCGGGTTTGTCCACTTGAATGTGATCCCCTTTGCGATGGAGTCTTTACAGCTGAGCGCAGTCACTGGTGGATATCTGTTTGCCGCCACGGCGGTGGGCATTGCGATCGGCGCGCGCCTTGCAGGAAAGTTTTGTAAAGAAAGGGTGGAACTAGGTCTGTCTTGTCTTGCGGGATTTTGCATTGTGGTCGTCTTTTTTCTTCTGACTCTCTTTGCTAGCTCACTCTACTTGGTGGTCTTTTTTTTAACCGTCCTTGGGATTTTTGGAGGCCTATTCGTGATCCCTTTAGAATCGTTCATCCAGCTTGCTAGTCCCCAAAAACGGCGGGGACAAATCATTGCAGCGTGCAATTTTTTAAGTTTTGGTTTTGTTCTTTTAGCCTCCTCAGCGATCTATCTCCTGAATGAACGGTGGGGATTTACCGCTTCAAACAGTTTTGTGATCATCGGTTTTTTAACGCTCTTATTCAATGCGATCATTGCGGCTCGGATGAGCTCTTTTTTCTTCCCCTACTTTATGGAAAAAATTTTCCTGCGCTGCGCTAAGCTCGAGACAAAAGGGGACCTATTAGAAAAACCGGGATACATTATCCTCAAGAAATATGGCCTATTGCATATTCTTCTTTTATCATCGGTTTGTAAACGACTCAATGTAGTTGCGCTATCCAAACCGCTCAAAAGGTTCCCTTGGATTACAGGGATCACCAACTCCATTTTCTTTCTTTCCCCCTCAACCAACCACAACACAACGCTGCAAAGGCTATTTATACGGGGAAAACATGTAAAAACTCCGCAGAATATGGTCGCTGTAATCGTCGACAAAGAGTACAACGAAGAGATGATCCTCAAGGCGTACCGAAAGATTTTCGGAGAAAATTCGTCAAACCATCTCTACTTTGCCCAGATCAAAAAGCGGAAGAAAAAAAGAGCGGTTTTCAGCAAAAACCGCTACGTCTGTTTCTTCCAGAAAATGCTTTAGAATGTGTAGATGAACTCAATTTTAAACTGTTTGAAATTGAGGTTAGGACCAATTTCTTGATCTAACGTTCCAGAAATATCGAAACGTTGGGATAGCGTGATGTTGTCGGAAAAAGCGTAGAGCGTCCGAAATGTCCAACCTTGATAGTTTCCGCTACCAACCGAATTCAAAACGGTGGTCGCTACCACTTGTCCATTTTCTTGGATCGTATAGGTGCCTACCGAAGCGGCGTTTCCCCGACCAATACCACTGGCATCAAAGTCGGCTATCGCCTGCGCTTGTACCCACTGGTAATTGGTATCGATAGCCCAATCACCCTGCTTACGCGCTTTGCCAATAGAAACCCCCGCATACCAAGCCCAGTTGTAGCGAGCTCTTGGATCCATGTCAATTCTATCTAATTGCTCTTGCTGGCTTGGAGTAGGTGACCCCTCAATGCTCGGAGAAAAAACGGTCGCTATAGTATCGGCAGCGTCGTTGTAGGTTCCCGTGGCGTAAATTTTCACGAGTTTTTGCAACCAACTAGGCTTGTAAGTATAGCCTGCTTGCAACTGAGAAACTCGGTAGTTGAACTGATAATCTAGGGGATCGTCGGGTTGGTACTTTTTCCAGTCGATGTAACTCCCTTTCAAAAAGAAGCCTGTATTGCCAATATTCAAAAATCCCATTTCGGCAGCGTAAGCATAATAGTCTCTACCTACATTGACTAAAAAGATGCCCAAGTTGGTGTAGTAGTTGCCAATATCCTCAAAAGCCTTACTAAAACGGATCAACGTTCCATCAAACGTGTTAGAAAACTGTATCTTTGAATCAAAAACGTCTCCTAAAGATCTTCTTCCCAGTTCCGCATCGACAGTAAAGGTGTCTCCAGCAACAATTCTCCCCCCAAGATAGGACCGGAGAAGGCGAATGTTGTTCACTGTACCATCTTGAATTCCCATCTTATTTTTGTAGTTTAGAAACACAGAAGCCCAGGTTCGATCTGTACGGTAATCTAAGAGTAAATTGAAAGAGACGGTGTAGGGACGAGCAGGCTTTCCTGTAGCCGAATCATTACCCCTTTGACGAATTCCATCTTTTTTTTCATTGATCGCTGCAAAATCGGTACGAAGATCACCGCTAAGAGAAAAGTCGCCACCTGTTTCCTTAAGAGTAATCAGCCTTTTTTCTCGGATCCATTTACGAAGAGCTTCCATATCGGGATCTCTTCTTGTATCGTCAAAAAGAACCTCTTCTGCCGCGTTCGCTTGTTGAGCGATCAACGAAGTTTCCTCTTTTCCAAAGAAAGTGTGGGTGAAAAAAAGGGCAAATAGGAATAGACAGTAGTGCATAACCAATCAATATGTTTTAGGATAATGTTTCATGATATTCATTCGTGGGCCTCTCATCATAAGACCCGATTTTTTTTTTGGAAAGATCTTTGTTGTTTTACGACCAGATCTTTTGATGGGAGAACCTAATTTAGAGGATCAAAAACGGATCTCTGCAAAAACACTGACGGCCTCTTCATCAATAAGCCGCGTTTCAATAGTCAAGGCAAATACCTCGCTGCGAGTTACAGAGCAGCCAAGGTAGAGCCCCCAATGTTTCCTGCTCCTGAAAAAACGGCTCCGATTGCTCTCGTTAAAAAGGTACCTGACGCAAGGGAGGGTCACTTCAGAAGAGGCGGACGTATACTTTGTACCTATATACGGCATCAGAAAACCCACCTGATACGAAATCCCGACATGCCCTTGCCACTCTTCGTAAGAAAAACGGGCTCCCCCTGGTTTATAGGAGATTCCATCCACGGTCAAAGTCGTCAAAGCAGGGCGCATCTTCGTGTACAGCAACCCGGCACCTAAGGCAAAAAGGCGCCAGTCGAGCAAGAGGAGATCGCTTCCGAAACCAAGGGAAAAATCCTCTTCTGTTTTTGTGACCACATGCCGCAAAACACCGTCAGATACAACGCAAAAATCAGATTCAATTTTTCCGCTCCCAAGTAGGCTGCAAAATGAGGCGCGCTCCATCAGCGTAACTGTGAGCAAGCCCGATTGGCTATACAACTCATAATTATCGACGCGCCCCTCTCCAGTCTTGTACTGATTCAATCTCCGATCAAACACGAAATTTCCTGCGTAGCCTGAGCTAAGCGCGCAAGGAGCATGTTTTTTTGAGAAAAGCCCCTTCTGCAAAAGGGCTGGAGATAGCGGGCTTCCTGCAGGGGCGCCGCTTAAAGAGATGGCCAATACGGATAGGAGTAACAGAAAATACATTTGCTTCATACGGTTTAGAAAATTGCTTATACCAATTGCAGCATAGGAAACAGATTCTTTATTTGCAGAGAAATCGAGAAAAAATTTCCTTTTCAAGCACGTTGGTTAACCCAGTTTTGTGCGTTTTCTTTTTCTTTTCTTTATTGTAAACTGAAGATCAATGTAAAAAAGATATGTTGTTATGATCATCTACGTCAACCAGAAAAAAAGCATTGAGCTCAAAGAAGGAAGTACTGCAGAAGAGCTCATTCAAGAGCTCCATTTATCTGCGCCCAGCGAAGCGCTATCTTTAGAGATCAACGGAGAGAAAAAAGACTTCTCTCATCCCTTATTTGACCAAGATCAAGTCACCATCAAAAATTTTGACGATCCAGAGGGGAAAGAGGTGTTTTGGCACACATCGGCCCACGTTCTAGCGCAAGCGGTCTTAAGGCTGTGGCCTGAGGCGATCCCTACCATTGGACCTCCTATCGATTCTGGATTTTATTACGACTTTGCTAACCTAACCATATCAGAAGAGGATTTCCCAAAAATCGAACAAGAAATGGAAAGGATTGTAAAAGAGAATTTCCGTCCGCAAAGGGTAGAGTTTGCTAGCAAAGAAGCGGCCCTTAAGGCGTTTTCGAAAAACCCCTACAAACAAGAACTCATTCAGGGTTTCCAAGGAACGATTTCTGGATACCAGCAAGGGGATTTTTTCGATCTGTGTAGAGGCCCTCATATCCCGTATCTTGGAAAAATCAAGGCACTAAAACTATTAAAAACCTCGGGGGCTTACTGGAAGGGCAACGCAAAAAACGAGATGCTCACCCGCATTTATGGCACGGCTTTTCCCGATCGAAAATCACTAAAAAATTACCTAAAGATGCTGGAAGAGGCAAAAAAACGGGACCACAAGATCCTCGGTCCTAAGTTAGGCCTTTTTTCGTTCAAAGAAGAAGCTCCAGGAATGCCCTTCATCCACCCTAAGGGGCTGCTAATCTGGAACCATCTACTCGATTTTCTCCGCCACTCTTTAGACGAGCACGAGTACATTGAAATCAAAACCCCTACGATGATGTCTAAACAGCTTTGGCAACGTTCTGGCCACTGGGACCATTACCGAGAAAACATGTACTTATCAGAAGTGGAGAACAAAGAGTTTGCGATCAAACCGATGAATTGTCCTGGGTGCATGCTCTATTACAAGTCTGCTGTCCACAGTTACAGGGAATTTCCTTTGCGCGTTGCAGAAATTGGGCATGTGCATAGATACGAACCTTCGGGAGCATTGAATGGACTTTTCCGAGTCAGAGCGTTTCATCAAGATGATGCGCATATTTTTCTCAGGCCGGGGCAAATTCAACAGGAAATCCTAGATATTTTGGACCTAGCCGATCACATCTATACAACGTTTGGTCTATCTTACAAACTTGAGCTCTCTACAAGACCGGAAAAGTCGATGGGAACCGATGAGGAGTGGAGCGTTGCGACTGACGGCCTAAAAAACGCCCTGGATGACTCGAAACACGACTATAAAATCAACGAAGGGGATGGCGCCTTTTACGGACCCAAAATTGACATTCACATCCGCGACGCCCTTGGAAGGTACTGGCAATGTGGAACCATTCAGCTCGACCTTTCTTTGCCAGAAAAATTTTCCCTTGAATACATCGATAGTGACGGGCAACCGAAAAGACCCATCATGTTGCACCGGGCTCTTTTTGGTTCGATTGAGCGGTTTTTTGGGATCCTGATCGAACATTTTTCTGGGAAGTTTCCGTTGTGGATGAGTAGCAACCAGGTAGCGATCATCCCTGTAGCCGAGCGGCACGTCCCTTACGCAAAAGAGGTGGAAAAAAACGTAAAAAACGCTTCTCTCATATGCCACGTTGATGATACAAATGAATCGGTGAGTAAAAAGGTGCGCCTCTTGCAGCTGATGAAAACAAATTACATTTTAACCGTAGGTGATCGGGAAGTCGAAGAGCAAACGGTTTCCCTAAGAACAAGAGACAACGTGGTGCATGGCGCCATTTCTTTGGACGCCTTTCTTGAAAAGGTACTTCGTGAAAAAGATAGCCGCTCATTAGTGTCCCCTTTTTGTTCTAAAGACCCTAATAAATAGGTAGCGATTTTGCAAAAAATCATTGCTGTGACGAGTTTCAAAGGGGGAACAGCGAAAACCTCCACCACCCTTCATGTCGGTTCGGCTCTTGCACAATTTCATAAGAAAAAAGTGCTTTTGATCGATTTTGATGCCCAAGCCAACCTCACTACAGGCCTTGGCTACGACCCCGATGAACACGATAGCATGGCGCCTGTGCTTCAAGGGGAAAAAACGTTCCATGAGGTGCGCCTTGCCACCTGCCTCCCCAATCTTGACCTCGTTCCTGCCGACACCTGGCTAGAGCGGGTGGAGGTATCTGGATCTCTTGCTGCAGATAGGTACTCTCATGAGCGTCTCAAGCAATTGCTTGATCCATTAGACTACGAGTACATCCTTATTGATACGCCCCCATCTCTTTGCTGGCTGACCGAGTCCTCTTTGATTGCTGCCAATCGAGGGCTTGTCTGCGCCACTCCAGAATTTTATAGCTTAAAAGGATTGCAAAGACTCGCAACGTTTATGGAAAACATTGCAGAAAGGCATTTTTTACAGGTCGCTGGCGTCTCTTTATCTTTTTGGAACGACCGGGGAAAAAGCAATAGCTCCTTCCTCGAAGTGATTGAAGATACCTTTCCAGGAAAATTGTTACCCTCAAAAATCCGTAGGGATATTAGCGTTTCTGAAGCCTCTATTTATGGAAAGCCGGTCTTTTTGACAGCTCCAAAAAGTAGAGCGTCTGAAGATTACCAAAACCTCACTCGCGACATCCTTAGCCGGATTTAACCCATTTTAGGAGAAGACATGCCAAAATTCAACTCTCTACTCAGTCTCCGCTTAAAATCGAAAGACAAACGCAAGGTGAACGCTCTTGCAGAAAAAACGTCCCAAGGCAACCTATCGAGCTTCTCTGGTGTATTTCGGGTAGAGGCGTTGAATGAGGAGGAAAAAACCGAGTTAGAATCGATCCTAGAAAACTTTCAAGAAGAGGATCACGACTTACAAAAAGACCTTCATGATCTGATGAAAATCACTTCTGAAGTCAAAGCGATCACAAATCAAGCAGTGATGCTCCACGGTGAACGGATCAAAAAAGCCCAAGATCTATTGAAACCCTATAAGGATGGCGCATTTAGCGCCTGGCTTATCGCAACCTACGGCAACCGGCAAACGCCCTACAACTTTTTGCAATATTATGTTCTCTACACTTCTCTTCCCCAAGATCTGCAAGCAAAGCTCGACTCTATGCCAAGACAGGTGGTATACGCCCTTGCTAGCCGGAAAACAAGCGCTTCCGAGGAAACAGTAGACAACTACAAAAGAGAGATCATCAAAAACTACCGCTCAGGCCAGTCCAAGGAAGAGCTCATGCTCATCATACGAAATGCGTTCCCTCTTGTTGAGAGTGATAAAAGGGGTACAAATGGAGCCTTAAGCGCTATCCGCATTTTGAAAAAGGTCTCTTCTCTTTCTAAACAGAACCACTTCAAGCCTTCAGAAAAACAAAAAAAAGTATTGCAAACTCTTTTAGAAGAGGTAAAAAGTGCGATCAGCTGAAATTCTCTAAAACGCAAGCTTACCTAGCCCCAAAAATCCCTTCGAAAATAGAAGATCCAAGCAAATAGGCCCTTTGCGCTACATCTCGCCCAAAAACAGCTCTCCGGAGCATTCCTACAACGGAAAAGTTTCTTTGGAAGTAGAACAGCAGCAGTTCTTTTGTATCTACAATGTCATCGTTTGCGCTGATGAAGCTTTCAGGTAACTCTCTATTTTCCAGTTTTATGAGAAGCGTTTTCGCCACTTCCTGGACAAACGGTTCCTGGTTTTCATCCGATACAAGAAGTAGTCCTAGCTCTTTTTCTGCTAAAAATAGTAAAGCGCTTTTGTAACAACGATGAAGATAAAATTGCTTGAGAAACCTTGCAGCAACTTGCGCGCAATCCGTAGCCCCCTCCAAGGTACTCTTGATGTATACAAAATCATGGTTCGCGCCCCGCTGCAAACAGGCTCGTAAAAAGGATTCTCTACTCACGAGCGCGGGGAAAATATCTGTGCTATCTAAAACCCCACCTTTTGCGTTCGCAAAGTTTTTGACAAGCTTCGCAGCAAAAACAACATCTTCCCGATGAAGAGATTGACGCAACAATGCCTTTTGACTATCAAGAGAAAGATGGCTATGAAAGGCGTACTTGTGAGCAACGTACTTATAGTAATGTTGTGTCAGCGCCCTCACTACATCCTGCCAGTTGTTTTTCATCGCAAGATCATAAAGACTGCAAGGCAAGTTTCTCACTGAGAGGAATGTGGCATTTTTTTTCACAAAAAAGCGGTTGCTAAGAAGGCAAACAAGAGCAGGTGCAACGACAAAATCGGAATATTTTTCAATCCGGGAAACAAAGGTAGAGGGCTTGAAATCATCAAAACGTCCGCGCTGTTTCATGCACTCTCGAATCGCTTTCAAGTTCTTAACCATACATGCTGTTGCAAGGCGCCTTGTTGACGCAAAGGGAGTCTGCTTTTGCTCTAAAGAGAGGCCAACCTGCCTTAGAGCTTCAGGGGTGCCGAGCTCTATCAAAGCAGTCATGGCTAACACTTCATACTCGACCTGTAATCTATTTTTTCCCACCTTAGAAAAGCGTAAATCGATATAACAACGCTGATGACAATAAGTAATGAGCCTTCTTAACGGCTCTCTGTTCTCCGCCCTCTTTTTTTCTAGAGGAAAATGGGAGAACAGATCATGAAGAAATGCTACGCCGTAAGGCAAGCGGGAAGTTTGCAACGCTCTCCCCCTTTTTGCCTCAAAAACCCTTTGATCCCGCCCGATGGTTTTTACATGTAGTTCTTGCGCAAGCTTTTTGAGCTTGACCGGATCTAAGTGTTCTAAGGACCAAAAAATATCGGCAAAGATCTGTATTTCCTGATCATACCTTCCTGAAGAGGGGATCAAATAGTCAGCTACGCTCGATGGATTTTTCGTAAAAAGATTGAAAAAAAAGTGTTTTCCTGGCGAGGTATGGCTTTTTCCTAAAGCCTCACGCCAAGCAAGAAGCGTTTCCAAACAGCCAAGATATTTTTCAATCATGGGGTTTAAAATCGCAATAGAAGGTGGCAGTGAAGAGGGCGCAAGAGTAACGCTTCGCCTGTTTGAAAGGTTGTTTTTACTAGCTAAAAGAGCCACATCTGATAAGGCGTTTATGCCACTTGAAACGCTCATGCTGCTTACAAGAGAATGGATGTAAATCTTGAAAAAGGTTTTAACACAGGAATTTTATTTCGCGCCATAGTTGATAGCCCGATCTTGCTAAAAGCGCAAAAAAGGGGATCGTTTCTATCAAAAGCTGGATACTTTAAAGCTGTAAACTGTAAGAAGGTTGAAGGTTCTAGGAACCTTGAAAGCCAGGCCATAAAGAAAGTAGCTCGCTGCCTTGAAAAACCTTCCTGGAAAAACCCTCCTGTTTTCAAAGAACTCTTCCATGATCCCTTAAGAATTTCAAAAGAATCTTCTCTAGATAACGCTTACTGGAAAATACAAGGTGGACTTTTTTACCGGTGTTTATATGCGCTACGATACTTACAAGTTACAAAAGTAGAAAAGAGGGTTTGCGTGAATAGAAGAGAAAATCTGGGTGAGAGGATTTGAACCTCCGACCTCTTGCACCCCATGCAAGCGCGCTATCCAAGCTGCGCCACACCCAGACAAGATTCGAGCCCTTCTAACGTATAATCCGCCCTTTTCAGTTCTTTCAAACCAATTTTTGCGCATTCGGTGATGATCTTTTCCATGACGTCGCCTAAATGAAACTCGTGCGCCGAAATATCGACAGTTAGCGTAGCAGAAATGATGACCCCATTTCTCTCGGCTTTCACCTGAAAATGGGCGTAAAAACTCTCTTTTTTCCTAGAAATATGCTTAAATCGGATAACGTTGTTTTCAGTTAAGTCGTTCATAGATACTCTTTTTTACATAGTGATCATACGCCGTTTTTCCGTTTTCGTCCAGTGCGATCCCATTAGAGAACGTGGTATACACCACCAAACTCTGGGACTAAACAGTTTTTTCATAGAAAAATCTTTCATGCGGATGCAAGGAAACGTGCGGGCAAGAAGATTCTTTGCAAAGCAGTAAGAACAAAAAGTGTAAAACGAACCCAAAACCGCTTCTACATCGATGGAAATCCACTTGAAGAAGTGTTTTCGAAGGAAGTTTCAACACAATCGCTCTCCCTTTTCCTCAAAAACCTTTAGGAAAAAGGGAGAGAGAAGTTTCTTCTATCTGGCTACGCTATGTGCTATTCTATTTCGAAAAATAGGAGGAATCATGAGCGCAAAGTGTTTGATGGCACCCTCTTGGAAAGAGGCGCTGCAAAGCGAGTTTTCCAAAGAGTATATGCAACAATTATCCCGTTTTCTCTCACAAGAAGAGGCAAGCGGCGAGACGGTTTATCCGAAAAAAGAAGACTGGTTTCGTGCATTTTGCGAAACAGCTTTCGACGAGGTATCTGTAGTTATTATGGGACAAGACCCCTACCACAGCCCAGGGCAAGCTCACGGATTCTCGTTTAGCGTCCCTGAGGGAACGCGCCAGCCCCCCTCTTTAAAAAACATCTGTCAAGAAATTCGAGAAGATCTTGGGATCCCCATGTCCGAGCGGGGCTGCCTTCTTCCTTGGGCCAAGCAGGGGGTGCTTTTGTTAAATAGCATTTTAACGGTACGTAAAAATGCGCCGAAATCCCACCATCATCAAGGGTGGGAGCGTTTTACAGATGTCGTTGTAGAGAAACTGGCAGCGAGAAAAAGCCCTTTGATCTTTCTCTTATGGGGGAAATCTGCCCAAGAAAAGTGCTCCCTTGTTGGAGATCCCCATCTCTGTCTAAAAGCCGCTCACCCCTCTCCCTACTCGGCCCGCTCCGGATTTTTTGGCTGTGGCCACTTTTCTAAAACGAATCAATTTCTCAAAAAAAAGGGAAAACGACCCATCGACTGGCAGCTATAAAAATAAATACCCTCTATGCTAGTTTGCGAAAAAGGGTCCTTATATGTTGGCAAAATACTTTCCTAAAAGAAAACGTTCCCTCACACTCATTGCTATTTTATGCACTTTTTTCGTCGACAACCTCTCTTGGTCCATTGTCTATCCCGTGTTTGCCCCCTTTTTTCTGAATCCCAGTGCTGGCGCTTTTTCTTCCCCTGTCACCATCGCTACAAGAACGGCCGTTTTAGGCCTCTATCTCAGCGTATTTCACTTTGCGCAGTTCCTATTCTCTCCCCTTATCGGAGAGTTTTCTGATCGCAACGGGAGGAGAAAAGCCTTTTTATACACGATCTTTTGCACCTTCATTGGGTGCGTGCTATCGGCGATCGGGATGCAGCGTAAAAGCCTTATGCTTCTTTTTTTCGGAAGAGCTGTTACTGGAGTATTTTCTGGCAACCTGTCGATCTGCCTAGCCGCGATCGCTGACCTTAGCGAAAAAAGTGGTCGAAAATTGACCCATTTTGGGCATATGGCTCTTGTAGCTGGAAGCGCGTTTATCTTCGGAGCCTATTTAGGAGGGAAGTTATCGGATCATACCCTTTCCCCCTACTTCTTCTTAGCCCTCCCTTTTTGGATTAGCGGGCTCATGACGTTCTTGAATTATCTGTTTGTTTTCTGTTTTTTCAATGAGCCTTTTGTAAAAAATCGAGAGATCAAATTTCACTTAAGTGAAGGGTTCAAAAATATTGCGACGGCCCTCCGCGCTCCCAACATCAAGCGGCTCTATCTGATCTACTTTCTTTTTCTTCTCGCTTGGAATGTGGTTCTCCAATTTTCCCCCATTCTCGCTGTCACTGCGTTTGGGTTTTCCACATCAGAGTTAGGGAATTTCATCGCATTTTTAGGGATCTGTTGGGGGATCGGTTCTGGCATTTTAACCAAACCCTGTTTGCAATGGTTTCATAACCGCTCCGTTTTATGGAGCTGCCTTCTCTTGTTCAGCCTTTGCGCTTTTCTCATCATTTTTCCCCAAAAACCGCTTGTGTTCATGGCGCTTGTCGGAGCGTCTGTAATGATTTCTGGAGTCGCTTGGCCTGTTTGTACCGAGATGATCTCTTCAAAGGCGAATAAGAACATGCAGGGAAAAGTTCTTGGACTTAGCCAGTCGATCCAATCTTTTGCAATGGGACTTGCCCCTTTAGCGGCCCTGCTTACCTACGCAGCAGAGCGCGTCCCCTTCACGTTGGGAGGCGTTCTTTGCTCCTGGGCTTTTTGGCTGTTTATCCAAAAACGGCCCTAGCTTTTTTCCTAAAAAAAGGGGGAAATCTCGATTGTGGAAGATTTGTGCATAACCCCGGTTTTTTCTGTTCATAACTTTGTTCATAACTTTTCTCTGTTCATAACCGGGGGGTTATGATCAGTTTATGAACAGAGTTATGAACACCGATTTTGTCTAGGAAAAAGGGGAGTTATGAACAGATCCACAAGACCAGAAGAAGAAGAGATATAGAGAAATACTTTCTTCTTACTTCCGATCTTTTCACTCGCTCGATATACTGGGAATCATGGATTTGTCTAATTTTTTCTCGAAGCGCTTGATCGATTCCTGGGAAAGCCTTTTTCAACCAGGACCTTTTTGGCGCTGTTTTGATCGTTTTGAACATCTCGATGCATTTGCCCAAATGGGCAACATCCTGACCGATCTCCCTGCCGGCGTTGTTCTCAAACATCCAGAGACGATCTTTGTTGGAGAGCATTGCAACATCGATCCTGGAGTGACTCTTCAAGGTCCGTGCATCATCGCTGATCATGTGGAACTACGCCCTGGCGCTTATGTGCGAGAACGGTCGTATATTGGCCCCTATTCGGTGATTGGACATGGGACTGAGGTAAAGGGTTCCTTCCTCTTTAAACGGGTCAAGGCGGCCCATTTTTCCTATGTTGGCGATAGCTTAGTTGGAGAGCGGGTCAATCTCGGCGCTGGAACCATTTGCGCGAACGTGCGCCTCGATAAAAAAGAGGTCTATTTTCAGATCGGCAATGAGAAGGTGTTTACGGGACGAAAAAAACTTGGGGCGATCATTGGAGATCAGGCGCAGGTAGGGTGCAACGTTGTACTCAACCCGGGCGCTCTTGTTGGAAAACAGTCCAAAATCCCCCCTTTAACAACGGTAAAAGGGACTTTTTTCCCGAAAAACATGCAGGCAAATCATGCAGGTTAAAGAGCGACTACAACAAACCTTCTTGGAGGTGGAAGAGGGGATGTTAGCGCTGATCTCCGAGCTTGGCGCTCCCTCTAAGCTTCGGGAGGCTGTTGAGTATAGTTTACTCAGCGGCGGCAAAAGAGTCCGCCCCCTTCTTGTGATGCTCATAGGGGACGCTCTTGGAAAAAACTATCCTGTTTTATCATCGGCTTTAGCGGTTGAGTGTTTTCACAGCGCATCTCTCATTGCAGATGATCTTCCCTGTATGGATAATGAAACCAAACGGAGGGGAAAGCCCTGTTTGCATCACGTTTATCCCGAAAGCGTTGCCATCTTAGCAAGCTACACGTTGATTTCCCTTGGTTACGAATACGTCCATAAAAATGGATCACAGCTCCCAGTATCTTCTTCTACGCAAAATACGCTATCGATGAAAGCGTTACAGACTGTCACAAAAGCCGCCGGCATTTTTGGAGCTACAGGGGGGCAGTTTTTTGATCTCTTTCCCCCAGATCAGACGGTAGCCACCTTAGATGCGATCACTGAGAAAAAAACGGTCACATTGTTCAATATCGCCTTCGTGTGTGGATGGCTGTTTGGTGGGGGAGATCCTGCCTGTTTGAGTGAGGTGGAGGCTCTCGCCCTTCACCTTGGAAGAGCCTTTCAGTTGCGCGATGATCTATTGGACCTCGAGCAAGATACTACTAACGCGACCGAAAGCAATCTAGCGTCTATCTTGGGCAAAAAGAGCGCGTTACAGCGGCTTGAGCATGATCTCCAGGCATTTCGCACGCTCTTAAAAAAGCTTTCTATAGATACCAAAGAGCTGTGTTACATGGCAGATGCGCTCTCCTTCCCCGGCTAATGGTTCCTTTTTCTTACCATAAATCCGTTTGTTGTGGTAAACCGATGTGAGCGCCTTAGCGCAAGCCACTTTCTATGATCGCAAACTCTAAAGCGCCTAAAAGCGCTGCTTGATCGTTGAGGACGACTTTTACAGGAATGTTTTGTAACAGGGACCGAAACCGCCCCTTTTCTAAAAAACTGCGCATAAAGAGATCTTTTTTGAGCAGCGGCGCGATATGCGGCACAATTCCCCCTCCGAGGTAGACACCTCCAACGGCCAAAAACTTGAGGGCCAAATTGCCCGCTTCTGCGCCATAGATAGCGAGGAATAGATTGAGGGTTTCTATGCAGGCTGGGCATGCGCCCTCTAAAGCATTTTTGGTGATGTACTTTGGGAAATCGGGCCGCTCCACCGATGTAGGGATCGCTTCCTGTTTTTTTTCTTCCGTTAAAAAAAGGTAAATGTTTTTCAGACCAGGTCCTGATAGCACCCGCTCGTAAGAAATGTGACCTGAAAATTTTCTCCGCAAAAAGAGGAGCAGCTCTTCTTGCAAGGCTCCTACTGGAGCAAAATCGGCATGTCCCCCTTCCGAAGAAAAGGGGTGAAGGTGGTTTTTGATCCAAAACATGCCCGCTTCTCCGAGCCCTGTTCCGGGAGAAATGAGCGCTTGATTCCCCACCTGCGGAGTTCCTGAATGCAATACCAAAACATCTTCTTCTTGCAAGACTTGCGTGCCGTAGGCATTAGCCACAAGATCATTGATGAGATAGACCGTTTGGATCTTGGTCTCTTTTTCTAAAGCGCGACTGTCCACAATCCATGGGAGGTTGGTCGCTCTACAAATACTCCCCTCAACAGGCCCTGCAATCCCAAAGCAGGCAATATCGGGAACAATTTTTCCCAAGAATTCTTGCACAATCGTCTTTAAGTCTGGGTAGTTTTTGGAGGAAAAGGTTTGGCGACTTTGGAGTACTTTTCCACTTTCTTCGAGAAGAGCAAGCCTTGTGTTTGTTCCCCCAATATCTCCAGCTAGAATTTGCATACCTCTTTTTCCTCCTTATGGTCATTGAAGCAAAAACGGAATTCGCGCTCAAGGCCTGTTTTGTAAAAAAGGGGAAAAAGGTAGACTAGTAAGGACTACATGTATCCAACCTTGGAGGGAAAGCCATGAAAGATCGGGAAAACGGCGGAAAGAAAAAAGCATTAGAGCTCGTTGTTCAACACATCAAACAGCAGTTTGGAGAAGGAGCCATCATGTCACTAGGCGCAAGAATGACAGATCAAACGGTCTCTGTGATTCCAACAGGTGCCATTGCGCTCGACTTAGCTTTAGGAATCGGAGGGGTGCCTAGAGGAAGAATTGTTGAAATTTATGGCCCCGAATCTTCTGGAAAATCCACCTTAGCTACCCACATTGTGGCCAATGCACAAAAACAGGGGGGCACGGCGGCCTATATCGACGCAGAGCATGCCCTAGACCCAGCCTACGCATCGATCATCGGGGTCAACACAAAAGATCTCCTGATCTCTCAACCCGATTCTGGAGAAGAAGCGTTAAATATTGCCGAAATGCTTGCCCGGTCCAATGCTGTCGATGTCATTGTCATCGATTCTGTCGCTGCTCTTGTCCCAAAAAATGAACTCGAAGGGGAGATCGGTGATCTTCACGTTGGGTTGCAAGCGCGGATGATGTCCCAAGCTCTTCGCAAGCTAACAGCTAGCCTCGCTAGAAGCAATACCTGCGCGATCTTCATCAACCAGATACGGGAAAAAATTGGTGTGATGTTTGGAAATCCAGAAACAACAACGGGAGGCCGTGCTCTCAAATTTTACGCTTCTGTGCGTATTGACATCCGCAGTACAAAAATGAAAGCAGGCGAAAAAGGGAATGATGGAGAGATCAACGGTCTTCGAGCCAAAGCAAAGGTTGTGAAAAATAAAATGGGTCCCCCGTTCAAGGTAGCCGAATTTGACATTCTGTTTAATGAGGGCATTTCCCACGCAGGATCTTTGATTGACGTTGGGGTAGAGATGGGGATCATTGATAAAAAAGGAGCTTGGTTTAGCATGCAAGATACTCGCCTCGGACAGGGCAAGGAAGCGGTTCGAGCAGAGTTGAAAAAAAAACCTGAGCTCGCCCAAGCGATTGAAAAGGCGATTTTTGCGAAGTTGCAGCCAAGAGTTCCCGCGGCAGCTTCCACTTAACGACCCAGATCAGCCCGATCCTTTTGGTTCTTATCCTACTTAACCAAAGGTTTGTCTGTAGCTTGTATAGAAGAGGCTGATTAGCCTCTTTCTTATCAAATAGAGCGGCCCCTATAGGAATAGATGATAACAGCTCTCTTTCTCCATTCCCTTGTTTCTTGGTAAAATGTAACAGGCTCGCTGAAAGAACCGAGGGGAGAGTTCTTTTTTACTTAAGCAAGGCAAGAGGGCTATATTTCTTTGCGGACAACAAGTTTTTTTATTTGCAAGCAATGAGCCTGCAGATCTGTCTAAATCTTAAGGAGAAAAATTGCAATAGTCATGGCAAATCAATCATCAAGTTCCTTGAACTTGTTATAGGTCTCATCTAGTGCGAGCTTTAGCTCTTTCATTGCTTTTGCCCGATAACTAAATGGTTCGTACTCCATCTCGATGTTTTCTCCCTCTCCATGGAACCGTTCTTTTTCGTCAAAAGTTGCGACCGATTGGTAATGGTCGATGGATTTGGCCAGCATATTTGTTTCAAATGGTATCTGATCGGCAAAGGGAGCTTTTGTAAGGTAGGCAGTGAAGCTGGGGTGATTAGACTGTGTTAATGCATGTTCAAGCCATATTTTTGAGGTGGAAATGGTTTGTGAGCATTCCACAACCGAAGAATATGCTTGAATTTGCGTGTGAAAAATGTGATCGAAAACGGTTTGATAAGATTCTAAAGATAATTTCTCGATGATTAAACGACAGTTTGTTGAGGCGTTAAGTTTTTCGTTAGTCGTTGCTATCTGATCCGATAGTGTTCCACAAAACTTGCTATCTTTTTGCATGAACTCACAAAAATTCTTCACAGGGAATGGGATAGGGCGGCGTTCTTGTAGGGCATTGTTTACTTTTTGCCAGATAGACTTTAATCTTTCGGTGAGGTCTTTCTTCACCTTGTTGCGCGCTAATGTTTTTCGATTGAGGACCTCTACTCTATTCGATATGACGTTTGGAGTCTTTTTTGCAAGCGAGAATCTTTTCTGGTAGATTTGGGCATCCAAGTGCTCTTTTTCTGAAGAGGGGTTTGTTTCGTTGATCTTTCTGATATGCCTAAGAATAATCCAGGCTTTCAGCGGTTGAAAAGAGTCCAGTTTTTGGAAAATCTTCTCTAACATTTTGTAGTCTTTCTTCTTATGAAAGTCCTTTTCTAAATAAGTGTATACCTGCTCTACTGTATTGAGGGGGATCGTTTCTGCGGATGTGCGCGGAGCCTGTCCTAAAGATGGAGCTAGGGTCATAAATGTATTTTCCTTTTAAGTGGATGGCTTTTATCTATTTAAAATTTGATAAAAAACCAAATGATTTATAAATAAAATTTTTTTGTTAAAAAATAAAAAGACCTTTATTTTAGCTTTTTGCTAGAACAAGGAAGTAAAAAGTAACTCTTTCCTATAAAAAAGCCTGCAGTCAGGAGAAAACAGAAGATATCTACTCAGTTGCTTGGCCGCTTTATCTGGTGAATTTTTAATAATAACATCTTGTTTCTCCTTTTTTTTAATGTTTATATTTTGTTAATCTTTGTTTTCAGATAATATTAATCTGAAGAATTTTTTTTAAAAAATTATTAAGGTAAAAATATGATAGCTTTAGGTTCAAATCAAAACCATCACTCTCTTTCCGATCAGGAGATGATTGAATCCTTTAACGCGTACAAATGCATAAAGCGCGTAAAGCAGCTAAAGGATTGCTTGCACGCTTCAGTGTTAACTGGAATTATTGCGATGTCTGTGCGCGCGAGCTCTACAAGCAAGCCTACAAAAGTGCTTTGTGGCGTTATCGCAGTTATTTCTTTTTTGGCTGCTGCCTATTTTACCCATCAAGAACCTATATACACTTCCCGAGAAATGCAAGCCATGAAGGCAAAAGCTGCAAGGTTACCGAGATGGCGCTAAATGCGCCTTGTGGCCCTTTTTCGTAATGGTTGGTGGTCTTCTGAGGGTTTGGCTTGAAGAGAGGCCAGCGATTTTTATGGACCAAGTTTGTGTTCATAGAGAGCATCCTCATGACCGTGGGACTTTGGGATCTTTAAGGGACCCTTGTACTTTTGACTTTAGAACTTAGCGATCCCAGATAGCGTGAGTCCATGTAAGTAGAGATCATTTAGGGAGCTAAAAGGGCGGGATTGTGGGCTTGATAAAACGTTTGAAAGAACATTTTGGTTCTTTAATACACAAAACTCATAGAGCAAAGAAAAACCACATTGGACGTAAGAGCCTGGAAAGGAAGAGGACCACTCAATCCCAAAATTGAGGTCATACATCGGACGAAATGTCCGGTTTACTTGATCGAATACAAAAGGCGCATTTGTGGACGTGGGCGTTTCTTCGATTTCAATATGGTATCTTGTAAAAGCCATGCTATAGAAAAGTCCCCCTTCACAAGAGAATCCAGCAGGGAGTAACCAGTGGGTATGGAGACCCATTTTGGGTCCTAATCCCCAAGATCGGGATTTTGCTTCTTGTGAAGCCTCCCCATGATTTGCTGTGATCTCCCCTCCTTGATACTGGGTTTTTAGCTCGTGGCGCAAAAAGTAGGCTCTTCCTCCAAGAGAGGGGGTAAATAGAAGGTGACGTCCTACGTAGAAGGTACGAGAAAGAGCTGGATCTAAGAATTGTAGGCGCATTTTCCATACCGAAACTAGGCTTTTCGCAAAGACGGCGTTTGCTTCTTGAAATCGGTTGGTGTAAATTCCTTGCTGGTTCGAGACCGATGTTTTTGTCGAAGAGCTAGAGCGAAAATAGGTGTAGCCTAGGAGCATTTCCCAGTGATCGGGAAAGCCTCCTAATCCCAAGGAAAGTTTCAGGCCTGGCTCGTAAGAAAAGTCGGTTTGGACAACGCGGCTTTTGCTGCTAGGGGTAAAAGAGGAGGCGTTTGCAGAAATCAGCCCAACTTCCAGCCCTTCTGCTAGCGGTTGCCAGTAGGTGAATGATCCCGAAATGCGGCCCTGAAGGGTTCCTTGCTCCTCATAGGGAGCGTTGTAGTTGCTCAAACAGTCTTGAGGAAAGTCTGTAGTAAGGCCTTCAAAAGAGCTTGCCAAGAGGAGAAAACAGAGTAGGAAGTGGAAATGCATAAGGAAATACCTGCTAAAAATCGAGTCGCATCTTGACGGTTAAGCCGTGTAAGTACAAATTTGTGGAGCCTTTTGCGGAGCGATTGACAATGCCCCCAAAAGCCGATCCAAAAATATTTTGATTCCAGAACACGTGCAGTTCGTACAAAGCTCGGATCTCAAAGTGGCAAAGGCTGTTGAACAAATAGTTGCCCCAAGCAAGCCCGAACGCAGATTCGTATTGAGGACGTAGGTAATCGGGAGTTTCATATGTTGCAATAGCTGTTTGCTGAGGGTTTTCAAAGCTTTGTTGTTCTACCGATAGTTTGTAGTGGGTGTAAAGGCTGGAAAAAGCGCCATTGGCAAGCAGTTTTGTGTTTGGGCCGACGTGCCACTCTGTATCGACGCCCGCTCTTAAGCCCAGACCCCAAGAACGGATCTTATTGCGCGCCTCCACCGTTTCTCCAGAAATCGTATAAGCAGGAGAAAAAGTTTGGGAGATCCAGGCAAGGCGCGATCCCCAAAAAGGGCGTACGACATTTTCTGCAGAGAGGTAGTAGGAAGTGCCAAGCTCTCCATCGATCATATCTAGACTAAGGTGCCAGTCGCTAATAGCGGAGGTAGCTGGTTCCTCGGACACAAGATCGTAAAGCCATAAAGGCTCAATGCTCCCTCCACTTGGAGCGGAAAAAGCGGAAGCTTCTTGCTGCCGAAACCAGGTATATTCCGCATAAAAATCCCAATCTCGATCGCCTAGGTGGAGTCCCAACCCGACCCGGAAACCAGGCTGAAAGGGAAACTCTATGGTTAGAAGGGAGCTGTTTGGACTCTGGTCAAATAGGGTCTGTGCACTCGGTTGCAGTAGGCCTAAAGCAAGGCCATCTTCAATGGCTTGAAAATAGAGAAAAGATCCGCTCGTAAACAGCTTGTCGTAATCGCTCCAAACATCGATATTGGCTGGTTTGTTGTATCCTGGAATCCAATCTTCTTGCGCAGAGTACTCAGGATCTAATAAGAGGCAGCGATTTGAAAGGATCAAAGACTCTTCTTGGGCTTGCGCCCTAGGGCATAGAAGCAAGCTAAAAAGTACGTAGAGGTAGATCATGTGCGCTCGGAAAGTAGGCTCCTTCTTTTTCAAAAATCACTCCTAACCATCAACGAAAATCCGTGCAAATAGACATCATAGCTCCCACGAGAAAAATTTTCTACAAAGGGCTCAAGGAGGGATTTCATCACATTTTGTCCGTACAAAACAAAGAGATCATAACGAAGAGAGGCATCTAGATGTAAGCCGCGTTCTAGAAAAGAAGCCCCCCAACCAAGACCAACTCCTATTTCGCTTGTCGGAGCGAGAAAAGGGCGCTCGTCGCTTAGAGAAAATAAGGTAGCGTTTTCGTCTTTTGTCTCAAGGTGATCGATTCCTGCTTTTGTATAACCAATTGAGCCGCCGATATGACCAAAAAAGCGCAGTCCCGATCCAATAAACCAGTCAGAATGGAGCGATGTTCTTGGCCCAAGGTTCCAAAGATGCGCCTTGGAATGGGTTTCTAGATGGGCATTTACGCCTGCGTACTTCGCGTCATAATTTTGCTGTACAATCCAAGATCTTAATCCAGTTTCTAACGCAACAAGGAGTTTTTGGCCCACGTAGTAGCGCCGAAGAAGTGAGGCGGTGACGCTTTGGGCAGAGAATGTCCAGACGCTGTTTTCCGATAGGAAAGAGGGGGCGTCTTGGCTCTTTTTTGCCCAAAACGGCGCGATTTCTTCCGCAGAAGAGTCGCTTTGCACCTCTTGGGAAGTTGCTTTCATTGGGAGATAGGAGTAGCCGAGTTCGATCTGCCAATTGCCATAAGGCAAGTGGTAGCCCCCTCCTAGATGAAAACCGAGTCGGTACTCTTTTTCTAAGAGAATTTCTTCTGCTCCCGAGCCAAGGACCACAACACCTGGAGCAGTAGAGTCACCCTCGACTTTCCAGATCAGGAAAGTCTTAGTCAGATATCCGCCGAGATCTCCTTGATCAAACTGCGCAGGGGCGTTCCAACCATCTCTTAAGCAAGATGGATCTGCTGTCTTCGTTTCCAAACTTCCGATCAAAGGGAAGCTGAAAAGTAGAAGGGAGAAATGGATCATCCGGTAGAGACTCCGGTGCATATTCTTGCAACTCCATAAATTAGGGCTGGAAGTAAGAATAGTTCTTTACTTTCCTTTTTTGCAAAATAAATTTATAGGAGAAATAGAGAAAGAGAGGATTGTCGTGTTTTTTATCCCATATTTTCAGAACTACGCCCTATTTTTAGGGATTTCTACCTTGTTTTTTACGAACGCTCTTTTCGGAGCGACCATCTTTTTAGAAAACGATTCCCCTTTTGTGTTGACCGCTGTGGTGCACTCGAATTCGGGCCTGTTTCTTGGACAAGAAACGCTCCCTCCCGCGGGAAATAGCCGTGAGTCGGAGAGAAAAGCCACCAAGCTTTCGATTCCCAATAATTACAGTCAGTCGGTGACTCCCTATACCGTTGTTTGGAAATGTCCTAACGGGGAGTATTTTTCAATTTGTAGGAATGTGAATTCGGGAGATTATGTTCAGGCGACGCTTTGCCCAGGAAGTTATTCGTGCAATGGAAAAAGGAGTAAGGAGCAGAACAGAAGCTCTTCTCCACCGAGGCGCAAATAAATAGCGAGAGACTTAAGGGTTTTCGACCGGTTTTCCCCGCGCGTAAACGATTTTTCGTAAGAAAGCGAACGACTCTCCATCAAAAAGGGTAGCTATTCCTTCTCCCTCGGTCACTTTTGATAAGGGGGCTTGGTGCTGCGCTTTGTAATACGCTCCTTCTTGCAAGAGGTCTTTTTCATACTCTTCGATCAGCATGAGACTCCCATCTTGATACCAGGCAAAACAGGTCCCATTTTTCTGATTTCTGTAATACTCTTTTTGGCTCTCCATTTTTCCATTTGGGTACCAGGTTTTGACAAATCCATGGATTGTGTCATCATCCCAATCGACCGAGAGCTTGATCTGTGGCTCAAGACTATCTGCTCCTTTCATAGGATAAAATAGCGTTTCTGTTCCGTGTTTTTTTCCCTCTTTTTGGTGGTACTTTCCTGTAACTTTTCCACAAGAGGCGTACAGAATCACGCAACCTTCGGGAATTCCCTCTTGGTACTCAACTTTTTGGGATAAAAAATCTCCGGAAAATTCTGCTTGAAAACCGTAGCCATTTTCCACCTGGGAGACGACTGTGCCTTTTTGATCATAGTAGATCGCATTGAGCAGCCGATCTTCTGCATACTCTTCAAAGAGTGAGGGCTCCTCATTTTCCCAGTATCCTAGAGACGAACCATGTTTTTTCCCATGCTGGTAATACGTTTTTTTTTGCAGGTGACCGTTTGGGTAGTAGAGGCAAATAGCCCCATGAACGCGCCGTTTTTTGTAGGGGATCCGTGTTTTTAGCTGTCCATTTTGGTAATAATACTTCGACTCTCCATGCAACATGCCCATATCATAAGCAATTTCTGCAAGAAGGCGGCCCTCTTCGTCCCACACTTTAGAGATTCCATCAAATAACCAATGTTGCTGCGATGCGTAATGAAGATCAAAGGCTCCTCCGATGACTCGTGCTTCAATTTTCTTATTCCCATTCGCGTGCCATTCGTAGTAGGGGCCTTTAGCCACCGAGTCGATCCCCTCCATACATTGTTTGATTTGCCCATTTGGGTGGTAGGAAGTGAGAATAGAGCGCCCCTTATCCTCCAAGTTTTTCCGAAATACCCGAAGAACTTGGCTATAGGGTTGTGGAGAGAGGTAGTCAATCGAGGCAAATTTTTCTAGGCGCTTTTTTTCATTGAACGTTTGGAGCGATCCATCATGCTCTTTCACTTGGATCAAGACAATTTCTTCCTCTCCTTTTGGAGAGCAGCTGGTGAAAAAACCTAAGATACAGAGAAAAAGGAGAAAATGGTTCATCATCTTGCGGGGGAAAGTTCTCTTTGTAATAGCTCAGTATCGAGAGTAAAGTAGGGAAACAGCCCCTTTTCTTCGAACGTAAGGCGCAGCTTTGTAAATAGAAGTTGCGGCTTTTCTTCCCCATATCCAAGACTTTCTACAGTAGCAAGAATCTGAGCAAGATCAGAAAAGTTTACATGGACCAGATTTTTTTGTACGAAAAACGTTTCTTTTACGCTAGATAAGCTCGGGACAGCTTTACGCTGATAGGAGAGCGCATTATTTTTTAACAGCTGTTTTGCTTGTTCCACGTTTGGTTCCTGACAAAAGATACTATGAGAAGAAGCTCTTTGCGTCCAAGATGCCTCCTTGGATAAAAGGGGTAAAGAAGAGAGCCTCTCTTCTACAAAGTCCGCTTTAGCTGCTCTGTATTTGAGAACAAACTCCCGGTTTTCCTGCCTCCTTGGTAAGGTGCGGATCGCTTTTTCTACGACGAGAAATGCCATGGTTTCTTGTTCTACAAGACGGGCGTATTTCCAATAACCGGTAAAGAGTAGTCCGAAAAACATGAGCCAGGTAAAGGCAAATGTTGAGATCCATCCCCAAGGCTTCATCCAGAATTTCCCTAAAAGAGTGATCATAACGTTTCCCCTTTTAGGTAAAAGCTCACCTTGCATCTCTTTCCCTCTTCGGTAAAAGAGATCGGTTTTTCTGGGTCTACTCGAGAGCATTCTGTCAGAAAAAACGTGCGCAAGGATTCTTTAGCTTCTTGAGAAAGGGTTTGTATCTCCGCTTCTATTTGGACAGAGTAGGGTTTCGAGGGGGCTTTCTTATGGGGCCTTTCATGCACCAAAAAAGAAAAGTTGTGGAGAAAGGCATTTTTTTCGGCAAGGACTTGTTGGATCCAAGAAAGAACGGAAGATACTTTGGGATAGGGCTTACCGAAGGGGAGCGGTTTTGTCTCTTTTGCCAAAGTCGAGCGCCAATGATCCAACGTACCTTGAAGAGTGTTTTGAGAGATTGAAACGCTTCTAGACGAGAGCGTTTGATCTTCTTCCAGATGTTTTTTCACAAATTTTGTGATCCGCTCTTCTTTTTTTTCTAAGTACGATGAGATGTTGGAGTAGCTGCCTCCAAAAAGCGCGCAAAAAAGGAAGAGATAGCTAGCTACTGCCCAAAAACGGTTTTTCACAAACCGCAAGGGGATGAGCTCATTCTTCCGAAATTCCAAGGACCGTTCATCTTTTTGTAATACATCGAAAATCAGCCCTATGCTGATCGCATATTTTCTAAGGTCAGGCCGCTCTTTTTCCTCAGGAACTTCTGGAAGGAAATCGCTGACAAACGTATCGAGCCGTTTTTGCAAATGCTTTGTGACTTTTGGCGCTAAGGTCGTTTGTCCTGTAAGAAGCAAAGGAACTTTCTTGCTAAGGGCAAACGAAGAGAAGGCTTGATGCAATGAGCTTGTGAGCAGCTGCATTTTTGCAAATACAGGCTCCACCACAGCGTTACCTTCTCGAGAAAAGTCGATCGCTTCTAACGAGGCATAACCGCTTTCTCTAGCCCCTTCTAATAGAGAGGAAATACCTATGGGAAAGGAGTGGGATTTTTCTACAATTTTACGGTCTACAAATACGCAAGTGGTCTGTTTTAACCCCAAGTGCATGATGCAATACGATCCTTCTAATGAGTAGTAGTATTCTGCGTAACGGAGAAGAGCGTTGGGTACGGTAGAGATATAACTCGGCTCAAGCTCAAGGTCTTTCCACTCCTCGATGAGATGACTTAAGTGTTTTTTCGTGGTGGTGAAACAGGTTGCTTGCAAACGGGAAGGGGGAGCCTCTTTCCGTAGAATTGTGAGAGAAAATACCTCATTTGGCGGAAAAAAGTGGAGTGATTCTACTTGGTAATTGAGGAGGTGTTTCCAAGATCGCTTTGAGGGAATGGTAAGATCAATGGCTTTGATGAGAACATCTTTAGCGTCGACTCCAGAAACGATTTCTTTCCCTTCCGAAAAAGCCATCCGTTTTACGTTCCCTTCCGAAGAGGAAAAGAGAGTTTCTATCATAAAGCGTTGTTTTCTTTTTCGTAGCTTTACGAAAAAAACAGTATTCCCATCTTTATGAATCCCAATCATAGAACTACTCATTCAACCGATTTTATCGGTAGGGTCTATTTCCTGGAACGATAAAATAGAAAATTTTGCTCCCTTCTACCCCGTTTATACACTCTTTTTTGCTCAACAAAGGAAAAATAGCCTTTTTTAGGAGGGAAGACTAGGCATTTCCTGCTCGATATTTTTGGCTAGTTTTCTAAAAATGAGTGGGATTTGCGGGTAGATTGTCTGAGCAAGCGCTTTTGTTCTTTTTGTTTTTTTGATAGAATCGTCTCTAAAATCACCACAAATTTGCGATGCTTGTACGAATTATTGACCTAGCTTTTTCTGTTTATTATTTATTGATCCTTATCCGGGTGATTGCCTCTTGGATTCCAGAATTGCAGCGCCACCACTTCATGCACTTTGTTTACCACTATACAGAGCCTTATCTCGGTTTTTTTCGCAGGTTCATCCCCCCTATAGGGATGCTCGATATTAGCGTTCTAGTCGCTTTTTTGATGTTAGGCTTCCTAAAATCGCTGCTTTTATCCCTGGTTTGGCGCTTAGACTTCATGATCGGTCTATGAAAAACATCGTAAAACCATTTTCTATAAAAAACTGCGTATTAGACAATAAAATTTTTTATGCCCCTTTAGCAGGATGCTCTGATTATCCGTTTTGTAAAATCGCGGCCCGCTCTTTTGAAAGACCTGGTCTTCTTTTTTGCCAAATGGTGAAAATGGACGCCTTAGTGCGCCATGAGCCTGCTACTTACCGCCTACTTGATTACGACGCATTGATGCATCCGATTGGGGCGCAAATTTGTGGATCAAAAAAAGAGTACGTAAGAGATTCTTGCTCGATCCTAGAAGATTTGGGTTTTGATTGGATCGACTTGAACTGTGGTTGTCCTGTCGATAAAATCACAAAAGATGGTAGCGGATCAGCGCTTCTCAAGTGCCCCAAAAAGATTGGGGAACTCATTCATGAGATGACCTCAAGCACGCACCTCCCTGTAAGCGTGAAAATTCGAGCAGGATGGGATGAGCGCTCAATCAATGCTCCGATCATTACAAAAATTGCTGAAGAAGCGGGCGCTTCTGTGATCACCATTCACGGAAGAACCAGGGAGCAGGGGTACAAAGGCAAGGCAGCCTACTCTCCCATTCGAGAGGCAAAAAAGGTGGCAAATACGATCAAAGTATTTGCAAATGGAGATATTTTTGATCCAGAAAGTGCCGAGATGATGCTTGAAGAGACTTCCTCTGATGGGATTTTGATTGCTAGAGGAACGATGGGTCAGCCATGGATCGCTGGTCAAATTCTCGACTACGTTCGAAAAGGCCATTACCAGTCTCCAGATATTCTAACTGTGAAAGGGGTGATGCTCGAGCACTTTGAAGAAATTGTATCCTACCAAAGTGATAAAAAAGCGCTCTTAGACATGCGTAGGGTAGGAAGCTGGTTTCTCCGTTACTTATCTAGATTTGGCAATACTTCTGCCTTAAAAGAGCTCATCATCAAAGAAAAATCTCCGAAAACCATCATCCAACGTCTCCAAACCTTCCCTTGGGAGGCGTGGGCAGGCTCCTCTCCAAAATCCCTAGTTTCTATCTAAATGGACCGTTTTTGCCTCTAAAGGAGTTTTACTAGGTGGGCTATTTGTTGGGAGATGTTGAGGCTGTTTGTAATGTTCCCTCCAAGTAAGTGTTACAAATAGCGCAGCATAAAAAGAGCTCAGTGGATCTCGTGTGTAATTCACCGACGCCTGAAGGGCAGTTCGTATAGAAAAAACCGATAAAATATATCTGCTAAAATATTGTATTCGCATTTTTTCTCCTTGATCGAAGGAGTCTGCTCGAAGCAATTTAGATTCTGTATTTTTTGTGTATTTGAAAGGTTGCTTGACCGCATTTTCTATGACCGAACAAAGTTCTTCGCTAGTTTTCGTGGGCGTTTTTTGATTGTTGAACCACCGACGGATCTCTTTTTTCCGTTTTGCTGAAGCTTCGGATTTCTTAAAAATGTCCTCGAGCTGTTGATTTGTGATCAGAGTAGCGTGTGAAAAGGCGTGGACAAATGCAGGAATGGCTGTTTTAAAGAAATTTTCTTGAACGCTATCGGTGAGCAGGTAGGTTTTTAGATGTTGTTCGGCCACCTTTTTCGCTGCGCCGATCTCGTTTTCACGAACAATACGCACAAGCTTTTTTGCTGTATTGCCTACTTTCCAACGGTGAATTTCATCAAAAGATTTGTCTTGTGGCGGCTCATGCCAATACAGCTCATTTACGATGATGATCACTATAGCAGTCCACGCAAACTTTTGCCACTTTACAGAAGATCTGGGAGAAAAATAGTAGGAGATACAGGCACATGCATTCGTGAATAACTCAAAAAGTAAATAGTGGTAGATGTTTTTGGAGAAAAGATTGTTATGAAAAGATTGTAAGTACTCGAGCGTGTGGGCCGAATCCTCTCTGGTCGATACGCTGATGAGTAGATATGGAGTGCTTGTAGAAACAAAAGGGCTTAAAGGGTTTAAGGCTTCTAACATACAATCCTAAAAAATTTCTAAAATTCTTTCACATGAAGAAGGTTGTTTTCAAGAATTTTCTCAAAAGAGGTAAGGCGCGCGGCGCATCCGCTTCTAGGAAAGTGATTTCACTACGCTTTCCCTTTTGTACCAAGGGGAGTTTTGAAAAGAGGATCGCGCCAACCAAGTAGCGATCAACAGTTCTTTCCATCACTAAAATGACCCGATCGAATCGCCCTATATTTTAGCTGAAGGCTGCGAAGCGCCCCAAAAGGCTTTTCGTGCTTTTTGGTAAATGCGAGCCTCTCCACAAAGTGTGAGAAGACTCTATCAGCTTTGGTGAGTCAAGGTAGTCGTTACTCTTTTTCTCGCCATTTTTTTTCAAAAATCTTCTGCAGCCGGCTTTTATGGAAGGGAGTGTCTCCTAAAGGCTTTTCTTCTGCTTGATCGGCATGCTTTTCTACCCAACGTAAAAACCATTGGACCGGTTTGGTGTGGGCCTTTGCTTTTCTGACCGATTGGATCAAGGCTTTGTCTTGTGTAATAACGGTAAAATTCGCTGGAGAGGAAGAAAAAAGAATTTTTTCTACGATGTACTCATCGGCTGTTTGATTGTGCGGGGAAAAGACGACTAAGAATGAGGAAAAATAGGCGTAACCACTTTCTTCACCGTAAGCACTTTTTCCATCAAAAACGATCGTGACAAGAGAGCGAAATACACGAACATGGTCTTCTAATGTTTGTAAGAACTGTTCCCGGTTTTTTCGCAGATCTTCCGAGTCTTGCAGGGAAAAAAGGAGGTTGTAACCATCAACAAGATAGTGCATTTATGAGTAGAAAGCATCTAAAAAGGGGAGGATTTTGTCGAGAGCTTTCCTTCTATGAGAAATCCGATTTTTGATCGATTCTTTGAGTTCGGAAAACGTTTTACTATACTCATGCTTGACAAATAGAGGGTCGTAACCAAAACCATCGCCTCCCCGCTCTTGGGTGAGTAGTTTGCCCTCACATTTTCCTTCAGAACACTTTTGCAATTTGTCTGGAGTAGAAAACGCAATCGAACAGTGGTAATAGGCAAAACGATCTTCTTCTAAAAAATCTTCCATATCCAATAGCAGTTTTTTTCGGTTGTCTGCGTCGGTTGCTTCAAGACCTGCGTACCTTGAGGAAAAAATGCCCGGCTTTCCTTGCAAAGCTGGGACAACAATCCCAGAATCATCGGCTAGAGTGGGCATGCCAAGTTCTGTCGCTGCTTGAGTTGCTTTGAGGATCGCATTCTCTTCAAAGGTTCCTCCCGATTCTTCGGCAGGAGCGTAGGTGGGAAAATCACGCAAAGTGAATAGATCGATTGCGAGAACCTCTTTGAGAATATCTTTGGTTTCTCGGATTTTATGCAGGTTTTTGCTTGCAATGAGCAAGCTTGAGGGTTTTTTTACAGAAGGCATGAAGGTTCTCCAGATCCTAATTGATACCTCGTTAACTGTAGCATAGATAAGAATATTCGAACCATGAAGACCTTCCTCAGAAGAGCGTATTTTCTACAGATAGCTTGTGATTTTCATGATCTTAAACTCATCGCCCTGAAAAGAAAAGGTTTCCCCAATACGGAGACCATGCATCACTTTCGCAATTTTCGACTGAAAAGAGAGGATGTTTTGTTCAGGATCTGCGTCCCACGGCCCCAAAATGGTGAATGTTTGTACCTGTTTTTTTTGATCTTCACAATCGACCACGCACCCAATTCCGACAAAATCTTGGGGAATATCGGCTTTTGTGATGATTCGAGCGCTTTGCAGCTGATCTGAAAGGGATTTCAGTTCCGACTGGAGGCGAGCTCTTTTCTCAAGTGCGAATTTGAATTCAGAGTTTTCTCGCAAATCTCCATGAGAGCGAGCTTCTTCAATTTCTTTTGCATTTTCTACCGTTTCCACCGTAGCAATCCGTTCTATCCGCTGTTTGATTGTTTGATACCCCTTTTCTGTTGTCCAAAAGATCTCTTCATCGACCTCATCTTGTTTACGATCTTTAGCCAGTTTCGGATAAACGACCTCTGCAAGAGAGTAGATGATTTTGATGTCGTGGTCAGAAAGAAGTCGGCATTTGGTAGAAAGGAGCAAAAACTCGCGAACCTGTTCTAATGTCGAACCGCGCATCGTATCCCGAACCACTTTGTAACGATTGTGTAAAAGAATCGAGAGCATTTTTTTTGCGAGGTCTTTGTGCTCATTTTTTTTCCCAACATAATCGAGAAGAATCAAAAACCCCTCAAAAAATTGGGCTCGCCCCTCTGGAGAGGCGTAGGGAAGGGTACTTTTTTCTTCGATAAGCTTTTGAAAGTACCAGACAAACACGTCGGGATAAGAGATGGGATGTTCTAAAAGATAGGTCACTTTTTCTTCAAAACCGGGCAGCGTAGCAATTTCTTGTAGTAGATAGTCGCGGGCAATATTTTGTTCGACGGTAAAGAGAAGGGAGAGGAAGATCGTTTCCCAATCCTCACGCAAAGACCGCATCAAAGTTAGGGCACGTTTTTTGAATGCCACGATATCGACAGTCTTGATGAACGCATCGGGATCTTCAATCTTTTTGATTAGCTCGTTTAAAGACGCTCTTTTTTCCTGTACTTTCAAATCTTCGAGGAAAAAGAGGAGAGAAAGGCGCTCTCCATCTCGCAGATTTTCTTCCTGTAAAAGATCTTGAATTCTTTTTTCTAAGGACGTTTTGAACTCTTCGTTTTTCAATGTTTCTGAAAAGTCGCGCAAGAACGTGTAGACCATCTGAATCGTTGTCGGAACATCGGGTTTGGCTTCAAGGGCTTTATAAAAGGCTACCTCGTGAGGAATGGCTTGATCGAGCAGGGTAAACGGAAGGCGTAAAGTTTTTGGGCAAGAGATCTTCGTATCTTTTTTGAGTTTGCTACGTGTATTTTGCCACCAGCGATTCCAGTCTTTTTCAGGGATGACAAGGTCTAAGAGCTCTTCTTTGATTTCTGCGGCTGTTTTAGGGCCTAAATCCCGTAGAAGAGAGCGAAGAACTTCGGTTGGATGTTCTTTTGCTTGTTTTTCTAAAAGATCGGGATCTCCAAAACGTCTAGCGAGAAAATGGTCCTTTCCAATGGGGATGAGCGTTTTAAAAGCGTTTGCAAAAGAGAGGTGTTTCGTACCAACTACCTGTTCACATTCGAGAGCAAGCTCTTCTCGGATTACGGAGACTTCGAGGATTTCACTCGCGCCCCAGCCCCCATTATGGTAGACAAAGTTCCCCTTTTTTAGGTGGGTGAGTAGTTCATAATTGCTTAAAGCCCCCTGAAAATTTTCTCCAGGGCGGAGACCAACCATGCGGATTTTTTCTTGAAAATTCGGATCATTTGGATACATTTTTTGTAAACATTCGGTGCCGACTTCATAGAGTGATTCAGAATGGGTCGTTTGAATTTGAAAAATGAGCTTCAAAACTTCAAAAGCCTCTTTTGGAGTGCTCAATTTCTTCCAAAGAATGAGCCCTTTTTCCACATGTTTTCCAAAAGGAGCAGCTAGCGGTGAGTTTAAAGCTGTTTGTAAGATTTTTTTGTACTCGTCGATGTCAAACTCATCGCTGTAACAATACTCTTCCCAAAGTTTTAAAAAGCCAGGATAGTCATTCTTTTCAATTCGTGTAATAAAGTCCGCAAGATAAGTCATCGATTCTTCCCAAAATTTTCTTATGGAAAAATTGTATAACAATACAGTAAAACCTTCAACAGAAGGGTTTTTCCAAAGATTTATTAGAAGAGATCCCTTTGTAAAAGAAGTTTTACAAAACGCGCCTATAGAGCCCCCTTCACAAGGAACCTCAGTGCCAATTTTCTCCTTTTTCATGAACAGATGGCTGCTGTTTTATCTTCTTTTTTCTTTCCAGGTGTGCGCGTACGCCTTAGGCGATTGGGAAAAAACAGAGTCGCTTTTAGCAGATCTCGAACAAGCCTCTTTCATCGATCAAGAAACAGAGCGGGCTCTTCCCATGCGCTACAACCGCTTTGGCACGGTCGGTTATTTGGATCTCCCTTCAGCCCGTATGCAAAAAGAGGGGACGGTCGGTCTGGTGGGCGCTTACAGCTCTTCTGCTGACCTCTACAGCGCCTCTATCCAGCTTTTCCCAAGACTTGAGGTGCGCGGCCAGTATACCTACCTAAAAAAACAGGTGGAGAGAGCTCTTTGCGGAGATGGCACGGCAACAATGGCAAAAAAATTTGCTAGCATCAAATACGCTCTTTTGCAGGCAGAAGACGGCCTGCCCTCCTTGCCCGAAATCTCCCTTGGTTGGGACGCTATTTTAGGGGACCCCGCTGGATTTTCTTTTTACGCAGTAGGGACAAAATCTTTTTTAACGAGCGACCTAGAGCTGAGTGTGGGCTGGGGGGCAGGAAATCTGCGCGGTTTGTTTGGAGCTGTCCAGTGGAGCCCATTGTCTAAGTCCCTCCCCGAAGGGACCTCACTTTGTTTTCAGGTGGAGTATAGCCGCTACAAGAACCCTTTTCTTGCAGGAAGTTCCCCAAAGATTCCGGTCAATGTAGGAATTTCCTGCGGTTTTTGGAACGCTCTTACCGCAAGAATTGGGACAAAAAATTCTACGAGCGGGGGAAAACACCTTGTAGGGGAAGCCGCTTTTTCTTACGATTTGGGAGGGAGCTGCGGATTTTTTCCGAAAACGAAAGACCCTCCTCTCTACGCTGCTTCATCGAGGGAAGCGCCGTTAGGGGCTTTCGCATCTCAGCCCGATTTTGTAAAAGAGCTGCGCGTCGCATTTGCCGAGCAGGGCTTCGATTTGTTCTATCTCGCCCAAAAACAAGGCATTTTGTGGATACGGATTGTCAATAGTACCTACAGGCAAGAACCAGCTGTTCGGAAGAGGGTGAGCGCGATTTTATCCCAGATCCTTCCTGAAACAATCACCTCAACGAGGGTGATTGTAGAAAGTAGTGGGATTCCTCTTCAAGAATATGAGATAAGCCGCGCTATTTTGGATCGGTATGTTGTGGGAAAAATGGGCGAGTATGAGCTTAGCTTGCTGACGTCTATGCAGGAAGTGCAAGCCCTTCCTACCCCTTATTCCGCGCGCCTTCTTTACGCCCGAAAAAAACCGGTGATTCTCTACACGATTCAGCCGATTTTTCAAACCTACTTTGGAGGCTCTTTTGGAAAAATCGAGTACGCAGCGGGCATCCAAGGTTCGCTCGATGGGTATTTGTTCGATAGCGTCTACTACGCATTTTCTGCGAAATACATCATAAAGTCGACCGGCTCTTCGGAGGCCGATCTTTCCAGTCCCTCGCAGATCATCAATGTTCGCTCAGATACCCCTTTGTACCAAAACAGCTCCTCTCTCCACCTAGATCGGGCGTTTTTGCAGAAAAACTGGAACGTAGGTGGGGGAGTCTTTGCTAAGATGAGTTTGGGATATTTTGAGGTGGCCTATCTGGGACTTGCTTCTGAGCTATTGCTGTATCCTGTAGGAAGCCCCTTTGCGCTCGGCGTAGAAGCAGCCGCCCTTGCGAAAAGAGCCTATAACGGCCTAGGTATACAAAAAAACATCCGGAAATTCGAAGGGTGTTCTCCCAAGTATGTTCCCTACTACGGATTGCAGTACTTTCTGAGTTTCCATTACGAGCTGCCCCATCATGCGGTCAATTTTTCTTGTAAACTCGGGCAATTTCTTGCCAAAGACCGGGGAGCCCGTTTTCAAATAGAAAAGACGTTTCCTTCAGGATGTCAAGTCGGTTTCTGGATCACTTACACAAGCGGAGTAGATTGGGTGGATGGGAAGAGGTATTTTGATAAGGGGATTGCTTTTTCGGTGCCGCTCGATCTTTTTCTCAATAAAAGCAGCAAAAAGAGGTGGGGCTACTCCCTTCCCGCTCGCCTTCGAGATGTGGGAGCGATCGCTTCTACAGGGGAGCCTCTCTACCAAACGATTTACGACGACCGTTTAGGGTGCCTCCTTCCCTGCTATTGAGCGCTTTTGGGGCCTTAAGCTTTCTAAAGCAACTCGCCCAAAACATGATCTAAAGCGTAGGAAAAAATCAGGTCGGCTCCCGCCCTTTTGATGCTCGTAAGGATTTCAAGAAATGCCTCTTTCGCGACCAAAATCCCCTGCTGGTGCGCGGCCATCACCATGGCGTACTCCCCACTCACGTGATAGGCAGCCAAGGGTCTTTTTGTCTGTTTTCGGATGCTTTGAATCACATCTAAATACATTCCCGCAGGTTTCACCATGAGAATATCGGCGTGCTCCTCTTCATCGAGATGCGCTTCGAGCAAAGCCTCTCTTTGATTGGCCGGATCTAGCTGGTACGATTTTTTATCCCCAGCAGGAGCGGAATCTAAGGCTTCACGGAAAGGCTTGTAAAAGCAGGAGGCGTACTTTGCGCTGTAGGCTAAGATCGCAGTATTG
The DNA here is from genome assembly GCA_038534095.1 of Chlamydiota bacterium. Lineage (GTDB taxonomy): Bacteria > Chlamydiota > Chlamydiia > Chlamydiales > SM23-39 > JBCAXK01. The sequence goes on along the minus strand of JBCAXK010000002.1, from coordinate 41,149 downwards.
TGCGACTTGCCTTCATCTAACATCTGACGGATCCGAAGCACCCTACCATCCATCATGTCGCTAGGCGCCACCATGTCTGCGCCCGAGTTTGCGTAGAGGAGAGCCATTTTTGCTAAATAGTGGACCGTTACATCGTTGAGCACTTCGTGATTTTCCCCTAAAATGCCGTCGTGTCCATGAGAAGTGAAGGGGTCAAGAGCCACATCGGCGATGAGGCACGCTTCTGGCACAAACCGCCTGAAAAAAGTCAGCGCTTTGGGGATCAGGGCATGTTTGGTAAAGGCTTCTTTTCCCGTCCAAGATTTCTTTTCATGAGGTAAACAAGGAAACAGGGCAAACGTTCCAATTCCTTGATCAAAATAGGCCTGTATTTGCTCAAGAGCCTGATCGATCGAATAGCGAAAAATGCCAGGCATCGAGGCAATAGGAACTTTTTTCCCCTGTCCTTCGATCAAGAATAGGGGGAGGACAAAATCCCGTTTTGTTAAGAGTGTTTCTTGGACAAGGCCGCGTAGAGTTTTTTTGCTGCGGAGCCTACGAAGTCTTGTTGGAATGGTCAATGCCCCTTCCTTTGAAAGGGGGATAAAGGGAGCGCCTGGCGTCAATTTCAAAGAAAACCTCCTGGTAAATTTTCTTTTACCTGTCTGCAAAATTTTGAGCAGCTTTTTTCTGTAGGATTTTCCTTGATCCCTGCTGGAAGACTATGGCAGTCTTGTAGAAAACGATCCATGAGATGAGGACTAGATGACGCAGAATTACGAAGAATTCTCTGAAAGTCAGATTAAAATTTTACACCAATTTGTGTCGAGCACAACAAGCAATGTTTTTGTGCTAAGGAACCTTCCCGAAGTGATCAAAGGCGCTCTTTTTTCGCGCTACTCCAGGTCGACTCTGGGACTCCGTTCTTTACTACTCAAAGAGTTCATCATGAACGAGGATACCTCTTTTCAGGAGATTGCAGGTCGGTGTAAGTCACCCCAACAAGATGAGCAAATGATTGCCATCAAAAAAGCAAAAAACTTTTACGATCGTATTTTAGATGGTTACGGAGATGATTCGATCGCAGAACTGGGGGGAGCGCACCTTGCGATAGAAAATATATCGATGCTTGCGGCCAAAGTGATCGAAGATGCTCGGATTGGAGGCTCTCCTTTAGAAAAATCGACAAGGTACATCTATTTTGATCAAAAAATCAACGGTGAGTACCTTTACTACCAAGAACCGATTCTCCTCACCTCCGCCTACCGAGACTTGTACTTGGAGACATGCGACCATTTGTTCGATACCTACAAGCTACTCATTCCTCAACTGACCGAACTGATCGAACAAAAATTCCCGAAAAATCATCACATTTCAAAATTGGCCTATAACGCTTCTTTACGAGCAAAGGTGCTCGACTGCTTGCGCGGACTTCTTCCTGCCTCCACCCTCACGAATATGGGCGTTTTCGGCAATGGGCGCTTTTTTGAAACCTTGATACAAAAAATGCATAGGAACAACCTAGCTGAGCTCAGTGAGCTTGGTAAATCGACGCAAGCCGAGCTTAGCAAAGTGATCCCCTCGTTCATTCGTAGGGCGGCTCTAGGCCATAAATACCAAGAAGCAAACGCTGAGTTTCATGAAGAGATGCAAAAAGAGCTTTTGCAGCTCTCTACGAGCCACACAGAAGAGATCAGCCAGCAAAGCCGCCCTGGGGTTACTCTCGCCGATTACGATAAAGAAGCGGTGTACAAAGTAGCCGCTGCGCTTCTGTTTCAAGGCTCCTCAGCCTCTTTGCAGCAGCTGACAGCCCTTTGTAAGGAGATGGGAGAAGAAGACCTCTTAAGGATTTTAGACGCAGCGTCGATGCCCCGTGAAAATCGGCGACATAAGTCACCGAGAGCCTTAGAACATGCGAACTACACCTTTGAAATTGTAGCCGATTTTGGGGTCTATAGAGATCTACATAGGCACAGACTCCTCACCCAAGAGCGGCAGCTCCTCACGTGCAATTATGGCTACTTCATCCCCCCAGAAATTTTGCACACCGACCTAGAAAAGCCCTACATCTCTGCGATGAATCGGGCAAAAGAGGCCTACAAAATGATTGCGCAAGAATTGCCCGAAGAGGCGCAGTACATTGTCCCAATGGGGTACAATGTCCGCTGGTATTTCCATGTGAATCTTCGAGCTTTGCAATGGATGTGTGAGCTGCGATCCTCTCCAGCAGGCCACCCAAGTTACCGTTACCTTGCCCAAGAAATGGCCCGTCAGGTTTGTGAAAAAGAGCCCCAGTTTGAGCGCTTTTTCAAATTTGTCGATTACGATGGATACCCACTAGGACGGCTCAATCAGGAGCAACGGAAGCAAGAAAAGCTGGAAAACCCCCGATGAAGGCGGCTCCCTCCTACCCCCTTCTTGGAGGCTCGCTCCTTGTAGCGGGAAGCTGCATTGGCGCCGGCATGCTCGCTCTGCCGATCTTAACAGGTTTGAGCGGATTTTTTCCTTCTCTTTTGAGCCTGTTGCTTGCTTGGGCTTTTATGACCTACAGCGCCTGTTTGGTGTTAGAAATGAACGCCTGGTTTCCTAACCAAGTCAATTTGCTCTCCATGCTGGAAAAAGGACTGGGTATTTGGGGAAAGCGGATCTGCTTTTTTTCTTACCTCTTTTTATTCTACTCCCTTCTGATTGCCTACATCTCGGCCAGTTCTAAAATCTTTTCTGGCTTCATCAACCATTTTGCCGGTATTTTTTTACCCCCTACGTTAGCTTCTGTCTTGTTCGTTCTCATTTTTGGAGGCGCTCTTTTCTTAGGCACCCGCTTCATCGATGGGATGAACCGTTTTTTGATGGTGGGACTTGGCTACAGTTTTTTTTTCATGGTTTTTTTAGGGGCTCCAAAGACAGATATGGGCAACTGGCTCCATGTGGAGTGGAGTTTTTGGTCCCTTTCCCTGCCCGTTCTAGTCTTATCCTTTGGTTTTCAAAATATGATTCCCTCCCTTAGCGCTTACGTAGATCAGGATTGGAGAAAGATGCAACAAACCATTTTCGGTGGTAGTTTGATCGTCTTTTTTGTATACCTCTTCTGGCAAGGGCTCCTTTTGGGACTCGTTCCTTTTGGGGGAGAAGAGGGGATTTTGGCCATTTACCAAAGAAAAGAGGAGGCGAGCTATGCCTTGAAAAACTTTGGCATTGGCTCTTACGCGCAGTCGTTTGCTTTTTTTGCGATTGTAACCTCGTTTGTACCGCAAGCGCTCACCTTGGTCCACTTTTTAGCCGATGGGCTAAACATGCCTTTATCCTCGAGGAATCACGTTTTTTTGGTGACAGTTGTCCTACTGCCTAGCCTTCTTTTTGCCCTCACCTATCCCGAAGTATTTTACGCTGCCTTACAATTTGCAGGGGGCGTTTGCACGATGACCCTATTTGGCATTTTGCCTGTTTTTGCAGTTTGGAATGGTCGCTACCGGCAAAAATTTCCTGGAAATTACCGCGCGTTTGGAGGAAGAGCGGCTCTTCTTTGCTCCGCCTTTTTCGCGTTTTGGCTCTTTTTCCAGGAGCTGTTTACGATGGTAAGGAGCGTCTCATGAGCCTTCGGCTCAACCATTTTTTAGGCGCCCTTTTTCTTGTAGCAGGAACAACGATTGGTGCGGGCATGCTCGCGATGCCCACCACAAATGCCTTTTCTGGATGTTTTTGGGCTCTCGTTTTTTTAGGGTTTTCCTGGGTTTTTATGTTGGGAACCGCCTTTTTGCTCATTGATGTGACGTTGCACATAAAAAAGAAAGCCCACCTGATTTCCATGACAGAGAGCCTGCTTGGGGAGAAAGCAAAAGCTGTTTGTGGGGTGACTTACCTGCTCCTTCTCTACTCCTTAACCGCTGCTTACATTTCGGGAGCAAGCCGCCTATTGCAGACCCTTTTTTTAGGAACTCTTCCAAGCGGCGTCTACCCTTTTCTCCTTCCGCTTATTTTGGTCTTCGCCTTTTCCTGGTTTCTCTCTTTTGGGATGCGCTCTATTGATCTAGTCAATCGGATCTTGATGGTGGGTTTGCTCTTTTCTTACCTCATTTTGCTCGTGTTTTTGCCAAGCCGTATCGAGCCTTCTTTGCTTGCCCACTCCGATCTTTCTGCGGCCCTTTTTGGGATTCCTGTGATGATCACATCCTTTGGATTTCATATTGTGATACCCAGCCTCGCCTCGTATATGGAGTATCAAAAAAAACCGCTGCAAAAAGCGGTTTTCTGGGGGAGCGTGTTGCCTCTTTTTGTGTACGTTCTTTGGGAGATTGTGACACTAGGCATCATTCCCCTTCGGGGAGAAGTGAGCTTTTTCAGCGCTTTGCAAACAGGAGGAGCCATCACCGAAACCTTAGTCGCTCTTGTGGGAGCTCCCTACATCCAGCTTGGGGCCCTTCTTTTTTCTTTGTTTGCGATGCTCACCTCTTTGCTGGGCATTTCGATCAGTCTCATCGACTTTTTGCGCGACGGTTTGCGCAAGAGACAGCAGCGTTATCCGAAAAGTGCGCCCCTTTTTTTCACGTTCATCCCTCCTCTGCTTTTCACCCTCTTTTATCAACAAGGATTTTTACTCGCTCTTGAATATGCCGCAGTTTTTGTAGCGATTTTGCTGGGCATGTTCCCTGTTTTTCTTGCCTGGAAGTTGCCCCAGCCTTCTGTCTACCGCTCGCTTTGGGGACGCGTCTATTTGATTGTACTTTTTATCATTTCGTGCGCTATCATTGTGTGTAGCTTCTTGCCAACTATCCCTACCTTTCAAAACATTTTACAAACATACGCCTATGAATCGCTTTCGTCTTAATTCCTCTTTCTCGCCTACAGGGGATCAGCCTAAGGCGATACGTAGTCTCTGCGATGGACTAACATCGGGGAAAAAAGCCCAAGTGCTTCTTGGGATTACAGGATCTGGAAAGACCTTCACGATGGCCAATGTGATTGAAGAGCTCCAGAGGCCTACCCTGATTTTAGCGCACAATAAGACCTTAGCAGCGCAGCTCTATCAAGAATTTTCTGGGTTTTTTCCAGAAAATGCCGTCGAGTATTTTGTCTCCTACTACGACTATTATCAGCCAGAAGCCTACATCGCAAGAACCGATACCTACATCGAAAAAGATCTGTCGATCAACGAACAGGTAGAAAAAATGCGCCTTTCTGCCACAAGATCTTTGATGGAGCGCTCCGATGTGATCATCGTCTCTTCAATCTCCTGCATTTACGGTTTAGGCTCTCCAGAATATTATGCGCAGATGCTTTTAGAGCTCTCTGTAGGAAAAAAGGTAGCTAGAGATGATATTTTGTTCCACCTCGTCGAAATGCACTACAAGAGAAACGATTATGACCTGATGCGTAGTACCTTTCGCGTCCGGGGAGACATACTCGATATCGTGCCTGCGTATGAAGATGATATCGCCTACAGGATTCTCTTCTTTGGAGATGAGGTTGAGAAAATTCATATTCTCGATCCGCTCACCGGAAAAATGCAAGGATCGCTCGATCACGTTACCATCTATCCAGGTTCTCACCACGTGACGCCAGAAGAAGTGCGGCAAAAAGCGATCTACACGATTGAAGAAGAGCTTCAAGAAAGGGCCGCCTTTTTTGACCGGGAAAACCGCCTTTTAGAGAGGCAAAGGATTTTAGAACGGACGAAATACGATCTCGAAATGATCAAAGAGATCGGCTTTTGTAAAGGGATTGAGAACTATTCCCGCCATTTAAGCCAGAGGAGCGGCGGAGAGCCGCCACCCTGCCTATTAGACTATTTTCCGAAAGACTTTTTGTTTTTTATCGATGAGTCTCACCAAACTTTGCCCCAAATGCATGCGATGTACAACGGGGACCGCTCCAGGAAGTCGGCTCTTGTCGAGTTTGGGTTTCGGTTGCCTTCTGCTTTGGATAACCGCCCCTTAAAGTTTGAGGAGGTTTACAAACACTTTCAAAATGTGATCTACGTCTCAGCGACCCCCAGTCCCTTTGAAATTGGGGAGGCGCAAGGGGACGTAGTTCAACAGATCATCCGGCCCACAGGACTGCTCGATCCTCTGATTGAAGTGCGGGGAGCCTCTAATCAAGTGGATGACGCTCTAGAAGAGATCCGGAAAGAGACAGAGAAAGGGCACCGGATTTTAGTCACGACGTTGACGAAAAAACTTGCTGAAGACTTGAGCAAATACTTGCTCGAAATTGGAGTGAAAGCAAAATACATCCACTCGGACATCGATACTCTGGAAAGGATCCGGATCATCAAAGCCCTTCGCCTCGGAGAATTTGATGTTCTTGTAGGGATCAACCTCTTACGGGAAGGATTAGATATTCCCGAAGTATCGTTAGTTGTGATTTTAGATGCTGATAAAGAGGGGTTTTTGCGTAGCGAAACAGCTCTTATCCAAACTTGCGGAAGGGCAGCGAGAAACGCTGAGGGGCGCGTTGTGATGTATGGGGATAAAGAGACAAAAGCGATGAAGAGCGCGATTGCGACCACGCACGCAAGAAGACAACTGCAAAAAAAACACAATGAGGAGAGGGGCATCACTCCAAAAACTGTGCATAAACATCTTGCAAAGTCGTTGGAAGAGACCTTTGGCATGGCCCCTGAAGAGGTCTCTGAACAAGAAACCGACGCTAACCACGCCTGGACGAAAGAGGAACTTGAAAAGAAAATTACTGATTGCCAAAAAGCGATGAAAAAAGCTGCAAAAGAATTTGCTTTTGAAGAGGCGGCAAAATTCCGAGATATGATCCGTTACTACCAAAGCTTGGAGATTGTTTCATGATGCTGAAGGGGCAACCTGCAACAGTGAAAAACCACCTACCTGGACGCTTATGAACCTTCAAGGGCTGCTCATGAGAGGTTTTTTACAAAAGGGACAGATGTGGGTTGTGCTGTTCCTAATCCTTTGTAGCCTCTTTGCGGCTTTTTGTGAGGGTCTTAGTTTCCAGTGTCTCTATAGTTCCCTTTCTCAGCTCTCTTTAGAAAAAGCGCCAAGAGGGATCTTACAGAATAGAGCTCTTTTTCCCTCGCTTGCGCTCATCTACCTATTTGTTGCTGCGCTTTTACAACTCTGTAGAGCTTTGAGCGTCTTTTTTTCCGCCTTTTTCTTTGCAAAACTGTCGACGAAAGTACAGATCGATGTGCAAAAGGCTCTTATCTCTAAGCTTTTTTCTTTCTCCTTTCCCCACATATCTCGTAAACATCGAGGCTCTGTAGCCGATCTAGTAGCGACTCCTGGCACGTTATTTGCGCAGCTCTTTACCCATTTGCATGCGCTCATGAGCGCGTGCCTATTTTTTCTTGTGCTCTTTGGTTTCATGCTAAGCGCCTCTCCCCTTTTGACCCTTTTTACCCTCATCAACTTCTTATTGATTGGTACTATCTACCGGATGGTAAGCAAAAATGTGGGGAAAAAGTCGAAACTTTACCAAAAGGAGCATAGCGCCTTACAAAGCGCAATGGCAGAGATACTGAGTGGAATGAAAACCGTTCATAGTAACAACCTGCAAACCTCTTTAAAAGCGTCCCTTTTTGCGCAAATCGAGAAAATAGAAACGCGCCTTTTTACTCTCAATCGTTGGACTTCGCTCATTACCTACTCCTTTGAATTCATTGGGATTTTACATGTCACGCTTCTACTGCTACTCTCTTGTTTCGTCGCTTCATGCACCATCCCTATGATGGCATCCTTTTTAGGGTTGAGTTACCGGTTTGCGCAAAAACTGCCGATCATGGCTCAGGCAATCTCCTTTTTTATGACCCATACAGGCAGCCTTTCTTCTCTCAGCGCATTTCTTGGAGAAAAAGTGCCCAAGTCCCCTTCTAAGACCCCTGTAAAAAACGCTCCACAAACGATTGAGATGCGAGGAGTCTCTTTTGCCTACCAAGAAGGGAAAGAGGTTTTGCGGAATATCCACTGCGCCTTTTCTTCCCAAGAAAAAGTGGGCATTGTGGGCCGAAGTGGTTCGGGTAAGTCCTCACTTTTTGCCCTTCTACTACGCCTTTATGAGCCTCAAAAGGGGAAAATTTTTGCCGATGGTCTCGATTGTTCCTCGTTCGATCTCGCTTCGTGGCGACAACTCTTTGGGGTGGTGGATCAAGAGACCTTTTTATTCCACCAAACCATTGAAGAGAATCTGAAGATAGGCAACCCCTTTACTTCAAGGGAAGCGGTAGAAGAGGCTTGTTATCTATCGGGAGCAAATCTTTTGATTGAGAGGCTGCCTAAAAAATCTCAAACCCTTTTGGGAGAACTGGGACAAGAGCTTTCTGGCGGAGAAAAACAGCGCCTTGCGATTGCAAGAGCGCTGATTAAAAAGCCGAAGATTCTGTTGCTGGATGAGGCCACAAGTCATTTAGATCCTACTTCGGAAAGATTAATACAAACGTGTTTGGAGACCCTTCGTAAGAAGATGATGATCGTAGTGATTGCGCATAAACTTTCTATGGTGCAAGATGCCGATATCATCTACGTAGTGGATGAGGGGACGATTGTCGAAAAAGGTTCTCACAAAGCTCTTATCGAACAAGAAGGTCAATATGCTAAACTCTGGCAGGCACAAAGTAGGGATTCTAAAACTACTAGTAGAAATTTTGCGCAAAATCGCGCATAGTGGTGTGTAAATTACCTGGCACGGATTCTTTGAGGCATTTTGAAACAAACAGTGATTTACGATTGGTTAGTAGCTCTTGGGGGAGGAGAAAAAGTCCTTGAAATGGTCTCCGATCTTTTCCCTGGAGACGTGCATACCCTCATTGCTGATCCAAAGGTGACGCCTAAACTCTCTTTATCGGGGAAGATCCGTACCTCGTTTTTACAAAAGTGGCTCTTTCGGTTCCGTAAATACCAAAATCTTTTACCCCTCTACCCTTTAGCGATCGAAAAATTCGATCTCTCTTCTTATGACCTTGTCCTCTCTATTTCCCACTCTTGTGCTAAGGGAGTTTTGACAAACCATGAACAAACCCATATTTGTTACTGCTTTACTCCGATGCGCTACGCTTGGGATTTTTACCACGAGTACATGAAAGACTGTTTAAGAGGAAAACCGGTTCGCCGTTTTTTTGCTAAATGCATTTTGCATTATCTTAGGATTTGGGATGCTTCCTCGTCAAAAAGGGTCGATGAATTCATCGCCATCTCCCATTTTGTGGCAAGAAGAATCGAAAAAATTTATCAAAGAAAGTCGATTGTGATTTATCCCCCTGTCGATACCGACTACTTTTCGTTTGTGGAGAAGAAAGAGGATTTTTACATCAGCGTTTCCCGTTTTGTTCCGTACAAAAAAATGGAAACGATTGCGCGCGCTTTTGCCCATCTTCCTAACAAGAGATTGATTTTGATTGGGGATGGTCCCGAAAGAAAACGGATAGAGAAAATCGCAACCCCGAATGTCACGCTTCTTGGCTGGGTGAGCCAAGAAACTCTTCGCTCCCACTTACAAAAAGCAAAAGCCTTCATTTTTGCTGCCAAAGAGGATTTTGGGATCGCTCCTGTAGAAGCGATGAGCTGCGGGACGCCGGTGATTGCGTATAATCAAGGAGGGGCTTTGGAAACAGTTGTCGATAAGAAAACAGGCCTGTTTTTCTCCAAACAGACCCCTTCATCCATTGCGGAAGCTGTAGAGAGGTTTTCTACGATGACCTTTCATCTTAAGGAGGTTCGTCAGCAAGCCGAAAAATTCAGCAAGGAGCGTTTTAAAAAAGAATTTTCCGAAGCGGTGTCTTCTATTGTGAAAAAACGTAAGGAGTCTTTTGCATTATGATCGTGTTGGTGCTTGCAGGCGGACAAGGTAAAAGACTTTGGCCCTTATCGAGATCTTCTTTACCCAAACAGTTTTTGGATTTTGGGGATAAAAAGTCCTTACTCAAAAAAACGATAGAACGCTTTCAAGGCCCCCTTTTTTCTCATATTTACATTGTAACAAATCAGCATTACGAGCTGCTTGTAGAAAAAGAAATTCCTACGAGTCTTCGAGAGAAATGCACCATCATTGTGGAACCTTCTTCTCAAAATACCCTGGCCGCTATTGCTTGGAGCTTTTGTTCCCTCAAAGAAAAGGGCCCTCTTTGTGACCACGTTCTTGTCACCCCTTCAGACCATGATTTGAAGCCTGTGCCCCTCTTTTTAGAAGAAATTGCTGCAGCAAAAAAAGACCTTCCTAAAGAAAAGCTCGCTCTTTTTGGAGTCACGCCTCTTTATCCTGAAACCGACTATGGCTACATTGCTACAGAAGGGGAAGAGTCTTCTTTGATGCCGGTGAAACGTTTTATCGAGAAGCCCTCATTAAGAAGGGCTAAAAAGTATTTTCTTGCCGAGAATTATCTCTGGAATACAGGCCTTTTTCTGTTACACTCCTCTCTTTTTCCCACCCTCTTAAAAAAACACTCTCCTGGTATGTACACCCATTTTCATGCAGGGTTAGAAGCTATGGAACAGCGGTTCTCCCAGTTTCCTGCCGACTCGATTGAAAGGGTCATTTTTGAGCATGCCTCTTCGGTCCTTGTAAAAAAGCTTCCGATTTCCTGGTCAGATATGGGCTCTTGGGAGCGTATGTACGCCTCTTTAGCCAAAGATGAGAATGGGAACGTTTTTCAGGGGAATATTCGCGCAGAGGACACCTCTTCCTGTTTGATTTTCTCAGAGAAAAAGTCCATTTGTACCATTGGACTAGAAAATCTTATGATCATAGAAACAAACGATACGATCTTTGTGAGCAAACGCTTAGAAGGTAAAAGCGCGCAAACCCTCTCCTTACTCAAAAAGCATTCAGAAGCGCTTTAGGACGCCCCTTTGCCGAAACGAAATCTCAATGTACTTTTTGCTCGAAACATTCGATGATCTTTTTCAAAACACTCTAAAAGAATCCAAAATCCTTACAAAGGATCCTGGATCCAATCTTCTTTGTGTAACGATGGATCGCTAACGAATCGACATCTCTCGATACGTACATTTTTAGCTCTTGTAGTGGGCTCTTTTACGCAGCACTCACTGCTATAGTCCGTTTGCCGGAATATCACAAAATAGAGCGTTTTTACCGCTAAACAGGATCTATCTAGAGGGAGAAAGAGTGTAGAGGATCACCTAAAGTGGAACAAGAAAAAGGCACCAATTTTGGTGCCTTCTGTAAGTCGGAGCTTCCATGAAAGGAAAAAATGTCTCACAAACAATTTTTTATGAAAAACGTTGTCTTACTAGGAACTCCTGCAGATAAGTTTGCTGTTATATGGAGGGTAATTTGCCACAGAAAATCGATCAATTGTGACAAACTCCAAAGAACATCAGCTAGGTTTCTCTGCAGAATCTTTAGATGAATCCTCCGCTAGTTGGAACTTGTATTTTCCTAATGTTAGAACTTTTTTATTGAATAATGGTCCTAAATATTTCTCTATATTATCATTATTTAAATCTTTTTCGATTAAGATCTCAATAGGGGCAGATCTCCCAGCAAAGCGAAAACGTGTAAAAAAATGATCGACAGGCATTTGAAAAATAGTTAGCACGCCGTTTTTCTTTTCACCTGTATCTGTATCTTGTCGGATGCTTTTTATGGTTATGTACAAGAGATATTCACCAGACAAACTCCTATATCCCCAACTTACTGCTTCCATTTTTTTTAGGTGTTCGGGCTTGATCCCGCGCAAATGCCCATCAGAATCTTCCCAATCACTTCTAAACAATTTAATTTGATTGCCATCATTGAGGTTGATTTCAAGCTCCTCCAGAACTTTTAATAAGCATTCGATTCCTGTATGTGTAAAATTACTACAATGTTGAAAGGGAGGCACAGGACGATTATAAGTCGAAAACGTTAGGGGCTTTTCTTTTTTTTTGGTAGTGGCAGTAGAAGTATTGGATCTCGGATTTTCCTTACCTTCTTCTTCTGAAACTGGAGCTTTTTGTACTTTGCTTGATTCTTTTTGATCTAGATGAGCTTCGAAAAATTTAGCTGTCTTGTCTACCTTTTCTAGTGATTTTTCCTCGTCTTTATCAGGAGAAGTATTCGGATTTCCTAGAAGGGTAGGCCCATCCTTTGAAGATAACTGAGTACGAGCGCTCAAAAGTTTCTCTGCTTCTGCACTTACCTTCTTTGCGATTGCTCCACAAGTTTTTTTTGGAGTTTCACCGGGGCCGTCTTGATTTAGACCGATTCTTTCAATTTCTTTAGTAACTATCGGAACCTGGCCTTTGATTTCTTGAGAAGATGGACTCTGAAATAGTACTGTTCTCGCTACGTCTGAGGTAGACCTTTCTACCGGATTAGGAGGGGTAGTCGTATTGTCTGATCCTGAATCATTCTCTCTTGTCGTTGCATTTGATAAGGACGGATGATTGTTTGTAAAAGGGGGAATTTTAGATGCCATTTTTTCCTCTGGTTATTGAACATGAGAAAATTTTACTGAATAGAAAATATATGTACATAAAAAGTGACGCTGGTTTTCACCCTAGGCATTATCGATGCATCGGACATAGAAAAAGAATCCACAAGAAAAGAACGCTTTTCGGTACAGAAAAACGGGCAAATATACGCATCTTGAACGCAGGGCATTTTGATGAGAAAGATTTAATAGCAGGGAAATGCCTATGCGTGTAGTCCTTTTCCTAGAAGGAGAAGTGTATATGCCGAAAAGACCAACGAAATATTCGAGTTTTTCCCTATTCTACTCGAATTATAAAGAGTAGGTTCTCTTTCTGGGCGACGTAAAATTGATTCCAGGATTCTTTGTCCTTGTGCATTTATCTCAGCAGGATTGCTCGTGATGATCGCTTTCTTGTGTTTCTTGCAGAAGTGTTCGTAAAATCCTTCAGTCTTTTTTCAAAAAAAAGAATTGCAAAGATGCAACGCATGTTTGGAGGGAATGGTTCGAGCGGAAAGCTTCAGAAGAAAAGGTAAAAAGGGGATCGATCTGGCTGATCGAACCTCAAGTAGAGGCCTTCTCGAGTGAAAATATTCCTTGAAAAATGGTGCACCGGAGAGGACTCGAACCTCTAACCTCCTGGTCCGTAGCCAGGTACTCTATCCATTGAGCTACCGGTGCAAGGAAACTACATCTATGATCTCTTAGAAAAATGATTCTCCGCAAGAGAGATTTTTTCTTTCAAAGACTTAGGATAAAAAAAATAGGGATAGTAGAGAAGGGCGTAAGCTTCTTTTTTGGAGAGGTGGGTGGGCAGATCTTTGTTCAATGGACCTAAAATGGGCTCTTTTAAGGTCACTAGAGGGGGAATTTCCGTGAAAGAGTAGCCGTGAACAAAGTCTTTCCCTTGAAACGGGTGAGCAAATTCTTGAGTGACTAAAGGGAGCCAGTCACGGTCTTGAGCATGCCCCCAGCGAACCACTTTTTTTTCCATTTCTTCTTTTGAGCGGACCCAGCTGTAATGGTGGAAGAGGGGCTTTTCATCTTTTCCTAGGAAGGGGGAATATTTTTTTCCCTTCCCCTCCCGAAAGGTTCCTAGCCGCTCATCTTTATGAAGGATCTGTTTTTTTGCAAGATGGCTTTTTTTCGCAAATAAGGGCGTTGCTTCCCAAGTGGTGGCTTGGTACTTCGTTTCACGAAAATACCAGTAACAACCGAGCTCCGCAAAATCATACGATAGTAGGCGCTTCTCTTCGATCTCTTCTCGCAGCCTTTCCCCATCAGGAATCTCATCCACATCGAGAAAAAAGGCATGGGTAGTATTTTTCGGTAAAAATCCAAAGCCGATTGTCCTGGAAATACTTGCCCAAAGGTGTTTTTCATCTTTGGGGGAGGTTTTTGGTAGCAGGCAAGAAGAGAGGGGATAGAAAATGGTATGGACATCTTCTTTTTCAGAAAAAAGCTGATAGAGTAGATCAAGATCTTCTTTTGTTTGATCGAAAAAATGGTCTGCTACGACAAAAATGATCGTAGAAACCGCTTTTTTGAGCTGTTCGATGCAAGGAGCTAAAAATCTGGCATCATTCGAGCAAAAGTTGACAATCGCAGCGCATTCCATAGGCGAATCGTAGCATAGGCTCCTTGTAGGAATCGACAAAAATCTCTTAAGAAGATACAACGAGGATAAAGAGGCTTAAAGAACGATGCCTTCTCCTTGCTTTCTTATCCTATGCATGCAAAACGACCTTTGCCATCCCGAGGGGATCTACGCGCAAAATGGTCTTGTTCCCGCGCACATCCCAAATATTTTGCCAAACGTTGTCAAAATGATGCATTTTTGCAAAGAAAAGGGGATCCCTATTTTTGCCACGTTGCTGAGCATCATCACCGATCTTGAAGGGAAAGCGTGCAGTTTGGGAAGCGCAAAAAAGCTGCGCCCCTTTTTAGAAAAAGAGGGATTTCGAGCCAAAAGCTGGGGGCATGATCTCTTACAAGAAATCTCTTATGTGAATTACAAAATTCATCAATGGGGCATGTCTCCCTTTCATCAGACAGAATTGGACCGGTTTTTAGAAGCTATGCAGATCGATTCGCTGATTCTATCGGGATTTACCACAAATGGAGCGGTCGAATCATGCGCGCGAGAAGCGGTGAGTCGCCAGTTGCGCGTCACAACGTTAACCGACTGCGTTGCTAGCTATTCGGATTCCTTACACGAAGCCTCTCTAGTGAATTTAGGCGCTTTTGGTCAAATCATGACAGCAGAAGATTGGATCGCTCAACAAAAGAAGAAAATGGCTTTATGAATGTCTTGATTCTTGGCGCTGGAAAAATGGGAAGTTACCTCGCAAGTTTGCTCTCTAAAGAAGAGCATTCGGTCATTTTGGCAGATCAAGACGCCTCCACATTGGAAGGCTTAGAAAAAGGATTGGATGTCGCCACAGCTCGCTTCTCTGCTAGTGATTGGAGAATACTCGAAGATTTGATGGGAAGCGCGTCCGATTTTTTCATTGCTATGACAGGAGATGATGCCACGAATCTAGCTGCTTGCACTTTGGCAAAAAATTTGGGATACAAAACCACGATCTGTAGGATCAAAGAAACGGGCTATTTGAATAGGAGCCTGCTCGATTTTTCCCGCCTTTTTTATGTAGATCACTTCATTGCTGCTGATGTTCTCTCCTCTCAGCAGCTACTACAAACGATGCTTTCTCCGGGGGAAAAACTCCATGAGCAATTTGCTCATGGATCGATTCATATGAAGACCATCACAATCCCGAAAAATTGGCCGCACACGAAAACGGCGATCAAGCACCTCCGTTTACCAGAAGAGTTGATCATCGGATTGATTCTGCGCAATCTTTCGGGGAAACCTACCATTATCTTTCCTCATGGTCAGGACTGCCTAATGCCTGAGGATCAGATCACGGTGATTGGGGAGGCTTCTTGCATGTTGCATTTAGAAAAGGTATTTTCCCTTCCGAAAAAACGCTTTAAGAAAGTGGTCATAATTGGAGGTTCAGATATTGCGGTACATCTTGCGATCTCTTTGCACAATTTAGGCTTGGAAGTAAAAATTGTGGAGAAAAATGAAGAGCGGTGCGCGCACCTTGCGCAGGTCCTTCCCAAAGCGACGATCATGCACCATGATGGTAGCGATCTTCCCTTTTTGATTGCTGAGCAGGTGGAACAGGCCGACGCGTTTGTAGCCACGACCCACCGAGACGAAAGCAATCTCTACATTGCTTCTATGGGGCAAAAAGCGGGAGCCCCTTACGTGATTTCGTTAATTTCTGATTTGTCTGTAGCCAGTCTTTTTCAAGAAAGGGGAATGCGTTACGCCCTTTCGGGGAAAATCAACATGGCCAATCAGATCCTAGCGATCATTCATGGGAAAAATATCCTTTCGATTTCTTCAGTTGTTGATGATCATGCGCGGGTCGTAGAACTAAAAGTCTCCTCCGATTCTGGGCTGATCGGTGTTCCTTTAGAAGATCTTGCTGCCTATTTGCCCAAAGATCTTTTGATCTGCATTATCGAAAGCAAGGGGAAGGTGATGATTGGTAAGGGAAGTTGCATTTTATCGGCTGGTGATACCGTGATTTTGATCACCTCTCCAAGAACTGTGCATGAATTAGAGCACCTTTTTTAGGATTGGATCCATGCGTTATTACGAAATTTTTCGGATTTTAGGAAGGTTTTTTCTCTATTTTTCCTTTCTGATTCTTTTTCCTCTGTGTATTGCGGTGTATTTTGAATTTATAGAATTGCCCGAAGCGCACCCGCAGCCACATAGTTCAAAAGCCTTCCTTCTCACATTTTTCTTCTGCATTGCTCTCGCCATTTTTTTCCGTTTTTTGGGACAGTCGGGGACAGGGCTGCTCTTTCGGAGGGATAGCATATTTCTTGTGATGGCAATATGGATTTTGAGTTCGTTTGTCGCAGCTCTTCCCTTCTACTTTTCAGGGACATTCAAAAGCCCCTTGGATGCCTACTTTGAATCGATGTCTGCTTTAACGACAACAGGGGCTTCTTTGATGGCTCCGAAAACATTTGATGCAGATGGGAAAGAAATTCCAACAACGGTCAGTGCGCAAAGTGATTCCCTCTCCTTATACGATTACTATGGGACGATCGACCCTGTGAAAGATACGAGAACAGGGGAGGTGTTAGAAGGGATCGAGGCTGTAGGTAGAGCCATCCTTGTGTGGCGCTCATTTCTCCAGTGGTTAGGAGGCATGGGGATTGTGGTGTTGTTTTTAACGGTATTACCCGCTCTGGGGGTAGGAGGAAAAACGCTCTATCAAACAGAGATGACAGGTCCTGTCAAAGAGGGGATATCTCCCCGCCTCAAAGAAACGGCCTCTCTTTTATGGAAATTGTACATTTGCCTCTCGGTTCTTGAGGTAAGCTTGCTCCTTTTCACAAACAGTGCACTCCCCTTTTTAGATGCTGTGTGCATCACCTTTTCGAACCTTTCTACTGGAGGATTTACTCTCCACGAAGAGAGCATCGGTTATTACAATAATGCCTACACAGAATGGATTGTGATCCTGTTCATGATTTTGGGTAGCATCAATTTTGGTCTCTATTTTCATGTGATTCGGATGAAGTTTCGTAAAATTTCTAAAAGTGACTTTTTCCTTTTTCTTGCTCTCATTCTGATCGGATCTCTACTAACGAGTTTTGCGATTTTAGGAACCCCTAAAGAAGAGCTTGGCAACCAGGCAGGTATCTACTCTCCCTCAGATGCGTTCAGATCAGGGATCTTTCAGTGGGTTTCTGCCCAGTCCTCTACAGGGTATTTTACCGCCAATTACGATCTTTGGCCTTTGAACGCGCAAATTGGGCTTCTTTTAGCCATGTTTTTTGGAGGGATGGCTGGGTCAACAAGTGGAGGGATCAAAACAACGCGCTATTGCCTTTTTTGGAAAATTGCGAGAAATCGTCTCGAAGGATTGTTCCGCCCAGAAACGATCAGGATCATCCGCTTTGGTAAAATAGAGATTGATCATACGACAGCGATTATGGTTTTGCTGTTTTTTTGCGTAGCGTTTTTTTCTTCTGTGATTGGAGCCAGTCTTTTCATCATCACAGGGATCGATCTAGAAACTTCTGTCAGCCTGATCAGTTCTCTCATCAATAATGTTGGGATAGGATTTAGAGGATCAGGACCTACGCAGCAGATCAATTTTCTTTCCCCCATTGCAAAAGGGCTATCCATTTTTTGGATGCTGATTGGCAGGTTAGAATACTTTGCGATTCTTGTGCTATTTTTCCCTACGTTTTGGAAAGCAAAGTGATTTTGAGATATGTAGTCTTATCGGACAATGCTTGACAAAGGGACTCTAAAGCGAGTCTCTCGCACTAGAATATCTCCTCTAAAAGGGAGGAAATCGGGCGCTATATCTTGAGGAAAAAACTCGCTGTGTGACGCGGCCTGAAGGACATAAGCTTGCTCTGTCTTAGACGTTTGGTCCCAGAGTGTGGTGGTGTATACTATGCCCACTTACCAACGAAGGAGGATTTATGGGATAAATATTACATGGGAGCTCCCCTAATCTTTGATATGAATGAGTTTTTTATTTTTCTGAGCATTGCGTAAGATTTTCTTTTTTCAGAAGAGAGGCTTTATAAATGGTTTGAAGGATTTTAAGTGGTGCAATATGGGAACAATTACAAATCACTATGAAAAAGCATGGTTGCCATCGGTGGGTAAATGATCGAGAAATTATGGAAGCCATTTTATGGAAATTGCGTACCGGAGCCCCTTGGAGAGACCTGCCCTCGGAATTCTGTACTATGGGAGGTTTTTTTTGATCCACGAGGAGAAATTGATTCGGAATGAGTATTCGAACTTCCTTCAAGAGGTGAATTTTAAAATAACCATAGGATGTGGCTCAGGTTCTGGTACGATTTTGCGTGTTTTTTCAAATTGACCATTTGTATATTGACTAACGACCCTATCCCAAAATTCTATCGCTGCTGTATTTTCTAGTATTTGAGAAGTCTCCCACACCCCAGGGAATTGATCGAAGACTTGCTCTGCTACATGACGTCCAACTCCTTTCCCTTGAAATTTGGAAACAATGAAGAATTCCCCAACGTTCCAATCAACATCTGGCGTACTTCCCAACTTGTTGATCAATACAAATCCAGCCAGCTCTTCATCTACTTTTACTAAAAATGCATGCCTGTCTGCTTTTTCCAAGTAAGAGCTAAGATCCGTGCATGCAAAAAGACCATTAGAAGGCACTTCCCAAGTGGGTAAAAAACCGCAATATCTTGACATGTCATACACGTAAAAGCGGCCGAGGTTTTCGATGATGTTCTTATCATCTTTCGTTGCTACGGATAGATGAATCTTCATACTCTTCCTAGGAGGCTGTTCGGAATGAAAGTGCTTGTTCAGCGATCTAATCTTGTCAAACATAGGCTCTTTTACTTTTCGATATCGATCGCCTTCATGATTGGCTTCAAGTGCCGCTTGTTTTTTCAATTCTGCGTACTCTTGACACTCTTCTGGGTGCTGTCTCAAATAATCTCGGAAGCCAGTGAACTCTTTCCATTCGTGATTTTCAGGGTAAGTCAAATGGATATGATACCTTCTATTTTCTTCTTCTGGATCGGGCAGGCAGATGATGAAGTAGAATCGATCTGGGGTACTAAAAATGGGCCGGTACGCATATCCTAAATCTTGGAGCTTTTTGGAAGTTACGTCCATATGGGGTTTACTAACCGCTACAGCGATATCGATAATACCCTTTCCGCCAAGACCAGGTATGGCAGTGCTGCCAATATGCTCAATAGCTAAAGGCATACTTATGTGGGATAAGATCCTTGCCTTTTCTTTGTCAAAAAGTTTAGGAAAAATTTTGCTGTAGGGTTTGAATACATATTTCTTCATGTGATATCCACTTCCTGCTGCTCGGCATGGCTAACAGTATTCTATTGTTTGAAAATCTGTTCCTAGAAAACAAGCAAAAGAAAATCACTAGCTAAGGAACTCATCTTGTATATTCGAAGGTCTGAGCCGCAGTAAATCATTGACCTCTAGAAATTTTAGGGGTAAGAATGTCCGATCATAGATACTCGTTTTCTGGAATTGCCCAAAGCTTTACGAAAAGATTGTTTGTTTTTCTAGAGAAGCAATTGCAACCGCAATAGAGCTCCTAGGAATCACGGCTTTTTCCAAGAACAAGATCCATAGCTGTGTACGCATCTTTTTTTGTTTTCCAAATAGAAATAAAACGCCCTTTGTGACAAAAAATAGAACCATGAATACCGCAAACTTTTGCTAGTTCTTGATCATGAAGCCCTGCCCATTCTACCGGCAAAGGATACCTTGTTTTCATCCGATCCTTCAGATTGGGAGGGATTCCTCGGAGTTTCCAGTGCTCTCCTGCAGGCATAATCACAAATAATGCGGGATGTTTTTCTCCTCCTAAGAGGAAAAAATTTTCCATCCAAGGAAGCGGGTCTTGAAACTCGAGAAACTTTTGATTTTTTTTCATCGCTTCTTCGACCTTTTCACGGCAACTTACCGTGTAATGGTACCTTTTGAGCAATTTTTCTAAGTGGCGCACTACAAACTGCAACGCTTCAAAAAAGGCGCTATCCATCTCTTTTTTTGAGGTGGTTTGCTCAATAGGGACAAAATTCGAGATGACTTGAGAAAACGAGCAAAAACCAATTTCGACTTTTGCAAGCCCATTATCGTGAGCATCGACTCCCAAAATCAAAGAACGATTGAAGTAATCGTAAAGATAGGTATCCAAAATGTGGATATCTTTCAAGTACTTCAGCACCATGCCAGCACTTGAAAGCACTCCTTTGTAACTCACTTGATGATGATCAAAGCGTTTGGTTTGTGGATCATAGACTCCGCCTACATCACACACATATTCACAAGTACTTAAAATCAGAGGATCTCTTGTGCGATAGATTTTTTTGACATCAATCTGATCAAAAAGAAGTAAAAGAGCTGCTGCTGTAACTTCATCAGCATGGAAAGCCCCGTCATGAATACCCAATGTTTTAGGTTCCATGTTATCTCCATAATTATTAAAAATCCCCTAATGTTAATGCTGAATCAATTTTTTCGTCACTGATTATTTTAAAAACCATAACAAAATTGATATTCAAAATAAGAAGTACGGTCTTTCATAAATTGCCCTTCAAGAGAAAACCCTTTATGGTAAGCGATCAAGGTGCGCAATTTTCTCCCAACGCCTTTCAGCTGACTAAATTCATAACCTCCGACGAACGTCCCATCAAAATCGTAATTCAAGTACTGATAGGTTCGGAAATGCGCTGCTAAGAAAAATGCGCCAAAGAGTCTTTGATGATGAAACTTCACCCCACCAAACCGGTACTCCGCTCCATATTCCAAATACAAGGGCTTCATCGGAAAGCTTGGATCAGTGTCAAACAACCCTCCCGACCCAGCGTAGAGCCTAAGAGAGCTTAACGCTTGATACGAAACAAAAAAATCGATCGCCTCAAAACTAGGATTTAACCGTGTAACATCGGGATGATTCACCATAAATTCGTCGCCTAAATGGGAAGAAAGATGACTGATACGTAAACGAAAAGCCCAAGCATCTACAGCTGCTGTCAAAGGAATCGCTACGTAAAAATCGGTATTGACAAGAGCCGGTCCCCCATTGATATTGGGCTTTGGATTTAAATCAAACACAGACCAGATGCCCGATTCGATGCTGATTTGCAAGTCCCCTCCCCAAAATACATCTAGCCATCTGTAGAGCGGGAAATCATCTCCGAGGGAAATGGGGATCACATGTTTTCCAATGACGTTATCTCCCTGCCTGTACCCAATCGAATTTGTCACTTGTCTTGGATTAGCCACTAAAGGCAAAAATAGCTGGGTGGTTTGGGGGAACCAGACACCCGACATTTTCGGCCAACTTACATATTTCTCCCGAAATTTTTCTTCTTTCTCCGGAACGAGGTCGATTTCATGAACAGCCGTAACGCCAGGAATATCAGCAACAAACGAAAGAATGCTGCTTCTAGTCAGTGCGTTTTTAGGAAGATGGGCGAGGTAGACTTCATGCTCTTTGACAAGAACCATCACGCGAAATTCGTGATAATGCATATCAATCAACGCTTGGATATACCCTTCAAAATAGGCATCGTGCGCATCTTCAATCGACTCAATAGGGATATTGTCAGCGCGGCTTAGAAAAATGGAGATTTTTCCGCTTTCTACAGGCGCTCTATAACTTTCCGAAAATAGCGATCCAATGGTTCCAAGTAAACAAACAAAGAAAAAGCGCGCATTTTGCAAGTAAAAATCCCCCCTAGTCTCTACGTACTTTCTATACAAAGTCTCGATTAAGAAAAAAAGAATTTTATTTTTTCTTAAAGGAATAGACTTGTGCGTTTCATAACCTGCCTATATTTTTTGCTCGTAACAATCTGGGGCTATCTAGGATATAGAAGGATGGCGCCCGTAAAGTTTGCACCAGCCCCAAGCCGCCATCTCAAAAGAGGATTTTTGATGAGCGCGAGGCTATTTGCACCGTTAGGATTCCAGCCGAAGAAACAGGCGCTCCTTTTGCGGAAAAATGTAGAGAGCGCCTAACCAACAAAAAAAGCATCCAAAACCAAGTGTGACAAATGGCCCATAAAGCCTTGTGATGAGCGCTCCTAACGTAGGAGCAAACGCCCCTCTGATTCCAATCATCATCACGTTGGTAGCTGTGTAAGACGAGCTCTTTTCTTCCCCTGAAAAAATGGGGCCAGATAAATTCCAAATAAGATGACTTCCTCCTTGAGCAATACCGTAGAAAACATAGGCTGCGTAAAACCAAAGAATGTTTTGTGGAGAGAAAAGTAGCAGCAAAGGAAAGAGTCCTACGAAAAAAAACACCCAAGAGGCGACCTGAAAAATGGAGCACTTTTTCAGAAAATAGGACCAAATGGGAGAAGATAGGACGATACAAATCCCTTTCCAAGACGTGTGCGCCAGACCAAAAGAAACGTAAGAAATGTCTAACACATCCACCATCAGGAAAGGGAGCACAGGTTGTATCGACATGATGCCAATGCCGCACAGCATAAACCCCCATTGAAACTTTGCAAAATCCTCCCTTCGCTGCATCAGCTCTTTTGTATGGGTCCATGGGTGGATCAACCACTGCTTCAAAGAAATTTTTAGACTTTCCCCCGCTTTTTCTGTAAAGATCATGGGCAACTTGTACAAAAAATAGAGATTGATGAAGCCGATCAGAGATCCGAGAACAAACAAATAGGGCCAAATGCCATTTTGATCATCATCTAACACCCGCCCAAACATCCACGCAAGAAACATCCCTTCCAAATACGCGAGGGCAAAAGCCCATCCAAATGCTGTTTTTTTTCTGGCTTTGGTCGTATTCATACGCAAAATTTCAAACCAAGCCGGCTTAGCAGCCCTATAAAATAAAATGTAATTGACCGACGCGAAAAGAAAATAGAGGGGATGGACGAACAGCGGAAAAAAAAGAAAGGGGCTAAGTCCCAAGATTTTCGCCCAAAAAAAATTGCTCTTTAGAGAGCCTGGACGCTTTGTAAGATAAGAGCTCCAGTAGAAGGACAAAATCGAGACCACCGGTTTTAGGCTCACAAAGGCTCCGATCAAAAAGGCATTTACGCCAAAGTGTTTCCGGAGAATGATGACGCTAAAATTGTACAGAACAAAGATCGGCTCTTGCAGGATTTGCGTTATGACCAACCAAAATAAGGTGGTTTTTTCACGAGATTTTAAAGACATAATCGCTTACAGAAGGCATTACTACGCTTTAACGTTAGTAAAAAACCTATTAATAAAATATGAAAAAAAGGTTCCAAACCAAGAAAAACACGCTTGCATTTCATTCAAATAGGTGAACAATTGATGAATTATACCGTTTTTGTCCTTAGATCTCCAACTAGTGACTTCTACGGGGCCTATAAATGCGCGGCGCTATTGGACTAGAGACCGCTTCATGAATGGTCTAGAATATAGATGTAAAACGTGAGTAAGAAGGCAGTTTTTACCCACCCTTCAGACTAGAACTGCTTGATCCTGACTCCTTAAATACTGGTGAATAATCACCATGCATTTTCTCAGCCTTGCCCATAGAGATTGCTTTTAGATACTTAGAAACATGGCTCTTAGTCTTACGAAAAATCGTAGATAGCTTGGCTTGTTCACAAGTCCTGCGCCACAAATCCATCACGGAAAAGTCGATCAAAGAGCCCGATCAGGAACTCTTCCTTAAGCTCAAAGGGGGAGCATCTGCCAATTCTTCTGGGCCAAAGAGCTGGATAGGTCCTGGCATCTGGTAGTCATCATCCCACTTCCAAGCATCTTTACGTGCGACAAAGGTCCGGTAGGCTTCTGAAGAAAAGCTCACAAGAGATTTTTTGATCACAGGGACCTTTTTGCCTTTCCGTTTTTCTAGCTGCATGAGAGACGTGATGGGAACGGCTTTTGGCTCCCAGGTTCCTGGGCTTTCATGCAAAGCGCCGCAGGCAGCCATGTATCCCGATTTCTTCTCTCGGACTAAAAAAGCGGCGATCGACCCTAACGAATAGCAGTAGTTGGCATCAAAGTTTGATGGATAACCAGAGCGCCCCTCATAACCAAAGAAATGGGGAACAGCCCGAAAGGTTCCGTGAAATTTCTTCCGCTCTTCAAGTCGTTTTTTTACCATAGCAATGAGCAATTTTTCGGTCTCGATTTGGGATACCTGAACGTTGCCATGCGGATCGCGATCCAAAAGAAGCTGCTTTTGGATCGATGGGGGGAGCTGTGAAAATACCTTACTCTCTTCTCCAGACAGTTTTTGAGGGATTTTTTCCTCTTTCGTTCCTTCAGAAATCAGTTCATTGATCGTTTCGATCAGCCGTTTCATTTCTGGCAAAAATTCTAAAAGTCCCTCGGGAATCAAAATCACCCCATACAAACGATCGAGCGTCTCTCTTCTTTCAATCAAGGTCGCTATCTCATCAACGACTCGGAGCAAAGATGTATTATCAGCAAGGCATTCTTCAGATAAGAGCGTAAGATTAGGGTGGGTTTTTAACGCGCACTCTAGCGTCACATGGGACGCTGATCTTCCCATGAGCCGAATAAAATGGTAATATTTTTTTGCAGAAAGCGCGTCTTTTGTGATGTTTCCTATGAGCTCTCCGTAGACTTTTGTTGCCGTATCAAAACCAAAGGATATCGGAATATTTTCCGACTGCAGATCTCCATCAATCGTTTTTGGGACACCAACAACAGTAGTGGCCTGATGGTTGGCTAGGAAATATTCAGCAAGGAGCGCTGCGTTGGTATTGGAATCATCGCCTCCAATAATCACAAGCCCATCTAATCCTAACGATTGACACGTTTTTAAAGAGCGCTTCATATGCTCCTCGCTTTCAAGTTTTGTTCGCCCCGATCCAATCAGATCAAACCCTCCCTCATTGCGGTAAGAGGCTAATACCTCTTTTGTGAGATCAAGGGAACGGCTTTGCAAAATCCCATCAGGTCCTCCTAAAAATCCGTGCAGTTTTGATTGCGGATGCATTTTTTTGACCGTATCAAATAATCCTGTGATCACATTGTGCCCTCCTGGAGCTTGTCCTCCAGAAAAAACGACCCCTATCTGCAATACCCGGCTCAATTTCTCCCCTCCTTTTTTTGCAACAAGTAAAGACTGACGCGCTGTATGGGGGAAAAGGGGCTCGATATTGGGATCACAAGAAAGCTCTTTTTCCTGGACGAATTGTAAGCTTTCTACCTGCTCTAAGATTTGAGGACATTTTGGTTGAAAAGCCCGTCTATACTCTGCAAAGTTCACGTCTCACTCCTTATGATTCACTTGCTGTTAATTACATAACCAAATAGGATAAATAAAACAATATTCCATTAATTTCAGAAAGGTGAACTCCACTTGTGCCTAAGATTGTTTGTGTGATTCCTGCAAGGCTCAACAGCCGTAGATTTCCTCGAAAAATGCTTCATTCCATTGGGCGTAAATCTTTATTACAAACAACTGTGGAAAATGTGCAATCATTTTCTTTTTTTTCCGAGATTTTCGTCGCAACAGATAGCTTAGAAATTGCCAAACACGTAGAAAATAGGGTGCCTGTCATCATCACCTCTTCCGCGCCAAGATCGGGCACCGATAGAATTGCAGAGGCCCTGCGCTCGAGCTACCACTTGCAAGATGCGGAGATCATCATGAATATGCAAGGAGACCATCCATTTGTATCTCTTGCAACCACAAAAAAAATCATTCAATCTCTAGTAGAAAATCCTAACACCCAGATTGCCACCGCTGTGCGCCCCTGCTCTTACGAGCAAGCAAAACCGCCACAAACGGTCAAATGCACGTTCGATCACAATCACAACGCTCTTTACTTTAGTCGATCGGTTATTCCCTACAACGCAAAAACGTACTACCATCATATTGGCCTCTACGCATATAGACGGGCATTTCTACAAAAACTCTCTAGCCTCAAACCTTCGGATATAGAGATTGCAGAGGATTTGGAACAGCTCCGCTTTTTATCTCACGGCTATCAAATCAAAGTGGCTGTCACAACCTCGCATCCAGATACCCTCGGCGATATGATCGGCATTGATACCCCTGATCAAGCGCTTGCTTACAAGCATCTCTTCTTCTCGGAAACTCCCTCATGACCAGAATTCTTTCCATTGACTATGGGAAAAAAAGGATTGGTCTTGCCATCACAGATGAACGAAGGATCATGGCGCTACCCTTAGAAACCATTTCTACAGGAAAGTCCCACCAAGAAAGTGTCAAAAATCTTGCGAAAGCAACATCTCAGTACTCCATTCTTGAAATTGTGCTGGGCCTTCCCCTTTTACCCAATGGACAAGAAAGTCCTATGAGCGTAGAAGTGCGCGCTTTTGCCAAGACATTAGAAGCGCAAACCAAATGGCCCGTCGAGTTTTTTGATGAGAGATTTACCTCTATCCGGGCGCATCAAGAGCTAGCGAGTTTTTCCCGAAAAAAACGGACTCCAAAGCTCGATGAAACCTCCGCTTTGATCTTACTACAAGACTACTTGGAAAAAAAACGGCTTGAAACGTCGTAAAATCTCCAGGAACTTGTAAGCATCTTTTGGAGCGCCTACATAGTCGCCACAAAAAACTCCTTACGAGACTCATCTTTCTGGGCAGGTCGCAAGAACTTGCCAAGGCTTCCCAGTTCCCTTTTCATTCCTCTTTACTGCAAGGCGCAAAAGACTATTCCACACACTTCCGATCAGGAAAATTGTTACCATTCCCTCTTTATCTGTCACTACGCTGCGCAAAATATCTTGCAGATTTTTGCGCAATCTTACAATGTAAGTTATATGGACAAACATTCCTTTGACAAGCTCGGCGCAGAAGAAAAGCACCCAGAATCTTGTTCCCTTGTGATTTTTGGAGCTACCGGTGATCTAACGGGGCGTAAGCTCATTCCTGCGATTTACAATTTAGGGAAAGAGGGATCTTTACCTCCAAACTTTGCGTGCGTAGGATTTGCACGAAGAGAGAAAACAGATGAAGAGTTCCGTCAGGAGATGGCCAAGGATATTGAAAGCTTTTCTCGGACAAAACCTTTAGACCCCTCTTTTTGGAATGATTTCCAGCAATCCATCTTTTACCATCAAGGAGAATTTGATGAGGATGATGCCTATGAATCTTTGCGTACCTTCTTAGAGAAGCTCGAACGGAATCACGGAACTAAGGGGAATCGCATTTTCTACCTTTCTGTCCAACCAAAGTTTTTTCCTCTCATCATTGAAAAACTCAAAAAACATGGCCTGATCTACGATTTTTTCCAGGAAAAAGAGAAATTTTCTAGGGTGATCATCGAAAAACCTTTTGGCCGTGATAGTCACTCTGCGGACAAACTACAAAAAAATATTGAACAATCTTTGCACGAAAATCAAATTTATAGAATTGACCACTACCTGGGTAAGGAAACGGTCCAAAACATTTTGGTGTTCCGTTTTGCTAATGCGATCTTCGAATCCCTTTGGAATAATCGTTATATCGATCATGTACAAATCACGGTAGCTGAAAGCATTGGGATTGGATCTAGAGGGCACTTTTTTGAAGAGCAAGGCATTTTACGCGATGTCGTACAAAATCACCTGATGCAACTCTTATCTCTAACAGCTATGGAACCTCCAGCAAACTTGTCAGCCGATGCGATCCGTGGGGAAAAAGTCAAGGTACTCGAATCTCTTCGTCCCTTCACGAAACAAGACATGGAAGAGTCTTTGATCCGAGGGCAGTACCAAAACGGGTTCATTGAGGGAGAAGAGGTGATCGCTTATCGGAAGGAACGCGATGTATCGCCCACTTCAAACATCGAAACATTTTTAGCTCTTCGCGTATTTATCGATAACTGGCGCTGGGCAGGAGTCCCCTTCTACTTGAGGGCAGGGAAAAGATTGCCAAAAAGAGCGACAGAGATCGCAATCGTTTTTAAAGAAACGCCTGGCATCTTGTTCAAAGAACAGGGGGAAAACCCTCCTAACGTCCTTGCCATTCGGATCCAACCTGATGAGGGGATTTCGATAAAAATCAACTGCAAAGTACCCGGTCCAGAAAGCCCCGTTCAGCCGGTCAAAATGGACTTTCGCTATGGTAGCTATTTTGGAAAAACTCCTCCAGAAGCGTATGAAAGACTGATTTGGGATTGTATGTTAGGAGACAATACGCTTTTTGCAAGAACAGATGAAGTCAAAAATTCTTGGCATTTTTTCACGCCAATTTTAGAGCATTTTCAGGAAAATCGAGAGGCGGAGATCCATTTATACCAAGCAGGTTCTTGGGGACCTGAAAAATCCAGCCATCTTCTTGAAAAAAAAGGGAGAAAGTGGCGTCTCTTATGAGCATGCAGACACTGGTTTCTCCAGAAAACATCGAAAGCACCCTCGTCACAATTTGGGAAGGGCTCGCAAAAAAAAACAAAGTACGCGCTTGCCTCTTCAATTTAGTCGTTTATACAAAAAGAGATCCCCGATCCGATTCTTTTCGGGAAGTTGTGATGAAAGTGATCGAAAATTATCCTTGCCGGATCATTTTTCTTTCTCATGATCGGGAAAGCTCCTCTTCCTACCTAAAAACAGCGGTGTCTGTAGTCGATATTAAAAACGGATCAGATACCGCCTGCGATACGATTGATATGGGCTTTGGAGGCTCTGGAGCAGAAAAAGTCTTTTTTGTGTTGCTCCCTCATCTAGTACCCGATCTGCCGATCCATTTGTTATGGCTAGATCCCCCTTCCAAAAAACATGCCCTATTTGCTCAGTTAGAGCCTTTGTGCGATCGTCTTATTATCGATTCTGGCTCCTGTCCTACGTTTCGTACGTTTCTCTCTGGTATGCGTGAATACTTGCCAGAAAAAACTTCCCACATTTCTGATCTCAACTGGACAAGAACCTCCCCTTGGAGACATCTCCTTGCTGCAGAATTTCGTACCGAAAGGGAAAAAGCTTTGTTGCAACAAGCAAAGGAGATAAGGATCGTGTACAATGGTGAAAAAAACCCGTACATTCCTCATCCGAAAACAGAAACGCTTTACCTCATTTTTTGGCTTGCAAACAGGCTCGGATGGACGGTGAAAAAATCGAGCGAACTGGCCTTGCATTTTTCCCCAACTAATGTCCAGATCGAAGCAAGAAATGCCCCCTCTCTAAGGCCAGGCGCCCTCATTTCTTTGGAAATTCTTTCAGGAGAAAACCGGTTTTGTTTTCAAAGAAAACTGGAGGCTTCTTCCGAAATTGCTGTGCGCATCACTTCGAAAGAAAAATGCGCTTTACCAAGAACCATTTCTATCCCCAAAGAAACGCGAGGGGCTTCTCTGTCTGCAGAGATGGTCAAGAAACAAACAAACCAGCAATATTTAGATACAATGGAGCTTTTGATTCGCTCATGGTAGATATCCAATCTTATCCAAAACAAAAGGTTTTTCTTCCAGGAAATGTGGAAGAAACCGTCTCTTTTATGACCACATTTTTCATAGAAAAAGCTCAAAAACATCTGCAAGAAAAAGGGTTCTTTTCGGTAGCGCTCTCAGGAGGATCCACTCCTAAAAAGCTCTATGAAAGCCTTACAAAGAGCCCCTATAAAGAGCAGGTGGATTGGAGCCAAGTGCTCCTTTTTTGGGGTGATGAGCGGCAAAAGCCGCTAACCGATCAGGAAAGCAATTACTATGGGGCAATGATCGAAGGCCATTTGGAGCATCTCCCTTTGCGAAAAGAACACATTTTTCCGATGCATGTAGAAGGAGCGCCCGAAGCGATCATCCACGAAGCCAAACGGTACGAAGAGCTCATCAAAAACCAGCTACCTACCTACCTATTTGATCTTGTGCTTTTAGGAGTGGGGGAAGATGGGCATACCGCTTCACTATTTCCAGAAACAAACAATGATTTTCCTAAAGAACAACTGGTCGCAGCCCACTTTGTTCCCAAGAAAAAGATGTGGCGCATGACCCTCACCTTTTCTTGCATCAACCAAAGTCGGGAGACGCTGATCCTTGCTCTAGGAAAAAACAAGGCTCCGATTGTACAAAAGGCGTTAAAACAAGGGAGTGATCTACCCATTAGCCAAATAGGCTCTCCTCAAAAACCAGCCCTCTGGATTGTGGATAAGGGAGCTGCTATGCTACTCTAGACCATGCTTTTTTTAAGTTTTGAAACGAGTTGTGATGATACCTGCGTAGCTGTTGTAAAAAATGGGCAAGAAATTCTATCCAATGTGGTCGCTTCTCAAAACGCTCTTCACGCCCCTTTTGGAGGCGTCTTTCCCGAGCTTGCCGCAAGGGCGCATGTAAAAAATCTTTTACCAGTAATGCAAGCTGCGTTAGATGAGGCGCGCCTCTCTATCACAGAAATTGGCGCATTTGCAGCGACCCAAGGCCCCGGTCTCATCAACTCCCTCCTTGTCGGACTAGGCGCCGCAAAAACGCTAGCCACGCTACATCAAAAACCCTTTTATGGGGTCAATCACATTGAAGCCCACCTCTATCCCGGCTTGCTACAAAATGCCCCCCTCCCCGCCCTTGGTCTCATCCTATCTGGAGGACACACCACGATGGTCTTGATCGAAAAATTTGGCTCCTACAAGCATATAGGGTCGACCGTCGATGATGCGATCGGCGAAGCTTTTGATAAGGTTGCTCGCCTACTTGAATCTACAGAAGAAAAGTCTCTTACCTCGCTGCCAAGCGGACAGTGGATCGAGGAGTTAGCCAAAAACGGCAATCCAAATGCTTATGCTTTTCGGGCAGGCGAGGTCAAAAAAAATCCTTACGCCTTTTCTTTTAGTGGTTTAAAAACAGCCGTTAGCTACCAAATACCCAAAAATGCCCCGTTAACTCTTCAAGAAAAACGGGACATCGCTGCGGCCTTTCAAAAGGCGGCTTTCACCGATGTTTTACAAAAAATTGAACGCGCAAAAAAAATGTATCATCCCAAATCGATCGTCTTAGGAGGTGGCGTCGTACAAAATCAAACTCTGCAATACCTTTGCCAAAGTCACGCTTCTCTTCCCTGTTTTTTTCCAGAGCGCGGCCTTGCTTCAGACAATGGAGCAATGATCGGGATGCTGGCTTGGCACAAAGCCCAGCAAGGCCCTCCCGACTCATTAGCGCTCGGAGCTGCATCTAGGCTTCCTTTTTTCCTTGTATGATTGCCGCTTTTTTCGTAAAATCTTGACAAACTACTTGGGAGAATCATGGCTAAGAAGAAAGGCGCTAGGGAAGTTATTAAATTAAAAAGTACAGAGAGCGATGAGTGCTACTGGACAGAAAAAAACCGGCGCAATACAACAGAACGTTTAGAACTGATGAAGTTTGATAAGACTCTTCGTAAAAAAGTTCGTTTCAAAGAAGCTAAATAAGCCACTACTTTGTTTGAAAGAAAAATTGCCCTAAAATATCTTTTACCTAAAAAAAGATATTTAAGCACTACTCTACTTTCTTTCATGTCTTTGTTTGTCATCTCCACGGTGGTATGGCTAGCGGTCGTTTTTTTATCTGTGATTTCAGGGATTGAAAGCAACTGGCTTGAAAAGCTCACTTCTGTTCACGCTCCTCTGCGCATTTATCCCACCGAGGCCTACTACAAGAAAAGTCGGGAGTTCCAGTCCCGATTTTCCTTCGCAACTTTGCAAGAGGAAATCGAGAATCCACAAGAAAATGCGCTAGCGAAAAAACTTTTAAGCGCTCTAGAAACCCTGCAAAACGACGCTCCCCTCCCTTATCAAGAGTATGAGTGGGCCCCCTCGTTAATGCGGCTCAGCCTCACACAAGGGGATCGATTTAGCCAGCTCTCGCAAATGTCTTATCTACTATCTTTCCCTACAAAGAACCCTAGGTTATCCAAGCTACTGATCCCCCCTTCGTCAGAGGACCTCAAGAACCTGTTAAGAACGCTCAAAAGCGGGAAAGATTTTGCGCGGTTTTTTCACCATGTCCGCCTAGAAAAAGGCACGTTGCCTGCTAGACTCCCCCTAAAGATACAAGACTTGCAAGATGCCTCTTTTCCTTGTGAAGCGACCTTACGCGAGGGCCAACTGCAAACGGTGACGATAGATCCTAGTAAACCGGGAGAAGCCGTCCTCAAAATCGAAGGAAACAAAGCGACTTTAACTCTTCATGGTCAGCGCTACCCCGTAGAAAAGTCCGTTCCCCTCTTTTTAGAACATGGACAAGCGCGCTCTTGGATCTTGGATCACTCTTTTCTCCCTTCCATAAAAAAAGGGGGAGAAGCTCGAATTGTGGCAAAAGTCCCTTTAGGCCAAAAAACGGTACGCATTCCTCTCTTTCTCCATCAGATCAAATCTCCCGTTTTTTCTGCCCAAAACCGCTTCAAAACCTTCCCTTCTCCTCTCCCCCTATGGGCCTACTTTGCCGCCGGGAAATGGCACCTGCCTCCAAGAGATCAGCAAGCCGTGATCCTTCCTGTGAGCTATAGAAAGTCGGGCGCTCTTATGGGCCACTCAGGTTCGTTCTCCTTCATGGCAAGCACCTTTACTTCTATCCAAGAGATGCAGATTCCTTTTCATGTGGTAGGATTTTATGACCCTGGGATCATTCCCATCGGCAACAGGTGCATTTACACGCATCAAGAAGTGACGCAAACTCTGCTGAGCAGCTCGCAAATGCTCCCCTATTTCCAAGAAAAGCAAAATGGCTTTTTTCTTTGGCCCTCTTTAGACGATCTACCTCTTGCAAAAAAACGTGCGCTGATGGCTTTAGAAAAAGCCTATCTAAGCAATTACTTTCAGGTCGAAACATTTCACGAGTACCCGTTTGCAAAAGAGTTGATGGCTCAATTTCAAAGCGACCGGCTTCTATTTTTGCTGATTGCGACCATCATGATTTTGGTGGCCTGCTCAAACATCATTTCTATGCTCATCATCCTGGTGAAAGATAAAAAACGGGAGATTGCGATCTTATGTTCCCTAGGAGCCTCTAAGAAAAGTATTGCGTGCATTTTTGGGAGCATTGGGATGATCTTGGGAACTGTTGGCAGCCTTCTTGGGAGCTTTGTTGCCATCTTGACCTTGCAAAATCTCCCTAAACTTGTGCAGTTTTTAAGCTGGCTACAGGGGCATGACGCATTTCAAGAAGCCTTTTTTGGGAAAACGCTACCCAACAGCTTAAGTTACGATGCGCTCTTTTTTATGCTGATGGTAACGCCCTTTTTATCTCTATGCGCTGGCATCATTCCTGCCTACATGGCAAGCCGCGTTCACCCTACAAAAACGATCCGGTCGTGAGCCTACTAGAAGCAAAAAACCTCTACAAATCTTTTAAGAAAAACACCGTTTTACAAGGGATCTCTTTGTCCCTAGAAGAGGGGCAATCTTTAGCGATTACTGGATGCTCTGGCGAAGGGAAAACAACCCTTTTACACATTCTTGCCGGCTTAGATTTCCCAGACAAAGGCACCTTAACGATTGCAGGCAATAGCGTACAGAAACGCCCCTTGCTCATTCGTCGTCAGTTCATCGGTTTTATCTTTCAATCCTATCAGCTGCTCGATGATTTTTCCCTGCTGGAAAATGTTCTGATGCCGTTTTTTATCACAAGGCACTGCCCTTACTCAGAGGCAAAAAAACGGGCAGAAGAACTCCTCGATTTTGTTCAGTTGCTCGATAAGAAAGAGGAAAAAGCGGGCCTCCTTTCTGGAGGAGAAAAACAGCGAGCTGCCATTGCAAGAGCGCTCATCAATAACCCAAAGATTCTATTTGCCGATGAGCCTACAGGTAGTTTGGATCAAATCAACTCGGAAAAAACACATCAGCTCCTCTTTGCGGGAGTGAAAGAATTCAAAAAAACGCTCGTTTTAGCGACGCATAACCCCGCGCTTGCGAGTCTATGTCAGGAAAAACGATTGCTTCATGAAGGCCTCCTTCGTTAAGATGTGCGTATGAACATTCTCATGATAGGGTGCGGGTACGTAGGCCTCGTTACTGGCGCCTCTTTTGCAAAAATGGGCCATCACGTCTTTTTCTTTGATTGCAATCAGCAAAAAATCGCTTCTTTACAAAACTTGGAACTACCGATCTATGAGCCCGGGTTACAAGAAATCGTTGTAGAATGCGCCCAGCAAGAACGGATACAATTTTTTTCGAAATACCCCCCATTAGACGAAATCGATATCGCATTTTTTTGCGTAGCGACCCCTGAAAATCCCGATGGATCTTGCAACACCGACTATCTTTTTGCTGCGGCAAACACTCTTGGAGAACACTTAAGAGCCGCCAATAGAGACAAGAGCGGAGCTACTCCTCTTCTTGTTGTCAACAAATCTACCGCGCCTGTTGGCACGACAAACACGCTAAAAAAGCTCATAGAAAAGGCAAGTAACCAAGCTGCCTCTTTTGCTATCGCATCCAATCCCGAATTTCTCAAGCAAGGATCTGCCGTTTACGACTGCATGAAGCCTGATCGGATCATCCTTGGGGTAGAAAACCCAAAAGCTGAAGAGATCCTACGCCTTGTCTACGCGCCCTTCATGCTCAGCCGCGACCGGCTGATTGCGATGGATATCGCTTCTGCGGAGCTAACTAAATACGCCGCAAATGCGATGCTTAGCTCTAGAATCTCTTTTATGAACGAAATGGCCGATATTGCAGAGGCTCTAGGAGCCGACATTGGAAGTATTCGGAAGGGCATTGGTTCCGATTCTCGTATTGGCGTCCATTTTTTGTACGCAGGCATCGGCTTTGGAGGTTCTTGTTTTCCAAAAGATTTATCGGCTCTTATGCATATGGCAAAAACAGAGAATATCTCTGTTCCCATGTTGCGCGCTACGCAAAGCATCAATGAACGTCAGAAGAAACGGACCGCCCAGATTTTGGAGCGTTACTTTGCTGCGCAAGGAGGCCTGGAAGAAAAAGTGGTGGCCCTTTGGGGACTTTCTTTCAAGCCCGATACCGACGATATTCGGGAAGCTCCCTCACTCACAATCATTGAAGAGCTGCAAAAAAAAGGAGCCCGCTTACAAGTCTTTGATCCTGCAGCCATGCAAAATATCCAAAGGCAACTGCCGAGTACAAACAACATCACTTTTTGTAAAAATGCTTTGGAAGCGGCAAAAAACGTCGATGCAATCTGTTTAGTGACCGAATGGAAAGAGTTCCGGTCGATCGACTTCTCAAAAATCCCCCGGAAAAAAGATCCGATTTTACTGCTCGATGGAAGAAATCAGTACAATCAACAAGAACTTACGCGTCAAGGATTTATCTACATTGGTATTGGAACGTCTACAAACCAGATTGATTGAGTTGGTCGAGCGATCTTTGTCGGATCATCTTGCGCTAGGAAAGTTCAAAGAAGCGGCCCTTTACTGCATCGAAGGGAGGGGCAAACGGATGCGAGCGCAACTCGTCATACTCTCTGGGCAGCTCTTTTCCCTCGATGAAAACGCGCTCATGAGCCCCGCTCTGGCTATTGAGCTCATCCATCTCTATTCTTGCGTCCATGATGATCTCCCCTGCATGGACGATGATGACTATAGAAGGGGCCGGATGACCATTCATAAACAATTTGACGAAGCCACGGCGCTCCTGTTAGGAGACTTCTTTTTAACGCTCAGTTTTGACACCCTCGCCCAAAGCCCCCTGCCCGCAGAAACAAAAGTGGCACTGACGCAAATTCTTGCTAAACGCTCGGGAGGTTTGGGGATGATTGCAGGGCAGTTTTTTGACCTTGAAAAAACAGGCTGCTCTTTACAAGAGGATGAGATGCTCTTCATGCACGAAAAAAAAACGGCCTCTTTAATACAAGCTGCTGCAGAATTTGGGGCAGAAATCGCAAGAGCCTCCCCAAAAGTCAAAACGCACTTATCCCGTTTTGGAAGAGCTCTTGGCATTGGCTACCAAATCACCGACGATCTTCTAGACAAAACGGGCTCTCCTAAAACGTTAGGCAAGCCAGTAGGTTCGGATGAAAAAAACGGAAAAACCACTAGCATTTCCCTATACGGCGTCACAAAAACAGAAGAAAAAGCCACCTTTTGGTACAATCTTGCTTTAGAAGAATTGCGTCAATGTTCGCTAGAAACAACCGCTTTAGAAGAGTTTGCAACGCGTCTTCTTCACCGAAGGTATTAGCATGGCTAGAACACATCGCTGTTTTTTACAAACATCTTGGCTCAAGGATCAGAGTAAACGGGCGTTTGATCTCGTCTTTAGCCTTCTACTACTGATCATTGGCTCTCCCCTCTTTTTGTTGATTGCTATCGGGGTGTACTCCACCTCTCGGGGTCCAATCATACACAAACAAATTCGCATTGGAAAAAAAGGTAAACCATTTTATCTCTATAAGTTTCGTACTATGGAAAAAAATGCAGAAAACCTTCTACAAGATCTGCTCGCAAAAAACGAGTCGTGGAAAAAGGAGTGGCAAGCGTTTTGCAAACTGAAAAATGATCCAAGAATCACCCCCTTTGGTCGCTTTTTACGCAAAACTTCTTTAGACGAGCTCCCCCAGTTTTGGAACGTGCTTTGGGGAGATTTGAGCGTTGTGGGTCCAAGGCCCATGTTTTTTCATGAAATCGAAGAATATGTGAAAGAAAAAGCCAAAAAAATTCTATCGGTCAAACCTGGAATCACAGGCATTTGGCAAGTGTCTGGTAGAAGCCTCCTTTCGATGCAAGAAAGGGTTTTATTAGAAGAGCAATATGTCGATAGGCGTTCATTCTTTTTTGACATGAAACTGATCGGACAGACGATCAAAGTGCTCGTGTTTTCAAAAGGTGCGTATTGATCCCCTCCTTTTTCATCAAGTCCTTACCTGCAAAAACGTCTGTTTTTTTTCTCAATGCTTCTGTTTTTCTATTTTCTCCCATTGCGCTTCCATGGCTCCCTCTCCACCATTTTTTTCCTTACATCGGTTTCACCATTTTGCAGTCTTCTTTTGCTGTAAGCATGTGGAGCGCCTCTCTAATAGGCCTTTTCTATGATCTCGTTTTTGGGAGTTTTTCAGGGGTTTTTTCCTACACCCACCTACTTGTATCAGCAACGGCTTACCGCTATCGGGACCACTTTTTCGACGATTCTCCCTTGTCCTTTAGTCTCTTTGTCTCCCTTTATTCGCTCCTGTTTTCGCTCATGCTCCCCCTTATTTCTTTTGTCATCAGCGGGAAACAAACCACCCTTTTTTCTGAAGGCATTTTAGGAGCAATACTTAGCGCCTTGATCGATGGAGCTTTTGCCTTTCTATGTTTTTCGCTGGCGCCCTTCTTGCTCGCTTTGCGCTCCTTGTTATTCCGCTCATTAACCCTTAAAAAGAGAACTCTCTATGATTGACCCGATAGAAATTAAGAAAAGATCTGCGGCAGCTTTGCGCGTCGCATTGGAAGCAGGTGCGCTGCTCAAAAGAGGCTTTGGTCACTCCTTTTCTATTCAAGAAAAAGTGGGCAGGCACAATCTTGTCACCGACTATGATCACTTATCAGAAGAGCTCATTATCTCTTCCCTCAAAAAAGAATTTCCAGAAGATCACTTCCTGGCTGAGGAAAGAGGTTCTCTACGCTCTTCGGCTTCAGAAGCGACCCCAAAGTTTGAATGGGTGATCGACCCTCTCGATGGCACGGTCAATTTTGCCCACACCATCCCTGTTTTTTCTGTATCAATTGGATGTAGATGGAAGGAAGAAATCCTTCTTGGCGTCGTCTATCAGCCCATCACAGAAGAAATTTTCACTGCAGAAAAAGGGCAAGGCTCCTTTTTAAATGGGAAAAGGCTACGTGTCACCAAAACAAATCAGCTAAACGACGCGATTGTGGGGACAGGGTTTCCCTACAATTTGCTCGAAGATCCTTTACACTGCATCGAAAAACTCAGCCGCGTTCTTCAGCATGGTATTCCGATCAGAAGACTGGGCGCTGCTTCGATCGACCTAGCCTACGTAGCTGACGGGCGGTTTGATGCCTTTTTTGAAGTCGTGTTACAACCCTGGGATCTTGCTGCCGGTGTCTTAATCGTTGAGGAAGCCGAAGGCAAAGTGTCCACGTGGCAAGGAAAGCCCCTAAATATTGACGAGCATCAACCCGTTTTGGTATCGAATGGGCAGGTTCATCAAGAGTTACAAAGGATTTTAGAAGAGTAATCATGACGCTCATCGAGGGGAAGAAAATCGCGGCCTCCATAGAGCTGGCCATCAAGCAGAAGATCCAACAACAAAACATCTCGCCTGGGCTCACAGTTTTTTTGGTGGGAGAAGATCCTGCTTCGACAACCTATGTCTCTATGAAAAGAAAAGCATGCCACAGAGTCGGCGTACGCTCTTGCGTACGCAGGTTTCGATCCACTTTTTCACAAAAGGATCTACTCCACGAAATTGCGCTCGAAAATAGCAACAAAGATACGCACGCAATTTTAGTGCAAATGCCTCTTCCTCCCCACATTTGCCCTTTAAAAATCATCGAAAGTATCGATCCTCAAAAAGATGTCGATGGCTTTCACCCGCTCAACATGGGAAAAACGCTTTTAGGACAAAAAGAGGGGATACGCCCCTGCACGCCAGCAGGCATTTGCGCCCTTCTAGAAACTCTTCCCATTTCCTACCAAGAAAAGAACGCTCTGATTGTGGGAAGAAGCAATATTGTAGGCAAACCTCTAGCGGCGATGCTCATGCAAAAAACACATTTTGCGCCATCAAGCCTCAAGATGGTGCATAGTCAAACTATCGATCTAAGAGCGCACACTAAGGAAGCCGACCTTCTCATTGTTGCTGCTGGGAAGCCCCATCTGATTCAAGGAAGCATGATCAAAGAAGGTGCTGTGATCATCGACGTAGGCATCTCTACATGTAAAAAACAAAACAAGTTCATCGGCGATGTGGACTTCTTAGAGGCAAAGAAAAAAGCCTCTTTCATCACTCCCGTTCCTGGCGGAGTAGGACCGATGACGGTTGTGATGTTATTGAAAAACGCTCTGTCTTGCTTCCATCAGCAAAACTTGCATCAGGTGTGAGACCCTATTGACTGCTGGGAAAGACTTTTTGTGTGTCTTCCAGAGGAGCCATCAAGGGAACTTACATCGAACCCTGCAGCAAACTGCCCAGATCCAAGGCTACCTGTTCCCATAGTGATGGCTGGTTCAGAGAATGGGGAGCGTGAACCTCCATCACTTGTATCTGAAGGGGGCCCGCCGGCCCTCTTATCGATTTCCTTTGCATTGTCTATCTCACCCTGTACAATACGGAAAAAAAAGTCTTTCTTGATCACATAACGAGTAGTTTTCCCATCTTGAATTGACCGGTCATAACCAAAACGTTTTGAAGGGAAGTATTTTGTGATGCTGATCTGTTCACATTGCTCTTGAGAAAATGAGAGCATCAGAGACTCCACAAAATCGATTCTCTCGGGGATAGAGTGTCCGAAAATCCAAGAAAAAAATTTATGGAAGGCTAAAATGATTCTTGTAAAAATCTGCGCGCTAGTGAGTTGTTTTTCCCGTTCGAGATAGAGCAAGCGCATTCTCGATAAAATCTCTAAAGCCTTCTTCCTTGAGACCAAAGCAGACAATGATCCTGCGGAGTGCAAGCGATCAATAAAAGAAACTCCCAAAAACATCATAGGGCGCACTAACTCGGAAAAAGGGTAGGTGACTTGATGACCACTATTTTGAAAGGTGACAGTAAAACGGCCCCAAAAACTTAATTCAGCAACAGCGCTACGATGAACAAGACAATGAAATTGCTGAAGAAACTCTGTGGGATTTTGTTGGATGGAAAGGCTCATAGAAGACTTTAATACCAAATAAAATGTTAAGTATTATATTGATCATTTTTTAATAGTCTAGTCACATTTTTTCTTTCGGTGAAGCAGTCGCGCAATGCTTTGAGAGACCAACCTTCAGCCATTTCTAATTTTTGACATCTTGAAAATAGACTACAAAAAGGGCTAGAAGTGGCGCCGATAGGGCCATATCAGATAGGAATTAGAGGTGTCAATATGTGGATTTACCTCCGATCATTTAGGCGATCGTTTGCTTTGGAAAATAAGTGTGTTATAATCGATTACATGGTTGTTTGCACGAAGAGCGCTCATTGAGACGAAAAAAATCGACAAGAAAAAAACCGAAACGGAAAAGCCCGCAGGCCAAAAATAGACAAGCGACAGGACAAATCTTTGTTCATCACAGAGGCTTTGGCTTTGTTCGCTTAGAAAAATCGTTTGCCCAAAAGCAGGATGTTTTCATCCCCAAACAATTTCTTTCTACAGCCATTGATCAAGATATTGTCGAACTTGAGATCACAAACTCTTCTAGTCCTAAGGGGCCTGAAGGGAAAGTCTTGAGGGTGATTGAAAGAAAAAAAACGCTTTTCCCAGCATTGGTGATGGGCATCAACGCCTCCCACTATGAGCTACACCTCCCCTCGCTCAACCAGGACCATTTCATACTGATGTCAAAAACAGGGAAAACGCCTGCGAAGCCTTTTGCGATTGGCGACCGTATCCTTGTTGCCATTCAACGAAAAAAAAATACCTGGGAAGCGACCTACTCCCGAACAATTGGTTCTATTCAGGAGCCCCTGTCTGATCCCCTCTTTGCCTGTTATGAGCAGGGCATTTCCCACACTTTTCCTAAAAATTGTTTAGAAGAAGCCGAAAACTGGGGCTCTTCCATCAAAAAACAGGAACGGGAAAAACGGGTCGATCTCACCCAACTTCGAGCCATGACGATTGATCCAGAAACGGCAAAAGATTTTGATGATGCCCTTTCGATTCATGTAGATGAGCAGAAACACTTTCATTTAGGAGTGCACATTGCCGACGCAGCCTACTATGTGCAGATGGGGACAGTTCTTGATCAAGAAGCAGAAAAACGGGCTAATTCGACCTATTTTCCTGGAAAATGCGTACCCATGCTTCCAGAAAACTTATCCAATGGTCTTTGTAGTCTTAAACCAAATGTCTACCGTTTAGCCGTTTCTGTGCTTATGCGCTTTGATGCTGAGGGCCTTTTGCAAGAAAAAACGATTGTAAGGAGCGTAATCCGTAGTAAAAAACGTTGGAGTTATCCCGACGCACTTGCGTGCCTACAAGGGGAAAAAAAGAGTCCTTTCAAACAAGATTTGGAGCTCCTTGTAACCTTAGCAAAACTCTTGAAAAAGCAACGAAGAGAGCGGGGCAGCATTGATTTTTCTTTAAACGATACAAAAATCCTTGTAGATCCGAAGGGAGAGCCCATCAAGCTTGTACAAGAAGAGTACGATATCACTCACCAACTTGTCGAAGAGTTCATGCTCAAAGCGAATGAAATTGTCG
>JBCAXK010000001.1:0-84445 GCA_038534095.1 Chlamydiota bacterium | reverse complement strand
TTGGTGAGAAAACAATAGAAAGAAATAAAAAAATAATTAACATTATTTAATTATAAATTAAATAGATAAAAAAATCCATTTAAAAATAAAAAATAAATTATTTATTTTTTATTTAAAAAATATGTTTTTTCTAAAATGCGTTTTTCAAAGACTCTTAGCCAATGGTTTACTCTGAAAGCTTCTGAAAAAATCTTTCTTTAAGGGCGTTTCTAATAGCCTTTTTCCTCTGCTCAAGGATTCTTCTTCTTTTAAGCACGAGCCTGAGTAGCAAGTAATACGGGTTCCTGTTGTTATCCTCATAGATCTATTGGGTCTGAACATTTCTTTTGTAGGCGGCGGTGTTTCTTTTGGATGATGCAAATTTTTTACGAACCTTCCTGAAGACTAGAACAGAGTGCTTAGCTCTTCAAGGAAGTGGGTTGCAGCATCGATTTCTAGTCGCAAACGACAGATGATCGAAGATGGCGCGCAAAAGCATTTTTAGCCAAACTTTTTTGTGAATGCTTTGTAATTATTACAAAAGATCCACTATAGGTAAAAGAAACCTGGAGCAATAGTGGCTGATGATATGGAACCTGCCTGTAAAAAATCTTTTAGAAAAACAACTTTTTTGAAGCTGTGTATTTTCCTTGGAAGCGTTCTTGCTTGTATCGGAATCGCTGTTTGGTTTTTTTTGCCGAGCGACTTTGTGTGGACAAATGACGCGTACATTGAAGGCTACGATGTGCAGGTGAGCGCAGATATTGAGCGGAGAATTACGCAGATTCATGTAGAAGAGGGGCAGTTTGTACAAAAAGGGGATCTCTTAGTCGAGCTCGACGCATCGATTTTAGAGGCGAAGCTTGCCCAAGCCAATGCGCGCATTGCCGTTTTAGAAGAAACGGTAAAAAAAGAGCAGGCGCAGTTTGCTAAATTGCGGGATGATTTTTTGATCGCAGA
Organism: Chlamydiota bacterium; assembly: GCA_038534095.1. Taxonomy (GTDB): domain Bacteria; phylum Chlamydiota; class Chlamydiia; order Chlamydiales; family SM23-39; genus JBCAXK01. The sequence continues at coordinate 83,506 of JBCAXK010000001.1, read as the reverse complement.
AGAGGAGTTTGCCAACAATATCATCCCTTTTCTGACCTTTGATCACTTTCAAAAAGATTATCTTGTGGGAGCGCAATCGGTCAAGGTGGCTGAAAAAACCTTGGAGGAAAGTCGTGCAAGTAGAGAGGTGATCTGCGCCGAGCTTCTTCATACAAAGATCTATGCTCCTCGCGACGGATACATTGCAAAGCGTTGGATCCTTCCTGGAGATGTAGCTACGATAGGCGCTCCTTTATTCACCCTCCATCAGCTCGAGTTTCTTTGGATTACCGCAAATCTAGAAGAAACGAAATTGCGCAATGTAGAGCTCGGAAATATGGTCAAGATTTCCGTTGATTGTTATCCAAACCGGACTTTTTCGGGGAAGGTGTGGGCAATTAAGCCCTCATCTGCTGCAAAATTTGCGTTGATTCCTCCTTCGAACGCTACGGGCAATTTCACGAAGGTCGTGCAAAGAATTCCGGTGAAGATTCTTTTGGAACAGCCTCAAGAATCGCTCTACCTATTTCCTGGGATGAGCTGTGAAGTTAGCATCCAGGTTCGCTAATGTTTTCTCAAATAGAGCCCTTATTACCTGAAAGTCACCCTTTGCGTAAGTGGATCGTTTTTCTTAGCTTAACGATGGCGACAACGCTTGCTTTTCTCACCTCAAACACTACTGTGATTTTACAAAGTGTGATCACAAAAAACTTAGCGATTGATGGCGGTTTATCATCGTGGATCACTACTTTATACCTTTTGGGGACAAATTCGCTTGTTCCTGTCGGCAATAGAATTGCTGACCGGATTGGTTACAAACAAACGTTTTGTATCGGGAACCTGCTCTTCACGATCGGGACGATTGGGGTGGTTTTATCCAAAAGCTTTTTGTTTCTTGCTGGTTCCCGTTTGTTAGAAGGGGTGGGCGCTGGAATGATTTTTCCGACCTGTCTTGCTATTTTAGTCCGTGAATTTCCTAAAGAGCGCTTGACCCTCGTATTGAATCTATACCTTGGTATATCGATCATCATAGGCTTCGGTTTTGGAGGGATTTTTTCTGGGTATTGTGGTGCGTATCTCCTTTGGCAGATGGCTTTTATTGCCCTGATTCCTATTTGTCTTCTTACGTTTTTTTTAGGACTATTTTTTCAAAGAGAAACGGAAAAAGTGGACCGAGGACCTTTCGATTATTGGGGGTTTTTGTTGTTTATCAGTGGGATGTTTTTCATGCTGGTTGCTTTATCGGACGGCAACTTGCCTTCTACTGCAGAAGGTTGGAGGGCTCCCTACATCCAAGCCTGTTTGGGAAGTTTTTTGATCTGTTTAATCGGAATGATATGGATCGAGAGTCTCACCGAAAACCCGGTTGTTCCTCTACGTATTTTCCGTTACGCTCCATTCACCCTTGGTTGCATCACTTTGTTTACGCTGGGTATGATTGCGTTTTCTAGTGTCAATTTTTCTGTATACTATTTAGAAAGGGGGCTTCTTTATGACCATTTCATGGTGGGGAGAACCGTGTGTTTTTACGGAGTTCCTTTCGGAATAGGAAGCTTGGCTGGCAGCTATTTGATGAAAAAATTAACCGCCAAATATTTGAGCCTAATTGGATTAGGGTTACTTGTAGCAAGTTTACTGCTCAATAATGTACTGACGATTCAATCGGGAGAAAATACGATTCGACTTTTGCTCATCTTGCGCGGGACTGCTTTAGGGGTATCTGTTGGACCGGTGACTACAGCTGCGCTGCAGTCTTTGCCAAAACACCTAAGCTCAGATGGAGCGACTTTTGTCACATTTTTTCGGCAGTTAGGAGCAACGTTTGGAGGCTCTGTTTTAGGCATTGTCGCGATTCGGAGAAACGTTTACCACCGGCAACTTTTTATGGAGCCGGTACAACGCTCTTTAAGCGGTTATCAAGAGAGTCTTTTTCGGTTGAAGCAGAGCGTTTTTGCCGCAAATCCTAGGCAAGCAGCCTTAAGAGCCCAAGAGGAGATCATTGACTATATCTACCGGCAAGCGTACATTCAGTCTTTGAATGACGCGCTTATGCTGTTTGGTTACATCATTGGAGGCGTGTTATGCATTTTATCTGTGATTCACCTGAAAGATTCCTACAAAAGATGGCATAAAAAAACCTATGTGGACAAAGAAACCCCGATTAGATGAATTGCAAGAGCTGGCAAAACATTCCCTATGCGCCTTTTTGGGAATTGAGTATTGCTCTGTTGATGAGGGTTCTTTGTCTGCAAAAATGGCCATTACTCAGAGAACCCAACAACCCTTTGGGGATCTGCATGGGGGCGCTAGCGCGGCGTTAGCGGAGAGTGTTAGTTCGATGGCTGCCTATTTTTGCGTCGATCAAGAGCGTTATAGGCCAGTGGGGCTCCATTTGGAGATCCACCATTTGCAAGGAGCGCAAACAGGCGTTGTTTTCGCAACAGCCTCTCCGATTCGCTTAGGAAAATCGATCCAAGTCTGGCAAGTGGACATCACACAAGAAAACATCAAGATCGCCTTTTCTACAGTCACGATCAAAGTGCTTAAGAAGGGGAGGAGGGGTTCGCCTGCCGTAAAAGTACCGAATCGGGAACAAAAACGTTTGTAGAGGGTAGAGCGCATTCTCCACCATTTTCTAGAATGATATCGATGGTTTTTAAAAAAACCTCTTCTTGGATTCTTTGAAAACGGATCCAGTCGGTCGTTTTGGTAAATGCGTAGATCATGAAGTCGAGTGAGTAAGAACCAAAATGGATGAGGTTGACAAACGACGTTTGCGACCAATCGATATCTGGGTGATGTTTTAACATCGTTTCTACATCGGTCACAATTTTACGCACATGTTTTGCGTCTTGATAACGAACGCCAATCGTTGCCTTGATACGCCGGTTTTTCATGCGGGAGGCATTTTCAATCGAAATGGTGGAAAACACCGCATTTGGGACAAATAGGGGGCGCTTATCGAAGGTGCGGATTCTTGTGAGCCTCCACCCGATTTTTTCTACTGTCCCTTCAATTTCTTTGTCTGGAGAACGGATCCAATCTCCTAATTTAAAGGGGCGATCGAGAAAAATCATGAGGCCACCAAAAAAGTTAGCAATCACATCTTTTGCCGCAAAACCGACAGAAAGTCCCCCAGCCCCTGCAAAGGCGGCTACCCCAGAAAGGGGGACTCCAAAAGCGCTTAAGAGGACAAGCGCCCCTGTAATGATCACCGATAGGCGCAGGATTTGACAAATGGCTTGCACAGATGTTTTGTCCATGCGCGATTTCCGCGCTTCTTCGGCAAGAAGGCTCTCCTCAATTCCTCGAATAAAGCGGACTAAAAACCAGATAAACAGAAAGGCGATCCCCATTTCCCGTAGGAATTTTGGGATAATTGTAAAGAAAGGGTGATTTACGTACCTGCCCCCTGCTTCGGCAGCAAAGCAGAGGCCGAGTAGCCAGATCGTAGTCGTTAAAGGAGGGTGCGCCGCTTTTAGCAGCTCTTTATCCCAAATTTTCCTGGTTTTTTGTACTTTTGGAAGAAGTTTCCGGTAGATCACCTTTTCGACATAGGTCAGAATTATTGTGAAAAAAATCAGAAAAAAAGACTGTAAAATCCATAAATAATGATTCGTAAAAAAGGTCATAGATTTATTATCGATTTAAGCTCATAAAGATATTTTCTGTAAGCAAGATCTCATCATAACATAGGTCTTGCTTACCCGGAAAAGGAAATTTCTCCGAAAGGGGAGATTCCTCAAGTCGAGTATTTCGGGGGAAACCCCCCGATTTTCCATATTTAGGACTTCTAGATGCAGGCTAATGGAGAAGGGCAGATCACAATTCCTCTGGGGGAGAAAAACGGAGCTCAAATTGTTTAGGTCCTAAAAAGGAGCGCTTTTTGTACTCTTTTTCGATCGTGATCCGGTAGGTATTGGTAAACACCACAAAGCCTGTGTCGGTGCGTACAATTTCTTCGACAGCCTCGGAAGCAGGCAATTTTTGGAGCTCTCTACTTTGGAGAACTTGTTGCATATCACGAATGCTTTCGTTCAAGGGGGAAAGTACACTAAATCCTTGGGTCGGGTATAAGGAACATAGAAATAAAAAACATAGAATAAATTGTCTCATTTTTCGATACTTTATGATGGTTTATCTAAATGTTATCTTTTATTAAAGGATTTTTTATGTCCATATCTAAAGAAAAATGGGAACAAATTGTAAAGCGGATGGAGGCGCTAGGCATTGGAGGGGGAGACCTTGTTGAGAAATTTTTGATCGGATCGGGCAAAGGGGGGCAAAAACTGCAAAAAAGCGCCACATGTGTCTACCTAAAACATCTACCTACCGGAATTGAGGTGAAGTGTCAAAAAGTGCGCCTTCGGGAGGATAACCGATTTTTTGCAAGAAGGATCCTTTGTGAAAAGCTGGAAGAAAAAATCTTCCAGGAAAAAAGTAGCCGGCAAAAGACCATCGAAAAGGTGCGCCAACAAAAAAGGAAGAAAACAGCCCGGCAAAAAAAGAAAATGCTCGAAGAAAAGCAGCGGCGCTCAGAGAAAAAAAGGTTACGTCAATCTCCAGAAGAAGCGTAAAGTCCTTCGGGGAACACATGCACATTTTCTCCAACAACAGCAATAAAACCGTAGTAATTCACCCGACGAATCGGGGATGAGACGAGCTGCTGAGTCGCATTGATTTGTTGGGTGTGGGTGAAAGCGATGCCAATGCCGGTTTGTATGTCTTCTAAATACGTACGCATGTCCTCCACGATTCTTTCAAATGTTTTTGGTCCTACAATAAAATCAATCGATTCTTGTTCCCAAGGGAGCATGCCAAGGGATAGCTCTCTCAATAAGGATTGCGTGGAGATTTGATCATCTGGGGGGTAGTTGATGCATTGCAAGAACCGCTTTGTATCGGTAGAAACATTTAGGAAACCCCCTAGAAGTTCTGCAGGGATTTTTGCTCGGTAGTTTTTTGAGCTAAGAATGCTTAGATCCTTGTCTAGTCGCTCTTGTATATACCGAAATCCGATCATCGAGCCAAAAAATTCTACTAGGGATCGGGTCGTAGGAGGGTCTTGCATGTTGTCGGGAAGGCGCATCATAGCGATCTTTTTTTCTTGAAGACTTGTGATCGATTCCACCTGCTTTGATGGTTGCTGCTCCCCATGGCGCATCACAATTTTTCCAGGAGTTGTTTCTAAAAGCGTTTCTAAAAAGCGTAACTTTTCTGGGTCAAGCACCCGGTAATCGTTGTTTACGTGGAGCTGTTTAGCAAGTCTCTTTTGCCAATCGGTAGAAAGGTTGACGAGCTCTTCCTGACTCAAGTGGGCAATTGTTGGATAGGTGCTTAGAAAAGCCTGTCCCACTTTTTGAAAGGTCGCAACTTCTGTGGGATAGGCATGGCTCAATTGACAAGCGACACAAAAGGATAGAAATGCGCAAAGAAAGGATGACCAATATTTTTTCATAGACACCTCATAAGAAATAAAAAGGAAAATAGCTTAGAAAAATTTTTCTCTGAATGCAAGATTTTCATAAAAATGTGAGGGGGCAAATTTTTCACGTAGTTTTTCATTTACTAGAATGTTCTGATTCATGTTATACGGAAATTATGAAAAGAATTGTCATTTTAGGTGGAGGATTTGGCGGAGTATACACCGCGATCCACCTGATCAAAAAATTTCGCAGAAAAAAAGATGTCGAAATCATCTTGATCAACCGGGAAAACTACTTTGTTTATCAACCGATGCTCGCCGAAGTTGTTGGTGGCGCCATTGGTATCTTGGATACGATTTCATCTCTCTCGAGATTGCTAAAAGGTTGTCAGGTGTATGTGCGAGAGATTGAATGGGTCGATTTAGAAAAGAAAAAAATTTCTATGATGCCAAAGTACACCCACAAGTCTTCTGTGATCTGGTTTGATCATCTTGTCCTGGCTCTTGGTAATGTGACCAATTTCAAAGGTTCCTCTGGTCTTCATGAACACGCCTTTCCTTTCAAAACATTGGCCGACGCTCTTAGTCTCCGCAATCATATTATAGAAACCCTAGAAACAGCGGCTTATCAAACAGATCCAGTGCTCAAAAAAGCCCTTCTCACCTACGTCGTTGGAGGAGGGGGTTTCTCAGGGGCAGAAGTGATTGCAGAGATGAACGATTTAGTGAGGAGGCTCAGCAAAGGATATTCTACCATTGATCCAAAAGATATTCGGGTGATTCTTGTCCATAGTAAAGATCGGTTGATGGATAAGGAGATGCCCAAAAGTCTTAGTCTTTACGCAGAAAAACTGCTCAAAAAACGGGGAGTGGAAATTCTTTTTGGTACCAAACTCGTTTCAGCAACTCCCAGAGGAGCCATCCTCAATACGGGAGAAAAAATTGAGTCGCGCACCGTTGTTTCTACCGTTCCTTCCTCGATCAATCCGATTATTGAACAAATGGATCTTCCTAAGGTCAAAAGTAGAATCGAAGCAGACTCTTCGATGAGAGTCAAAGGCCAATCCTCGATTTGGGCGATCGGGGACTGCGCCCATATTCCCGATCTTAATCAAGAAGGGGCTTCTTGTCCTCCGACCGCTCAGTACGCTGTCCGGCAAGGAAAAGTCCTTGCGCACAACATTTACGCTACTTTCTATGAAAAAGAGATCAAGGAGTTTCGCTTTACATGTTTAGGCATGCTTGCCGCTTTAGGACATAACAGCGCGATTGCAGAGCTTTTTGGAAAAATTCGGATTTCTGGATTCTTTGCTTGGCTTTTGTGGAGGGCTCTCTATTGGATGAAACTGCCGGGATTGAGCCGTAAATTGAAAGTTCTCTTCTCTTGGTTTCTCGATATGATTGTTCCAATCGAAGCCGTCCAGCTCAAACTTGCCCCCTCACAAGGAATCACCTCTCTACATTACGAAGTAGGGGAGGAAATTTTTCGAGAAGGGGATATCGGAGACTACCTGTATATCCTTGTAAAAGGCTCTGTTGAGGTGTTGAAGGGAGAGAAAAAACAGCGGATCGCAGAGCTCCGTGAGGGAGAATTTTTTGGAGAAATGTCTCTATTGAACGAGAGATCAAGAACAGCGACCGTTCGTTGCAAAACTCCCGTAGATGTCTTAGCTATCCGCAAGGCTGATTTTGGAATTTTGCTAGCAAACTTTTCTGAAATGAAAGAAAAAATCCGCTCTACAGAAGCAGAGCGGATACGCAAGTCTAGATAAAAGAGGTTTATCTTGTAGCAAGAGTTTTGGTGAAAAACTCTTCAGCTTCGTTTGCCACCGCAGAAAAAATTTTCCTTCGATCTACGCTCGGATCCTCTTCATAGATCCATTTTGGTAGAACCTTTTTCCCCGAGTCACTCACTTCATTTAAAAAGACAAAATGGCCAGCCTTATCATCGACAAGGGTTAGATCGGCGTGTTGTATTTTTTCTTTCACGTATATTGCGTGAGATTCGGGAGGTAGGGTTCGATCCCCTAGAGTGTAAACGATGTGGACAGGAGCCGAAATATTTTCTAAACTATCGGGGCTGAAGATGCTTGCGGCTGGAGCTAATAAGAAATAAGACTTGATCCGATCGTCTTTGAAAGAAGCCAAGGTTTTATCCCAATCGACGCTTTCCAGGACCTTATCTACGAGAAATTTCGGCACATTGCCAAGAGAAATGGCAGAAAGTTCTTGCTTCACATCTTTCACCAGTCCTCCCGCTAAAAATAGCCCAGTCATCCCTCCTAATGAGTAGCCACAAAAGCCCATCCGATCGATGTCAATTTTCTCACGAAAAATCGGAGAGTCTAAAAGCGCATCGAGCGCAAAACGGACGTCCATAGGTCTTTCCCATGATCGGCAAATGTAGGTGCGATCATTTTCAAAGCAGGTGTTCCCAAAATGGTCTACCGATGCAACGATGTATCCCCGCTTCACCATTTCTTCTGCAAACCAGCTTTGCTCTAATCGGCAGCCACAATTCCCGTGAGACATCATCAATAAGGGATAGGATTCTTTTGCTGAGCTAATGGGGGCTTCTCGAACTTCTTGTGGATAAATCCAGACATACTTCCAATGCTCTTGCTCTTCTGTGGTTAAAACGGCCGGTTCTTGAGGATCGGTAGGATACCAAATTTCGACAACAACCGGATGATTTCTCTCTTCGTCAAATAGCTCAAGAGTTGTTGCTCCCATAGATACCGTTCCAGCCGATAGACTGCGGAGGCAAATAAGAAAAAAAAGGAAAAAAACATGCATGATACACTCCAAAAAAACATTTTCCTAGAAATAGTAGAGGTTATGAAAAAAAACTCCCATGGATTTTTTTGAAAAATGTACAAAAGCGGTTTTTTTGGCAGGTTTATGATTGCTATTCACGAGTTCAATGCAGAAAAACGATCTAGCTAGCAAACAGATAAGTACTAAGGAACAGTAGCCAACAGCAGCTAGGGCGTTTTAACTAAAAATCATCAAAAATTTTTAGTTAAAATGTCCTAGACAAGACTTGACTGTGCAGTCATCGGCTACCTGACGCTTGGCTTCCCTTTTTTGGCTTTGGAGTGATTGAAGCATGCGTAGTAAGTAGTGTTTTTGAGAAATTTACCATTTTTCCTGATCCTATCAGATGGACGTAAGGTTTCAGTGGGAACTAGCATGCAAATTGATCAGCGATCAACGCCCATTTCCAAAAGCCGAAGATCTATCCTACTGACAGACTATTAAGCAGGGTCACAAGAGCGGTTTTTTTAATGATGTAGAAAAAATTTTACTAGTCATATTTTACTAAAAATTTTACTCAAAATTTGTGTTATTGCAATGAAGTATTGAATTGTGTTTAGGTAAAAAGTAATTGGGTATTTACAGATTGTTTTACTATGCATTCTATTTTTTCATTGGCGTATCTTCCAATACGGCTCTGAAGAAGACCTTTCTGCAACGATAGGTTGCATCAATGAGCCCTCGTAGCATACAATTTTTCTCGTAGGTAGTAGAATGGTTTTGTAGATTTTAGGCGCAGATTTATGGAGTTTGTAGACTTTGAAGGAGCTTTTCATCGAGCTCTTTACTTCACTTTTTCGAAAAAGAAAATGGGGATCGTTTTTCCTTTCCTTCTCGTTTGTTCTTTCATTTATACGTTTTGTCAAGCAATTGCTTTACACGCAGGGATTTGGGTCTCTCTTAGCCTGTTTTTTGCCCCTTTTTTTATCTCTTCAGGCATTTTGCTCGCATTAGGGATCGTTCTTGTGAGGGTTTATTACCATGAGGTCAAAAATCTCCCCTATGACGTAAGGAAAATTTTAGAGGTTTCATCCGATCTACTGCTCTCTTCTCTCTACTTGTCTTTGCCTCTCTTTGTGATTTATCTAGTATCTTGGGTTCTTTTGGGTGTATTGATGGCTTTTCGGGAAATTCCTGGATTAGGAGCGCAGCTTGGCGCGTTACTCTCTTTTGCTCCCTTTCTCCTGATTTTAAGTTCGTTAGTCCTGTTTTTTCTGAGTCTTTTGTTGCTCTTTTTTGCCGCGCCTCTGATTGCTCTTGATCGGTCAGGAAGAAAGCAAAAATGGGCCCTGATGGTGCGCGCATTTTCTGAAAAAAGCCTTCGGATCGTTTGTTTGTTTCTTTTAGCTTGTGTGCCTATGACGCTTGTCATTAGCGCTCTTGTTACAAGCGCGCATCTTACAAGCGTGAGTTATCTTGGAGATATCGACGGTCTTACCCAGATCATTGCTTGGTTCGTTATGGCTCTTCCCATCTCGCTCGTTCTTTCTCCTGTCTTGATTTTTTTCTTCAACTTCGCTGCGGAAAGTTACCAGCTGATTATCCGGCAAAAATCTTTATGAAGCTCGCAATCATGGGAGGGGGGTATGCGGGCTTAAGCGCTGCTATGCACGCTTTGGATCAAGGTTTTGTCGCGCATGTCTATCGAGAAACTGCTGAGGCCGCTTCCCATATTTCTACTGGGTTTTTGCACCCTTATGTGGGCAAGTTCCCAGTAAGACAACGAGACGCTGACAAGTACCTTGCGTCTACGGGCGCTCTTTTTCAAGAAGTAGAAGAAATTTCTAAGATAGCGTTTCGGCGGAAAAAGGGGATCTTTCGTCCTGCGCTTTTTCCTTCTCAAGAAAAACACTTTCGTAAACTTGCAAGCAAACATCCCGATGTGCAGTTTCTTTCAGAAGAAGAGGCAGGCTTGTTGATTCCTGGTCTTCGCGCTCCAGGCATTTTGCTTCTTGAAGGAGAGCAAATTGATAGTCTTGCTTACATCAAAGCTCTTGAGAAAACGATTCAAGAAAAAGGAGGGCTTGTCTTTTCTTCCCAAAAGGTAAGACAAGAAGATTATGACGCCCTGATCCTCGCTACAGGATCGCTCCTTTTTCAAGAGATGAGAGAGTCTTTGGACCTGATCAAAGGGCAGCTCCTGCTATTTCGATCTGCTACTTTGCAGCTTCCCTATCCGTTACTTGGCCATCCCTACTTGACGCCTTACCGGGAAAAGCATGAGTTTGCGCTAGGAGCGACGTATGAAAAGGGGGAATTTTCTCCCGATCCTGACGAAAAAGCCCTATCCCTTTTGAAGAAGCTCCACTATTTTTCCCTTCCTAAAGATCTCGTGATTACAGGGAAAATAGCCGGTTTCCGAGTATATCCGAAAGAGAAACAGGGACCCGTTTTGCGAAGAATGGGAGAAAAAACTTGGGCATTTACAGGACTTGGTTCAAAAGGACTTTTATTGCATAGCTATTTTGGCAAACAACTGGTAGAGGAAGTGGCCAAAAACGTGTCTGGAAACTGTTTGGCGTAAGAGTACAGCTCGGCTGCTAAAAGAGCACCTTTTGCTCCGCCGCGCCGCAAATTATGGGATAAAGCGCAAAATTCTACATCAAAAAGGGGGGAACTTCGCAGCTTGCCTACAGAAACGGTCATTCCACCACCCCGATCCCGGTCCTTGCTCAACTGTGGTCGATCGTTTTGTGGAAAATAGTGGACCGGTTTTTTTGGCGCTGAGGGGAGGTGCAATTCCTGAGGTAAGCCGATAAAGCGATCCCAAAGAGGGGGAATATCGGTGATCTTCGGGCGCTTTTCGAATGAGGCGCGGATGATCGCCATATGTCCATGAGAGGTGGGAACGCGTAAACTCGATACGGAAAATGGGAAGGAGGCTTGCAGAATCTTGTGCATTTCGGCAACAATTTTTTCCTCTTCGCCAGGAATTAGGGGTAGCACATTATCCATAATGCTATGCGCTGGCAGCGTAGATCCAGCTCCGCTAACCGATTGGAGGGAGGTAACGACCAGCTTTTTGATTTGGTAACGCTTGTGGAGAGGAAAAAGGGGCAATAAAATATTTTGTAAAGCGCAGTTGGGTTTTGCAATAAAAAGAGCCTTTTTCTCACCTTCAAGTGAACAATTAAGTAGAGCGTTAGGATTGATTTCTGGAATCACAAGGTCTGCAAAGGGCGCCATCCTATGGAAAGAAGCGTTCGTGAAGACAGGAAGGCCCAAGGTTCTTAAACGGGGTTCGATGGTTTTTGCAGCTAGGTTATCTGCGGCGAAAAAGATAAGATCGGCGTTTTTTTTCATCTCTTGAAGGTTGTCCGGATGCTTAAGGGGTAGGCCATCTAGTACCATTCCTTCTGACTTTGGAGAGCCAGCGATCCATGTGAGTTCAAAAAAAGGATGCCTTTGCAGCTCTTCTCTATAAATTTTCCCAATAGAGCCGCTCGCTCCAAAGAGAGCTACACGAATACGTTCCATAGATAATCCAATTTTTTGAGTTGCTTTACAAGAAACTGATCCTGCTCTCGACTTAGCGGATTTAAGGGTAGCCTGCAAGGACCTGCTGGCATAGAAAGATGATTCATAGCTGCTTTAATGACAATCGGATTGGCGGCTATGCCCATAGCTTTCATCACAGGAAATAAGCGATCATAGGCTTTTTTGGCAGCGTGCACCCTTTTTTTGAGAGCAAACTCGACGAGAAGGAGCATCGTATCGGGGCAGAGGTTAGAAATCACAGAAATGGCTCCTGATCCCCCAGAAAGGAGGCAGGGATAAGTCCAGGGATCATCTCCCGAAAAGATGGGAACCGTCGTATGAAAGAGCAAATCAGAAAGGGCGGGGTAGCTACTAGGGCACTCTTTGATGGCAATGACTTCAGGAAGTGCGCTAAGCCGTAGGATGGTGTTGATGATGAGATCAACGCCGGTTCTTTTGGGGACATTGTAAATAATTAGCGGAAAGTTTGTTTCTTTGGCAATGGAGGAAAAATGCAAAAACATCCCCTCTTGAGAGGGTAAATTGTAGTAGGGAGTAGCTACTAAAGCGGCGCTCGCTCCGTATGCTTTGTATCGATTAACCCGATCGATGGTTTTTTTGGTGGAGTTGCAACCAGCCCCTACGATCACAGGTAAGCTACCTTGACACTCTTCGACGGCAATTTGCAAAATCCGGGTTTTTTCCTCTTCGGTTAAGGTGGGAGCTTCTCCCGTTGTTCCAAAGACAACAATGCCTTGGACCCCCGAAGCTTTTTGTTGGGCTATATTGTAGCGCAGGCCCTCTTCATCGAGCTCGCCGCCCGTTTGAAAAGGGGTAATCAGGGCTGTATAGAGTCCTCGCGGATTTTCCAGGTAGTAGCTCATGTATTCCTCGTAAAAAAATCATCCATCGTAAAAAATCCCTGCTTCCCCTCTAGCCATTTTGCCATCAAGAGAGCGCCTTGCGCGTAAACGTTCCTATTTCTCGATTCGTGCCTAAGGAAAAGCGTTTCATAAGGAGAGTCAAACACAATTTGGTGCGTTCCTGGATGAAAGCCTGCCCGTGATGAGAAAATGGGTAGGGTTTGTCCTGTAATCTGCTTATAGTCTTGTGCGATTTTTTTTGCCGTTCCAGAAGGAGCGTCGACTTTTTGTTCGTGGTGGTGATCATAAAGGGTGGGTAGAAATGTAGAATCTTTTTCGAGCAAAGAAAAAGCAAGCTTTGCAATATGCATGAAGTAGGATACCCCTAAAGAGCAGTTCGGGGCGTATAGGGCAGCTACGCCACTGTTCTCAAAGGCTGTTTTGATGCAAGGAGCCTCTTTTTCCCATCCCGTTGTCCCAATCAAAAGAGGAGCCCCTTTTTTTACGCAAAGAAGAGCGTCATGCACTAACGTGTCTTTTTTTCCAAAGTGGATAGCGGGCACATTTTTTTCTAAGGTTTTTTCGACAGAGATACTCTGTTTTTTCGCTTCGTCCATGACAGAAGCTGCCATCTTCCCCCTACCAAATAAGTAGACTTTCTTCACTGCCTTTTTTCCTTTTTTTGTGTTACAATAAGGTGTATTGTATGAAGGCAAGTTTTTTATTTCTAGGTTCAGGAGCGTCGATGGGCACGCCTGTAATCGGTTGTTCCTGCTTAGTGTGTCAAGACAAAAGGCAATGGCGTCTTCGCTCAAGCGGCCTCCTTCGGATAGGAGATAGGCGCATTTTATTCGACGCAGGACCCGATTTTCGGCAGCAAGCGCTCAACTATGGCGTGTTTGGTATTGAGGCTCTTCTTCTAACCCATTCCCATTATGATCATATCGGAGGTTTAGAAGATCTGCGAATTTTTTCGTATCAAAAGAAGGGAGAGATTCCCTGTTTTTTGTCGAAAGAAACGGGAGAAATGCTTGAGAAAAAATCCTATTTACAACAGTTTTTTGCTCCCACGTTTCTCCCGTCTGACCAGGGAGAGTTTTTCTTTGGCGGTTTGCCCTTTTCGTATTTCCAATACTGGCAAGATACAACAAGGGTTACAGGCTTTCGCTTTGGGTCTTTTGCGTATGTCACTGATATATCCCGTTATGAACCGAGTATTTTTTCTGCTCTTAGCGGCGTGAAAACCCTCGTTCTTAGTGCGTGCGGCCTGGATCATTCCCACGTCCATTTAGGACTGAGAAAAGCGATCTCCTTTGCTCAAGAGGTGGGCGCCTCTCAAGTGTTTTTCACCCATGTTTGTCATCGGATCGACGCGTTTAAGGAGCGTTCCAAGCTACCTTCATCGATGCAATTTGCCTATGATGGGCTTGAAATACCGTTGGAGTGTGAGCATGGAATTTAGTAGTGGTCAAGCAGATAGGGGCCGCCTCATCGAAGCGCAAGCTTTTTCTGCAAAGGCGATTTTGATTGGTACTTACGAGGAAAAACAAAAAACGCAAGCTTCCTTGCATCTCGATGAACTAGAAAGGCTGGTCGATACATTTGGCCTGCTTTCTGTACAAAAACTGCTATGCCCTCTTCGGAAAATCTCTGCAAAAACCCTCCTTGGAAAAGGAAAAGTTGAGGAAATACGGGATCTTGTTGTAGCCGAAGAGGTGACTTTGGTCATTTTCGATGATGAGATTTCTCCGCAGCAGCAGCGAAATTTGGAGAAAATTCTAGGCGCAATGGTTGTGGATCGGACAGAGCTCATTCTTGCCGTATTTGCGCAAAGAGCCCACACAAAAGAGGCAAAAATGCAAATTGCCCTTGCGCAATATCAATATCAACTGCCCCGTTTAAAGCGGCTTTGGACCCACTTAGGTCGTCAAAGAGTAGGTGGGAGCAAAGGCGGTTTTTTGAAGGGAGAAGGGGAAAGGCAGATTGAGATTGATCGGAGACTGCTCAGAAGAAAAATCACTGTTTTAAGAAAAAGTCTCGAGGAGTTAAAGAAAAATCGTTCCATCAAAAGGCGTCGCCGTGAAAAAGAACATCTAGTCACCTTTGCGATTGTGGGATACACGAACGCAGGAAAGTCCACTTTATTAAACGCTCTTACAAATGCAGGCGTGTTTGTAGAGGATAAACTGTTTGCTACCTTGGATACAAAATCGACTGTGTACCATTTGCCGAACAATCAGAAAATTCTTCTCATTGATACGGTAGGTTTTGTACGTAAATTGCCCCATAGGATCATCGAAGCGTTCAAAAGTACATTAGAAGAGGCGGCGCACGCCGATATTCTTCTACATTTGATCGATGCCTCTAGCGAAACTGTATTAGAAGAGATTGACGCTGCAAGCGAAGTTCTGAAAGAGCTTCATGCAGACAAAAAACCGATGATCCAAGTTCTTAACAAAACAGAGCTCCCTCTTTCGAAAGAAGCGTCTGCGTTGCAGTTTCGTTATCCGAAGCTGGTAAAAATTTCTGCTTTGGAGCAGAAGAATTTTTCTCAGTTGATCGATGCCATGATGGAAAAAATACAAAACCTTCGTCGCAGGCTCGTTTTTCGTTTTGATCAAAAAGATTATCAATACGCAGCAAAACTGATGCAAGAGGGGGAAGTGCTTAGCAAGAGCTATGAAGGCAACGATCTCATCATCGAAGTTCAGGTTCCTGAGCGTATTCAGAAGCAGTTTTCACAGTTCATTGAGCCTGCTTGAACAAGGGCTGTCCGAAAGGCAATTTAGGACTGCCTTTACCGATAAAAGAGGTGGCACTTTGCAATACAACCTCTTTTAGAAAATCGCTTGATTAAAAATTATCCTTAACCATCTGGATAACCCCTGAGGAAAACATTTGAATGGCAATCAAAATGACAAGCATGCCTCCCAATCTTTCCACCGCTTGCATCCCTTTATCTCCCAAGTATTTTTGGATGTAAGGAGAAAAAACCAAGATCAAAACAGAAGGTATCCAAGCCACAAGAATAGCGCAGGCAACAAAAAGAGGACTGTTAGTTTGCCCAGCGAAAGTCATCGACATTGTAATAGCGCCCGGCCCTGTGATCACTGGAATCGCGAGTGGCACGACCATCGGTTCAAACTTTGTGAGCGCTTCTATATCCTTTTCTTTGGGGAAGACCATATCTAAAGAGACTAGGAAAAGAAGGATCCCCCCTGCCATACCAATCACAGAATGGGTGATACCAAGGTAGAAAAGCACGCTTTCTCCAAAAAAAGTAAAAATGATCAAGACACCGAGCGCAATAAGCATTTCTCGAAAAATCAAAAACTTTTGTTTTGAAGGGCTATAAGGAGAAAG
The DNA here is from genome assembly GCA_038534095.1 of Chlamydiota bacterium. GTDB lineage: Bacteria > Chlamydiota > Chlamydiia > Chlamydiales > SM23-39 > JBCAXK01. The sequence continues at coordinate 67,582 of JBCAXK010000001.1, read as the reverse complement.
AATGGCTAGGAATAAGGGGATTTGGCCAACAGCGTTCATAATCAAAAACAACGAAGAGGCGATATTGATAAAACTAATTTCTTCCATAAATATTTGGGGATGTTGATTCAGTCATTAAAGAATTATAAGAAGAAAAAAGCAATCACCGCAAGAAGTATTCTTCCAAAGACAAACCATTAGACTTTAAGAAACTATTAGGAATCTGCAGTTGCGTAAGCATTAAAAAAGGAAGTTGTCTACGAATATTTTCTACATAGAGTTCATGATCAAACGTCTGCTGAGCAAGCTTCAACCGGTCGTTGGGATCAAGCAAGAAGAAAGTCAAAAGCCTCAAAATAGATTTGATAACAAATAAATGCCCGTATCTCCAGGGGAATACTGGGAGCGTAAAAAGATTTAGAAAGGCTCTTTAGTATTTAACAGACGAAATTTTCTGACCAAGAGAAATAAAGAGATTTTTAATGAGCAAAAGTGGTTGTATTGGGATAAGATCTCTGTGATGCTTTCCATTCCTTGTACTGTGGAATGAAAACTGTGTCAATATAAGTTTGGTGAAAATTCGTGAGAGTGATCACTTTACTGTCTTCTTGATCCATCTTTGTTTGATCGGACTTTGTTTTTAAAGAGAGCTTTGGATAGAACAAATAGCGACGTAAAACTTGCGCTTCTCGGGGCAGGTTTTTTAGGGAGCTAAAATCGATCGGGCGCAGCTTTTCTTGTAATGACGGACTGTAAGCGAAAACCAAGTAACTTGTGATGATTTTTGCGAGTATTCTACTGATATTGGAATTGCCCAAGCCAGTTGATTGTTCAATCACTGTTTGATACTTGATGAGATCACCATTTTTTTTTAAAAATTCACTCATAAATATTTGATGTTGGGATTGATTTTTTCGTCTATCTGATAGAGACTCCCATTTTTTAAACAACCAGGAGCGCAATGTTTTTTGATCAATATAATTGGCAAGCAGCAAACAGCTTGAGTAGTAAAAAGAAAACGGACACGAAACAGATTTTTTCCAAAAAGTATTCCCTCCGGTATGAACATTGACCCTTTGTACACGATTTATTCCGACATCTGAGCGGAACTTTGAGATTCCCTTAAAACAAGCAGATAGATGCTTAAAAATTTTTTCTTCAAGATACAAGGTCTCTTTTTCTAGGCGCTCTTCGTTTTGTGTTATGCCTAAAGTTCGATCTCTTCTAGCAGCAACCTGTTCCATGTAATGGGTTTTCCAAAAATGGCGTATAAAAACGATAGGATGGAATTGTTTTATTAGGAGGTCTTTTACAGTGATCTCTTTTCTTGAAGTCTTAACGGATTTTTTTGATGAAGAGGTCTTTCTTGAAGCCTCAAGAGGTTTAAGATCCTCTTTTGAAAACTTAAGAGTTGTAAGGAGGTTTTCTGCAGTGGGCAGATTTGCAAAGATTGTATTGAAGTATCTGGCGGGAAAATGTGAGAAGGTTAAATTCAAGAAGAGGGCAGAAAAGTGTTCTTCACGACCTGGACTGTTATGCTGAAGGAATATGGGTAAAGGTTCTCGATCGGAAGTGATCCGCTTAGCTTCAAGGAAACCAGAGTAATCATTGAAAAACCGCCTCTCTATCTGAATAATTATGTCATCTTTGCTGCGTGTGTCAAGAGTTGATAGGCTCCTAATAATCTTGATTCCTAACAATAGATCGAAATTGTAAAATTCCCTTGTTAAGGTATTATGCACCCTGTTTGCGATAACTTTTTCGACTTTCTGCAGATGAGCTGGATGTTTTGCTAGGTTAGATTGGAAAGTCTTAGTAAATTCTTCAATCCATAGCACAAAATTAGATGCAGGCGGGTTGTCCTTTACAATCGTATTCAATATCATTTTCAACACACGAGCGGGATTATTGGGATTAACGGGACTATCACTTTTGGGGAAGATGTCTGAGATTTTTTGTAATACTTCCGGAAGGATGCTAAAAGGTAGTATTTTTAAGTTTATGTATTCATTATTCAGAAAGCTCTTATAGGCCACCTTCAATGCTTTGGTGTACATCTCCAAAGAAATCTTATGGCTAGAACATAACTTATTTAATGCTTCCCACATCCTTTCATAAAGAGCTTTTTCTAAGTTCTCATCGATTTCCATGCTAGGTTGGGCCATTGTAGCGTGCATAGAAGTCTTTTGATGCAACGTATGGAAATTAGGCGCTCTATTCATTAGCCACAAACCCAGCCTGAGCTCTTGCAATTTAGCAGGCAGTGGAGGGGCCGCTATTTTGCGCGCAACTGGCTTCTTAGAATCAGCTTTCTTAGGCTTAATTTCGTGATAGTAGGTGGCAAATGGATGATATATCCCTGCCAGGGAGATCAGTTCTAAGAATAACTTGATCGTTTCTTGAATCTCATCAAGGTCTTCCTGCAAAACACGGCTTCTTGAGCTAAGAGCGAGTGGAGCATGCCGATAAAATTGACTATACACATGATACAGTAAGAACCAGGTGCAGTCGCGAAAAACTTTTAAGTACAGTTTCTCAAGGTTAATATCCCTGCTGTTTGCTGGCATCTTTTCGAGCCTCTTACTGCCTTCTTTTATCCTCGTAACTATTTTTTTACGTAGCTTTTGCGAATATCCACGTGAAAAAATATCCACATCTTTTAAATCAGGGTACATTAGCTGAGCCCCATGTTCGAGAAGCAGGCAAGCGGTTGCGGTGCTATCTGCCTTTTTCAAACTTAGAGTAAGAAGAGTATCTCGGGTGTATGGATAGAGTTTTGTATTTGGATTAGCTCCTTTCTCTAGAAGCTTTTCAAGGTATTGACTGTTTCTATTTGTTGCAGCTAAGTCCAATAATGCTCCGTAATAGTTAGACGGATGATCTTTATGTAATACTTGTGGATTTCCGCGAACCATATTTTCTAAGCACTTGGAAAATTCAGTAATAGGCTTGTTGTATTTTACGCAGACCCTGGCCTGATCATATACTAAGTATATAGGATCAAGATAGCTAGTCGGCGTGTGTGGAGTTGTGGGATGAGGATTAGGAGCCGGCATGGCTGGAGCTTTGAAATCGGTTGCTAAAGCCGTTATGGGATCGGATCCTTGCTGAAGCAAGCCTAAGGATCTATCTTGCAGTTTAGTATCTCCCGAATCTGTTCGTCTCCGTTTTGAGAGCTTCTCCTCTGCTAAAGTCGTTATGGGGTCGGATCCTTGCTGAAGAAAATCCAAGGATCTATTTTGCAGTTTAGTATCTTCCGAATCTGTTCGTCTCTGTTTTAAGAGCTTCCCCTCTGTTTCCGAAATAGAAGAATCTCCACCAATAGATCTGCCAACACGTTCTAGAATTTTTGATGGCCAACCTTTTAATTCTTCTCTCATTGACGGATTGTTTCTCGGAATAGCAAGTCGCCTTTGTTCTTCCAATAAAGCTTCTCTTCTATAGGCTCTTTCCTGCTCGATCTCTCTAGCTGTTTGTCTTACGGTTACGTAATCTGTAGGGTTTCCCAGTTTCATTCGAGTTGACGAAGGGTTGTTATTGTTCGTACAAACAGAGTCAAAGAAGGGCCCCTCTTCTGTAAGGCCTAGCGTAGCATCGTCTACCATGTTGGACGAAACATGCATAGAAGCTTGTTCCTCACTTTCATGAGCAGGACTATCAGCAGTGGAAACGTCCATGCTTTGATTTTGATAAGGAGGTGTACGGAAAGGGGGGATAGAGCTCATTACGTTATGCTCATTGAATTGTATTGCTTGTATTTTATGCGAATACTTATAGCATTTAAATAAGCTTATTTTCTAAAGATTTTTTATGAAAGGAGTGTTTGTATTTAAAATACGATTTTCCCCCAGGGGAGTTTTCTTGTAGAATCTTCAGATAGCTGTTCTTTCTTTCGAAATTCTTCGTGATTTTCCAACCGTTTTTTTTGTATACTAACACGTGCTACGGTAAGGACCTTTCATGAAAAAAAAGTTTTCTGTTACTACATTGGGCTGTAGAACCAATCAATATGAGTCAAAGGCTTATGAGCGGCAGCTTCGTGAGATGGGGTACGCGCGAGCTGAAGACGGGGAGGCGGCTGATCTTTGTATCATCAACACCTGCACAGTCACCCAATCAGCAGATCAGCGCTCGAAAGCGAAAATTGCTCAGGAAATCAAAAAACACCCCGGGGCAAAAGTAGTTGTTACAGGATGCTTGGTCGACTCTTCAAACGGGGCTCGTGAGCGTCTTTTGCAGCTTGGAAAAGAGCATGATACTTCGATCCAGCTTGTTCGCAATCAAGATAAAGAGTCTCTTGTGGAACAGGTTTTTCCAGAAGAGGATAGGTACCCTGAGTTCAAAATTGACCATTTTTCAGCTAGGACAAGAGCGTTTGTAAAAATTCAAGATGGGTGCAATTCATTTTGTACTTACTGCATTATTCCGTACGTTAGAGGAAGATCCCGCTCGAGAAAAACCGAAGAGATTTTGGAAGAAATCCGTGGCCTTGTGGAACAAGGGTATAAAGAAGTTGTTTTGACAGGCATCAATATTGGGGATTTTTCTGACGAAGGGAAAGGCCTTGCTGACCTTATTTGGGAAGTGGACGCTATTGATGGGTTGGAACGTATCCGGGTCTCTTCAATAGATCCTGATGAGGTGGACGATCCTCTCAAAGAGGCTATTTTACGCGGAAAAAAAACATGCCCTAGCATGCATATTGTTCTGCAGTCTGGTTCGAATGTTATTTTGAAACGGATGAATAGGAAGTATACCCGACAAATGTTTTTTGATTCTTTGCAAAGGCTTCGGCAGGAAAACCCTCTCTTTACCTGCACAACCGACGTAATTGTGGGATTCCCAGGAGAGAGCGAAAAAGATTTTTTAGATACCATTGATGCGTTAGAAAAAGCCTCATTTGCTAAAGTACATATGTTTCCCTATAGCCCCAGAGAAAGAACGAAGGCCGCTACTTATAAAGACCCTGTGCCTCAAGAGGAAATCCAGAGGAGAAAATCCTTTCTTTTAAGAAAAGCAGAAGAAATAGCCTTTTCTATGAGAGAGGCTTATGTCGGAGAGCGGGCACAAGTATTAGTGGAAACCGAAGAAGGAGCAAGATCTTTTGGTCATAGCGAACATTTTCTTCCAGTGTATGTGCAAGGAAAGGGGCTAAAGTCGAATACCCTTCTTTCTGTTGAAATTGTTCGGAATACCCCTGCAGGGCTTGAGGGCGTATGCCGATAAGTATTGGAGGAAAGTATGCTCCCTTTTCCCGCTCGTTTGTCTGCAAACTGCCTATTTTACGTACAGACTGGGTGGCTACAATTTACCCTACAGAAATTTTGCTCGAAAATGGCTCTTTAAACGCGAAGATTACCCATTCTTTTACTGGTCCTTTTTCTACGTTTCTTTGCGTATTGAACGCAGAAAACGGGCGCATTGAAATTTCTGGCAAAGCGCAAGAGGGGTATTTCCGTTTTCATCTTGTATCCGAAAAAAACGTTGCTTTCCTTGTGAAAAAAAAACCTGCTGACTGCAACACAACTTTTTCGGGATTTCCGTTAGAAAAGATCCCTGTACAAGAAGCGGCGCTTTCACAAGAAAAACTTTCTTTAGGCTCGCATAAAAAACAAGAGATAGAAGAGGTGCGGAGAAGGGGAACTCTTGAAGAGATTTTGCCTCTTTGGCATAGAATTGCTACCTTTTATCCAGCAAAAAAACCGGCTCCTCTTGTCGATCAAAATCTGTTACTTCGCACGTTTTGGTCCGAGTTTTCTGGGATTTTTTGCCCCGAAAAGGATCCATTTCGTTTGCGCATTCCTTCTGTGTTAGAAGATCCGTTTTCCTATGGCTCTTCTCTGATTGCTACCTGCTTTTTTTTCTACAAAAACAATACTCTCCATTTCTTGCCAAAAAAGTGGTTCCCTTTTGGGAAGATGACCGGTATTTTTGTGGAAGGGGTAGGTCATATCGATTTTAGTTGGTCAAAAAATAAGATGCGTATGATTCATATTCACGGAAAGAAAGAGGCGAAGGTGCATCTATCTCTTCCAGGTCTGAAAACAGTTCGTTTGAGCGCAAATAGAAAGATCCTCGAGAAAAAAAGAAGTCTCAAAGATCCTTTGCTCATCGAAGAGGGGCGCTCTTACGTGTTAGATCGGTTTGAGCGATGAACCCTATTTCCGATGAAAAAGAGTACCAGAAGCTCGTTAAGGAGCTCATCCATCACGACCATCTCTACTATGAAAAAGCGGATCCTACGATTTCTGACTACGAGTATGATCAGCTTTTTTCGAGAGTCGATCAATTTGAAAAAAAACATCCAGAAAAAATCGATCCCCAGTCACCTACTCAGAGGGTTTCCGATCCGTTAACAGAAGGATTTACCAAAAGAAAACATCGCACGCCGATGCGCTCTCTTGCCAACACCTACTCTGCTAAGGAGTTGCAGGAGTTCATAGATCGGGTAAAAAAGACTTTGGGAAAAGAGGCTTTATCCTTTTCTGTGGAGCTAAAAATGGACGGCGTAGCTGTGTCTGTGATCTACAAAAAAGGGGAACTTTCCTGCGCGTTGACGCGGGGGAACGGGACTATGGGGGATGATATTACCAACAATATGAAAACGATCCGCTCGCTCCCTCTCGTTTTAAAAGGGAAGCAGGTGCCTCAGGATTTGGAGCTACGGGGAGAAGTTTATCTACCTATTCAGCATTTTCAAGAGATGAATCTTGATCGGGAAGAAAATGGCCTGAGCCCTTGGGCGAATCCAAGAAACGCCGCTGCAGGGTCGCTCAAGCTGCTTAGTCCGCGTGAAGTGCAAGCAAGAAAACTCAAAGTCGTTTTTTATGGCGCGGCAAATGTGGACGCCTTTTCTTCCCAACATGAAGTCCATCTTGCCCTTCGCAAACTGGGCCTTCCTGTAGCCAAAGAAGAGCATTTTGCAAGGTGTGAAACCGCCCAAGAGATTTTAGCCTTTGCGGATAAGGTGAAGGCGGCTCGTCATAAGCTCCCCTTCGAAATCGATGGGATTGTTGTGAAAGTCGATACGCTTGCTTACCACGATCGGTTAGGATTTACAGGGAAATGTCCCCGCTCTTCGGTCGCATATAAGTTTGCTCCCGAACAGGCGGAAACGCTTATTGAAGAAATCACGCTTCAAATGGGGAGAACAGGGGTTCTCACCCCTGTAGCTGAGCTAAGACCTACCCTATTACAGGGGAGCTTGATCTCTCGAGCTACTTTGCACAACCAAGAGGAAATTCAGCGAAAAGATATCCGGATAGGAGACGCTGTAGTGATTGAGAAAGGGGGAGATGTGATCCCAAAGGTGGTCTCAGTCCTGCGGAAAAAACGGCCCCAGAAGGCAAAGCCTTGGATCATGCCTCAAACATGCCCTTTTTGTGATGCTCCCTTAGAAAAACATCCTGATGAAGTAGCCGTTCGTTGCTCGAATCCCACTTGTCCTCAAATTCAATTGCAAAGACTGATCTTTTATGCAAGTAAGCAAGGGATGGATATCGGCTCTTTAGGAGTCAAGGTGATGAGAAAATTGTTTGAAACCAATCTTGTACAAAGGTTTTCTGATATTTACCGCCTGCGCAAAGAAGATTTGGAAAGCTTGCCTAATTTCCAAGAAAAATCGATTCAAAAACTTTTGAGCAATATCGAAGAGTCGAAAAGGGTTCCGCTCCACCGGTTTCTACTTGCTCTTGGCATTCAGTATGTGGGCAAAGAAACGGCGCCGCTTTTGGAAGAGAGAGCTGGCACCCTATCTAATTTATATAGGATCAGCAAAGAAGATTTGCTTGCTATCGATGGTATTGGTGAAAAAGCGGCGCAATCTTTGATCACATTTTTGTCTGATCCAACTCGCCGTCAAGAAATCGAAGACCTCCTCTCCTTAGGAGTCGAGCCTATTTTTTCTCAAGAACCTATCGAAGAGGGGCACCCCTTTTCCGGGAAGTCCTTTGTCCTTACAGGATCTTTGCAGCGGTATACAAGAGAGGAGGCGGGAAAAATCATCAAACAAAAAGGGGGACTGATCAAGAACTCTGTTAGCAAAAAAACCGATTTTCTCCTTGTTGGAGAGGACCCAGGTTCAAAACTTGCCAAAGCAGAAAAGCTTGGAGTCCCTATTTTATCAGAGGAAGAATTTAGGAAGCAGATTGAGCGTGCATAGGTAAAGGACTTGTTTGGATCACTTCGCCCAAAAGGGTTTGATGATGAAAACCGGTCACCTTCACAGTAATCTCCTGCCCAATTAGGCTCCGATCTGCAGAGCAGATCACCTTCTTCCAGCATCTTGTCCGTCCGTAGAGATGCTTTTTGTCTTTGTTCTCTCTTTCTAACAAGACTTCCACGGTTTGCCCCACCATTTCTGCCCGTTTTTTTGCGCTAATTTTTGCGTAAAGGTCCATAAGACTTTGTAGCCTAGCATTTTTTACTTCTTGAGAGATATCGTCTTTCCAGCGCATAGCAGGAGTCCCTTTTCGCGGGCTATAGGTGTAAAGAAAAGCAACGTCATACCCAATGTCTTCAAATACCTTGTAGGTTTCTAGAAATTCTTCATCGGTTTCTGTAGGGAACCCCACAATGATGTCGGTGCCTAAAGCTACATTGGGAACAATCGAGCGGAGTTTGGCAACTTTTTCTAAATATTCCTCTTTGGTGTAAATCCGGTGCATTTTTTTCAGAATTCTACTTGAGCCGGCTTGTATGGGAAAGTGGACTAAATTGCACGATGAGCGTAGATCACGCACCGCGTACATCAGCTCTTCTGTAATATCTACAGGGTGTGAGGTCATAAAACGGACGCGTAAAAGACCAGGAATTTGATCTAAACGGTACAAAAGATCATGAAACAGGCAGTTCCAGTCTTTCCGATCTTTTCCGTAACTGTTCACATTTTGTCCAAGAAGGGTGATCTCTTTGTACCCTGCATCGACGAGTTTTTTACACTCTTCGACAATGCTTGTTGGATCCCGAGAAACCTCTTGCCCTCTTGTATAGGGAACGACGCAGTAGGTGCAAAATTTATCACATCCACGGATGATCGACACATGCGCTTTGATCGGATCTTTTCTTTCTGCAACCAGATAGTCAAGATTTTCTTCAAAACGGTCTTCTGTTCGAAAAACTTGCCTGTTTGTGGTCATCACCTCATCGAGAACGGCGTCTAAATCAGAAATATTGTTTGTGCCAATCACAAAATCTAAATGGGGAAATTTCCGAAAAAGAGAGGACTTTTTGGCCATGGCCATGCAGCCGGTTACGCCGATGATCTGCCGTTTCTCCTTTCTTCCTAGTTGGCCCAATTTTCCCATCACCTTTCTCTCAGCAAGGTCTCGAATAGAGCAGGTGTTGAAGACAACAAGATCAGCCGTTTCTTCCGCAGCCTCTACCAAGCCTCGTCTTTTAAGAGCTCCTATCATGATTTCGGTATCCAGTTCATTCATCTGGCAGCCATAAGTGCGGAAGTAGTAGGTTTTGATCGATCTTTTCATAAATGTATTCTAAGAATTTTCCAAAGGTTTCTAAGGAAGCATACCATAGTAAGAAAAAAACGGCCTAGAGTTTCTCTTCTAGGCTCTTTAAAGGATTTTTTTTCTCGCATCTATTGGGGCATTTTTTTGCTGTCATACACAAACTCTTCTAAACAATGTTTTTATGGCTAAGCGTTGTGTTAGAAATTTAGTCTTCACTAAAAATAACGATCTCACCAGAAGAAACAATGTTTTTACGGAAATGTCATCTGGAAGAATTATTTTAATATTTTACGCCAATAAAAAACTTTAGAAAATAACTTTGACTAGATGCTATGATCATTCTCATAAAAATCAACAATTACAGTGCAATGAGTTCCACCCCCCCTATCCATCTCAATACAAATTATTACCAAACTACTCCTAGAGAGACTATGCCCATGAGTGTTCCGACTAATCTAGCGAAAGATTCTGATCTAGACATCGCATCGGCACTGCACGGACCCACAAATCCGGAGATGTTAAGACAAGCTCGAAAAATAGAAACAATTCTACATTTCGGCTTACACCGATACCGCCCTGCCTTAATAATAAAAAAACGGTCGTTCCGCTTGTCTGATGGTACAGAAGCCTACTTCGCAAACAAGCAATCAGGTGTTTCAAAAAGCGAAGAACAACCCAACAAACGGACAAGAACCGATCCAACGACTAATAAACAGGAGGAAAAAACATCCTCAGTTCCTTCCACGCAAAAATCCCATGGCATGTCTGCTTTAGAAGCTGATCCTAGAGCTTCGAAGAGTCTAGTTACTACTCAAAAGCAGCAAAATACAGCCCTCCTCTCTACCGAGGAAAATTACGATGAAATGCCTGAGTTAGAACCTGATCCCGATCTTTTAGGATCTAATTCCAATCGTCAACCTATCGCTCAACATCCCACCTCTCAATGTCCGTGTACTCAGGGTATGACTCAATATCCTACACATCAGTTGACACTGCCTCCAAATCCTCAACCTATCGCTGGACATTCTACAATTCCTTTGGCATTGGCTCTCAATCCTCAACCTGGTGCTCAATACGTCGCACCTCAGTTGAAGCTGGTTTCCAGTTCTCCGTCTAGGACTGAATACGGAATACCTTCTTCGCCGCAGGCTCAACGTAGTACAACGACTGATGAGCGCATAGTTCACGTAATCTTTTCGAGACATTCCTGTTGACAAATGCTTTTTAAAAGCTACAAAACGTTTGTAAAAATCGATCTTGCTTAGCGTTTTCTATGGAATTTGTGAAGAGAGGCGTTTTTATTTGTGAAGGGATATTGCGAGATCGATTTCCCATTCATTCATCGCAGTTTCAAAGTTCATTGAGTAGATCAGAAAAAAACTCAGCAAAAAGTTACAAAACCTCATCAAGAGGCAAGAAAGTACTCATGAGGAAAAATTCTGGAGATTCTCAGAGAAATATTCCATATGCCTTATCAAAGATCGTCATGCGTGAAACGCTACTTTCATTTGGGCGATTTGATGCATTGAACCGGCTACTTCTCCCTTGCTGCATATTTTTACCAAAAATACTTTAAAAAAGGCTGGAACAAGCTTTTAGGAAAATCGGGGATTTGCTCGTTTTTTTACATAATGGGAGATAAAAGGCACTGACTCTCATCTCGCAATAAAAAAACACTGCAGTTTTATCCCATTTCGAGTAAAAATATTTTTCTAAATTTCTTTAATGAGAGAGACATGGCCTTCAACGTATCCGTTCATTCAAAGCAATTTCATCCAAAAGATACTTACGACATGTTTTATGGTCTTAAGGTGTTTGCAGTATTTGCTGGAATAGCCTTTATCACAAACATTGTATCGAAGGTTGCAAGAAAATGTTTCAGCAAGAACCCAAATAGTTATCTGCGCTCTTCTAACGATCCTTATGCCAATTTGCCACTCTTTTTCAAGGAGGCTTTAAGTGCAGCAGGACATACGCTCAATCAAGAGAATTATTCTCCTAACGTGCACAAATAGCTTCAAGATGCAAGAGCTGGATTAGGTTCCTATAACATAAATCAGGAAAAGCCGGTTATCTGGGGAAGGGACCCATTAACGCAGAAAGTGATAACGGTTTTTAACTTGAGGTTTTGTTGCTCAGATGGATCTTGGCAACAGGAACGTCTTTTTATTTGTGAAGAGAAATTGCGAAATCGGGTTACAGTCCATTCGTGGCAGTTTAAAAATTTATCGAGTAGATCAGAAAAAACACTCAGCGAAAAGTTACGAAATCTCATTAAGGGGGAACAAATTACCCACGAGGAAAAACACGGGGGATTCTTACAGCAATATTCCATATGCCTTATCAAAGATCGTCATCAGTGAAACGTTGATTTCATTTGTCTGGTTGGATGCATTGAACTGTCTCTTTCTCCTTTATTGCGTATTTTTATAAAAAATAGTTGAGGAAAGGGGTCAGATCCATCTCTTGCCAAAAATAGTTAAAGACATTTTTTCAATCAAAACCTACGAGGAAACAAACAATCTTTCTTTATAAAAAATCTTGTTTTGATCAAAAATCTGTTTGATCTTTTCTAGCTCTCTCTGAACCATCTGAAGCGTGGTTAGGAGAAGCTGTAGATCTTTTAGAGGATAAAAACTTGAGAGGGGTAGAAATTCCCTTGGAAAAGCTTTGAAAAAAAACTTCTGCTTTTTTATGATTGCTTATCATAGTGTGTTATTGGAACTGTAAAACAATGAAAGATAAAACAAAATTTGTTAGTAAAGAAGAGGCGATCAAAGAACGTAAGTGGTATCTTTTTGATGCTAAAGGGAAAACTTTAGGCCGCTTTGCCTCTGAGATTGCAAAAGTCCTTCGAGGAAAGCATAAACCAAACTTCACTCCTAACCAAGATACAGGTGATGGCGTGATCGTGATTAACGTGGAAGAGATTCTCGTTACTGGTAATAAAAAAGCGCAAAAAAACTATTATAGACACTCGGGACATGTAGGGCAGTTGAAAGAAATCCCTTACGCAGTGATGCTGCAGAAAAAGCCCGAATACATTCTTGAACATGCTGTTAAAGGGATGCTACCGAAAACAAAATTGGGAAGAGCTCAAATCAAAAAGATGCATGTATTTAAGGGTGGTGAGCATAATATGCAAGCCCAACAACCGATCAAAGTAAACATTTAAGAAGAAGATATGGCAAAGAAATTATTAGAAGAAAATATTGGCGTTGGTAGAAGAAAAACCGCTGTAGCCTCTGTACGACTTAGGAAGGGAAGCGGAAAAATTCGTGTCAACGGGAAGGAGTGTAAAGACTATTTCAAAGCGTCTTACATGCAAGATACTCTAAAGGCCCCTCTCATCAAAATGTCTGTTGATAGTGAATATGACGCAGTGATTCGGGTAAAGGGCGGAGGCTTAGAAGCGCAAGCCGTAGCAACGCGCTTAGGGATTGCAAGGGCTCTTGTTGAGTGGAACGAGGACTTTAGAAAAGTACTCAAAGATCTCAACTACCTTACAAGAGATCCTAGGAAGAAAGAGCGTAAAAAATATGGGCTTGCAGGAGCTCGTAAGCGTTTCCAATTCTCCAAGCGTTAAAACACAAACGAGAGGCTTGTTTTTATGGCAAGCACCTCTCTTGTCATTCCTGTAAATTTTCCTCGCGAAAGAGTTTTCTCTTTCGCTTTTTGCTTTCGGTAACTTCCTGCAATTCCAATATAGGCATAATGACTGATGCGCAGCAGTCCCCGAATTGTTGCATCATGAATCCCTGAAAACTCTTCCACCTTTTCTTTGGTAGTGTTGCCGTTTCTTTCATAGGAAGATTCTAGTCGCATCGCACCAAATTGATAAGCGTAGGATCCATCGATGAGGAAAGAAGCGCTTCTCCATGGCTGATACGATACGTTTAAGCCCACAAGTGGCATGATGTTGCGCACGTGAATACGTTTCTGGGGAAAGAATGTACCTGCGCTCGACATCTTTTTCGAAAGATTTTTGCGCTTCCAGCAAATCGATTCAAAAAAGAAGCCAGCAAGTGGAGACCAGTAAATAGCTCCTAAGCGAAAGGGGTATCCAAGCCTCTCCTCGAGGCTATAGCTGTATCCTCGGAGCTTGTGAGAAAAAGTGGCGCTAGCTTCCTCAGGCAATCCTGTTTTTAAGAAGCAAGAGCCATGATCAGAGAGCGTATTGCTGTAAGTAACAGCTGTTCTTGATTCGATGTAGTCTGGCTCTTTATAAGAGTACTCTAAACCAGTAATTACGCTACTTACATCATGCCAATCCTCTTCAATTTGTTGAAACAAGGTCTGAGAAAACCCAAAAGAACAGTCTGTATGCGCGTATCCAATCTCTAAAGAAACTTGCTGGATGGCTTCTATAGAAAAGGGGAGGAAAAACAGAGAAAAATAGTACAAATGCCTCACAAATACGTAGCCTAATTAAAATTCTGATCGAAGAGCGCAAGATAGTCCCCAAAAGTAGAGATTGCCGTAATACCCATTGATCTGATTGGAAAGGTTGCGCAGCAAATCGGAAAATGGATTGTGTCCAGAAAATACTTTTGCGTCAAAAAAGATCCCAACATCTACGTACAATTGCTCGTGAAATAGATGTCCTCCAAAGGAAAGTCCTGTAGAAATTTCGCTAAGAGCTCTCAGAAAAGCGTCATTGTTTATCGTGATTTTTGTTTCTATGTCTTCTTCAAGATCGATCGATCGTTGGGCAGAGGCGTCGTAGTTAAAATAGACAATAGAGGAAGCGACGTTGCAATGGGCTTGCAGCCCGTAACCCAAAAGAAAGTCCAAATCTGTCCCTACCCGGGGACCAAGAGAATGAGATCGGGACCAGTGGTTGGCTGTTTGTGAATAGAATGTGACGCTTGCTAATGCGGGATTCATAAAGAGCCCTACAGGAAACGGATAACCATCTAAAAAAAGTTTTTGGTTGAGCAAATAGAAGCGTAGGCCGATGAAGGGTCTATAGAAAAAGTGCTCACCCAAAAAGCAGGTTTTTCCAAGTTCTGTGTCTAAAAGAGTGAGTTTTAGTGTCCAATCAGATTCAAGTCGCTCGAGTTCGATAATAGGATCAAAAAAAGGAGAAAGAATCACCTCCGTATTTTTTCCCTGTATTTTTGTATGGATCATAGAGTCAAACTGTGTATACGAAAAAGTTGTATCCCAATTGCTACGACTCAACTGGAACATCAGGGATAGATTGAAGCCTGGTTTGAAAGCGTAATCTTGTTGGAGTACTTCATTGTCGAGGCTTTTTTGACTCGGTTTGATTTTTCCGAGGGCTAACCCTTCCTCACGCGCCTCCCAGTAGAGAAAGCGACCTTCAGCAGAGATGTGCAAGAAACGGCCTGGGGCAATAAGCGCTTCGGGTAGATCTGCGTATTGATCAGAATCTATCTGTTCATTTTGATACCATGCGCTCTGACCTAGCTCCTCGATGTAGGGAGGGGAAATGTTTTCAAAACACCATAAAGAATTGATGATGAAAAGAAAAACAACGAAAATGTCCATACATACGTTCCTTTTTGAATACGATATAAGATTTACAAACATCCAGCAACTAGGCAGTTCTACTTAAAGTAGGATCAGCGAAGGTAGGCTAAGAAAACATTCCCTGATTCATAATAGCAAGGAAGCTTCGAAGAATCTTGGCTTTAAGTGTGCCGAGGTTCCCTCAAGCGATTCGATCTGCTCCTAAATAGGCGCTGAAGAATATTTTTTCAAAAATTATTCTCTTCTATTTTTTACAAAGATCCAAGCATTGTTTTTTTCTTCGCATTTTTTCTCAAAAAGTTTTTGCCTTCTGCAAGATCGTTCTATGCTACAGTCTACCAGTAAGAGAGCCGAAAGACAGCACAAGCACAAGTGGGAACAACCGTCCGTAGATAGCCTTAATGCAGCTACATCTTCGGGCATAAAAGGGCAAAAGGCTTTGATGCGGGGTGATTTTGTGGGCAATCGATTCTGTTTTTGCAATTCTTTGCGCAAATATTTCGGGAATCCAAACAACCTATTCCCGCTGCAACGGTTTTTTCGAAAAAGAGGGGGCTTGCTACGCAAAATTTCTTGAGCAAATGACCCAACTATAATAAGATTCTTG
Source organism: Chlamydiota bacterium (assembly GCA_038534095.1). Classification (GTDB taxonomy): domain Bacteria; phylum Chlamydiota; class Chlamydiia; order Chlamydiales; family SM23-39; genus JBCAXK01. The sequence goes on along the minus strand of JBCAXK010000001.1, from coordinate 52,033 downwards.
AAAATACGATACCAACTAAGGGGCAGTTTGATTGCCGTTTCATGTACAACAGTCTTTTAGTGAGTGGACCTATTTTCACGGATTTTATGGTCTAAGTAGTTCTTTCGATCCTCTTGAGAAAAACCATCGCAGGGTCTTTATCAACATTGGAAACGCTCTTTCTCATCTCCCTTGTATCAAATGGATCGTGGGGATAGCTCGCCTAGTTTTTTCCGTATATCACTTGCTTGCAGAAATCGCTAATCAAAATAAGACGAGCTGGTATCTTTTGCTGTCTAGGGGCGTATTGGAAGTGTTCCATATCTTCTCAAAAGTCCTGATTTACGCAGACTGCATACTTTTATTTCTTCGAGCCATTTCGTCATTTAGTCAGGGGGCTTTTCAAAAGGGGGATAACCAAAACAGCGTTGCTAGTCAGCCTGATCTTGAAATCGGAAAAGTGCGCAATGAAAGAGACACTGATTCACCATCAAGAAAGAAGCTCCTCTAAAGAGTGAGGAGAGAAAGTGGTTGCCAAGCGTCATCAACAAACGCCGTATGACAAAGTAAGGTCTGTTCTTTGCGTTGCGTAAGTCGAAAGCTTTTTGAAGAGAGGCTTCCAAAGGGGGAAGAGCGTTCCATGTCTCATCAGTTGACTTTCCATCCTAATTTTGCAGGATCGTGGCTCACAATCTAGCGATGTAGAGCGGTTTTTACCCAGAATTTCTCAGCGTGGGACAAAGCAAAATGGTCACATCTTCTAGGAGTTTTTCTTGATGTTTTCCTAGTTTTCTTTTACATTTTTCAAAAATTTTTTTCTTCTTAAGGAATATTTATGCGCGTTTTATGCCTATGTACCCTTTTTTCTGTTTTTACCCTCTTTGCGTCTTGTCCCACTCCCGCATTTTTTTCTGCGTATCAGCAAGATGCTGATTTTGCGGTGGACGGATGCGTCAATCCCATAACAGGGGATTATGTTTTGCAAGAACTTGTGACTGTGCAAGGAGCTGAGCCTCTCGAGTTTGATTTGCGCCATTTCAGTACGTTTTCTGATGAGGAACAGGTGTTTCAAGGGTGGTTTGCCAATCAGTATCTATTCGCAAAAAGCACTTGGAAACATCCGGAAAATGCTTTAGGTCGTAAAGCACACGAATACAACATGCGACTCCAGGTCTTAGAAAAGAATTTGATCCCTGTAGAGTATATGTATCGACGAAAATCAGAAGGATCAAAAATTTTAGATTTTTGTGTTGACCCGGTCGTTTTTTTGCGCAATCTCGCCCATTACGGATATAAAAAGCCTTCTAAGTACTACGCAACGCGTTACAATCAGTTGCAAATGGATTACAAAGGGACGGGATTTACCATCACTGCTCCGTCTGGACATATAAGAAGATACCGAAGGGTTCTCGATTCGGTAGAAAATGCGGGGCAAAGAGAAGCTTTTACGTACCGTTTGGAAGAAGAGATCCTTCCGAATAAAAACCGTATTTGTTACACCTACGACTCACTTCGATCAATCCGTTTGAGTGAAATTCAGTCCAAAAGCGCTACAGGGGAGGTCATCTTTGCTTGGATTCGTTTCCACTTTTGGGGGCAAGGGCAAGATATTGTCCAAGTAGAAACCTCAGATGGACAAAGCATCACCTATAGCTTTCGCGCGAAACATGCAGAAGCTAAGCAGCTTTATTCGATTGTGAGCACAACAGAGCCGAAAAAGACGTTTACCTATCATCCTGGCACCGCGCTCATTCATGAGCGCACTCTTCCAAATGGAGATGTGACCACACTCCGTTACAGTAGAAGCAAAGGTAAAACACACAAAAAAGCTGTTAGCTTGGCCAGGAAAATGCCCGACGGAACCGTACAAATTCTCCGCTCTTTTGAATATTATCCTGGCAATTATGGAAAAACTGAAGGACACACGGACGTCTACGATGCTGAGGGAAACAAAACGGTCTACCGTTACGATCCCTTTTTGCGTTTAGATGCGGTGGAACACTATTATTTAGAGTCAGATCGACAAATATTGTCTCATAAAGATCTGTTTTGTTGGGGAGAGGATACGAAATTTTCGTTAAATAGGCTTGCAGCAGAAATGCACCTGACAAGTGAGCAAAAAAAGAGCTTAGGCAGCTTACGTAAACTGCGGTATCTTCTTGCAGAGGCCCGGGTAGACGCAGAAGGGAACTGTTTAAAAGCAACAAGGTATTTTTACGATCAGGCAGGCAATGTACAAGAAAAGAGAGAATATGGAAATATTTCCGGGCAAGCGCCTCCCATGTACTTGTATGACCGGCTCCCTGATCCTAACAACGCTGAGTCCCGTTCTCATAGGAAAATCTATTCGGATGATGGAAAAAATTTACTCCTTGTAGAGAAGCGTGCAGGTTTGCAAATTGCTTATGACTATGATAGCAGTACCAATCTTTTACAAACCAAGATAGAGAAAGAAAAGCAGTTTTCTAGAAGAACCTTTTACGAATACGACGCCCATGGACAACGGATTGCTCAGATTGTAGATGATGGGAAAAGTTTTGCAAAAAACGATTTAGACGGAGTTACGCAGAGGCAGATCACCAAATATCTTTTGAGAACGGAAGCGCCCTTTATTGGCATTGTAGATATCAAAGAGCATTGGTACTACGATGCTAAAAACCAGCAGGACGTTTTTTCGGGTAAAGAAACGTTTCAATACAACCATTTAGGAAAAGTGACCAAAAAAGCGGTGTACGACGCAACGGGCGCATATTGCTACGCAGAAAAGGTTGCTTACGATGAGAAGGGACTTCTAAAACGGGAGTCAAATGCTCTTTACGCAAACATGGTGTTTCATGATGAGCATCATCGGAGGATCGGAGAAGAAGAGATTCAAGGGAAGAGGAAAACGTTACGGTCGTTCAATTCGTTAGGGCAGGTGATCTTAAAAGAGACCATTTCTGATGAAGAAGAAACGCACCATGAACGTTTTTCCTACGATCTTTTAGGAAGGATGATCAAGAAGAAAAATTACTTGGGCCAAGTAGAGAATTATCAGTATAACCGTCTTGGGCAGATGGTGAAACGCATTACCCCTGCAGTCAGCACAAAAAGTGGCGTCGTTCGTAGGCCCACCTATACTTCCCATTATGATTCCTATGGTCGATTGATCGAGGAGTGGTTTGAAAAAAAACAAGAAACGGCCATGACCTACACGCTAGATGATCAATTGGCCTCAATAGAATATGCTGATGGAACCAAAGAACTACGCACCTATGACTCAGCAGGTCGGTTGCAGAGTATCACCAATGCTTTAGGAGTCGTTACCCGTTACGCATACGATGGATTTGGTCGCTGCTTATCGGAACAAGTCGTTTCTCCTACTGGAAAAGTCTTACAAGAAAGACGAAAAACCTACGACGCGTTTCACCTTTTGTCAGAAACAGATGAAGAGGGAAATCCTATTTTGTATACCTACGATTTTTCGGGGAAAAAAGTTGGGAAAAAAATGGGACAAAATATCGAGTTTTATGAGTACGATCCGTTAGGGCGTTTAACAAAAGTGCGGCATCATAATACAGGAACGCAGTTTCATGAGGAATATACAAGGGACTTTTTGGGTAGGGTGATCGAAAAGTCTATCCAGGAAGACTATCCAAGAAATCGGATTTTATTCCGAGAATCGTACCGGTATGATCCAATGGACTGTTGTATCAATACCGTTTCTTACGTTAATAATGCACCTTCATTAACAACAAGAGCCTATGATGGATTTTTGAGGCTCACCCATACCATCGACCCTGAAGGGAGACGCACCGACTATTTCTATGAAAAGCATCAATTAGAAAACGGTCTTATTCTTGAAGAGCAGACTAGGAAAAATCCTTCAGGAATCGAAGTGGTAGAACTCCGCGACGCTTTAGGACGTCTTGTTAGTAGCAAAAAAAGGCATGGTGAGAGCCTTCTCGAAGAAGATGCCTATTTTTACGACTTTCGAGGCAATCTTATTGAGCATGCAGAAACGCTCTTTACTCCAATGGGAGAAAAAAGGGTGACCAAAAATGCCTATGAGTACAATACGATGAATCAGATTCAATCCCTGATTGAGTTTGCTGATTCAGAATTAGAACGGCAGTATTACTACACCTATACACCTACAGGGAAGTTGTTTGAGACGTTTAAACCCGATGGAGTAGCGATTACAAGGAACTATGATTTTCAAGATCGCTTGACGCGTCTTTTCTCTTCTGATGGGACTGTTGATTACACGTACTTTTACGATGCGTATGGGAGGTCTCTTGGTTGTCAGGATCATCTCACAGGGCAAAAAACCGCGAGAGTATATAATCGAGAAGGGCGCCTTGCAAAAGAGATATTAGAAAATGGTCTTTTTTTGCAGTTTGATTACAATTCGATGGGGCAAAAAACAGAAATCTCCCTCCCCGACACCTCACGCGTTGTGTATAAATACGATCCTATCTATCTCAGCTCTATTTCCCGTTATGATCATTATGGAGAAAAGGTGTTTTCACACCAGTGTTTGCAATATGATTTAGCAGGCAATGTGCTTCGGGAGCGCTCCTCTTTTGATACGCTATACCAGTATGACCAGGGTGGTAGATTGATCGAAAAGTCTCAAGAAAAGTTTCGACAAAAAATTCTAGCTACCGGTCCAAGTGGAGCGATCGAAACACTTGAAACCACAATTTATGGTCATAAAGAAGAAGATCTCTTCTTGTACGATCCTTTAGGGCATCCCTTACAAGAGAGCGGCATTGTGTCTAAGGACTATTCTGACTGGATACGCAAGCCACTGTGGGGTCAGGACCTCGGAGAAAAAGAGCATCACCAAGAGATTGGAAAGGGAACAAGAATTAAGTTAATTTATGATAAAAATGGAAATCTTTGTTCAGAAATTCTTGGGAACAAAACAATTTTGTATACCTACGATGCGCTCGACCGTTTGATTTGCTACGCGATTGAGGACAAGTTCAATATACATTACGATTACGACGGGTATCATAGAAGGATTGGCATGAGCGTATTTGAGCCCGATGAGACCCACTGGAAGAAGAAGTATGATACCCAGTTTCTCTATGATGGGGAGCTAGAGATTGGTCGTTATCAAAAAGGTTCTTTGGTCGAAATGCGCGTCCTAAAAAATCCAGATGTGAGTCCATTTCCTCGTATGATCTGTTTAGAGCTTTATGATGAAATCTACTACCCGTTACAAGATTTTTTTGGCAATACCGTAGGTCTTCTTGGAGAAAATCTTGCGCTAGTTGAGCAGTCCAACTTCACCCTGTTTGGTGAGGAAATCAACGTGCTCGATGTGCCTTGGATCAATCCGTGGCGCTTTGCTTCATCCCGCGTAGATTCCTATTCGAATAAGGTGTATTACAAAAATCGGTATTACTCGCCTGAGCATGGGATGTGGGTGACAAAAAATCCAAAGCGCTATTATGAAAACCCTCTAGAAGCTTTAAGCGCAGAAATTAGCCGCGTAAGTATAAACCAATCCCAATCCCCCAGCTGCTCAAGTAGATAAGAGAAAAAGTGAGCCACAAGCTTTCCGAAAGGGGGATACAGGTTAGTAGCGCTGTTTGTACAAAATAGAGGAGAATCCCTCCCACAAGTCCGTACCGGCCTGCTTTTCTCCTTGAGGTTTTCTCTTCAAAGCGTGCGCAAAAAGGGAAAAGGAGAAGGGAGGCTACAAGAGGAAAGCATCCCCCCGCAATGGTAGCCCCAGCGCCCCTCATCGAACGTTTTGTCGGATAGCCGAAAGAACTAATCTCTTCACATAAGGTACGTAGGCCCCCTCTGCCACAGGTAAAAAGGGGCATTTCGTGAAAAGATCGTTGTTCCCAAGAACCGCTTTTTACAAAAAGTCCTTCTGCATTTTTTACGAAATGATCGACAAAGTTGCCCCTTCTTTTCTGCAGGTCGAATTGCTCCATACGCCACAGTTCTTGGTCATTTTTGATCCAATAGACCCGATAGATATTCTGGTCGCTTTTGGTTGCGTAAAGAAGAGCGCTAGCATCTTCAAAGTAAAGAGCGTTTGGAGAAGGGGGCCTCTTTTCCCAAAAACAGAGCTGTTCATGAGCATAAGGCTGCAGGTACTCTTCGTGTACCATGCAAAGCAGGCTCAAAAGACAGGCTAAAAGAAGGGAGGGGAAAAAAAACCGCTTTCTTGTAAGGCCACTGATCGCAAGGGGGAGCCATTCTTGTTGTGATTCTATTTGCGCTGCTATGGTCAATAAACTGAGATAAAATGCGATGATCGCAATAAGATGGCTTTGCTCAAGAGCGCGGAAGGCCAAGATCGCAAACGCTGTAGTGGTAGGAGCGCTAGCATGCGTATGGGGGAAAGCCAGCAGGAGCTCTACAAGCATATAAAATACTACTAAACATAGGGAGTAGCTAAGCCAAGAGAGAAAATATCGGCAAAAGATCCATCGAAGAGCAAGATTCATGGTAAGCCCTTTCTATACTGATGTAAATGAACGGCCCCTAGAGCCAAAAGGAGAAGGTGATTGAGGCAGAAAAAGAGGGAGCTAAGAAAAGCACTTTCTTTGAAGAGTTTTGCTAGAAAATAGAACAGAAAAAAGAGTAGAAAACAGGCAAACACCTTCGCAAGAACCGGGGGGCGCCGCAACCGTTCTATTCCAAGGATCATTGCCATCCCTAAAAAGGTGAGGGTGCAAGGAGAAAGGCTTAGAGAAATCCGGCGGAAAAGTTCATGAAGATGTTTTTGAGCCTCATCGCCACAACGCCTTTTCCAAAGGGTTTTGCTAAGCAAGTATCTTGGTTTTTCTTGAGAAGGTTTTTCGAGTAGAGCGAGCGCTTTTAGCTCAAGGCAGGCATCTTCGTAGGCATCAATCTGGATTTCAGGGAAAAAAGGGGGGGTGCCACGCTGGTTTTTGCATGAAATCCAAGAAAGGCGCTCGCTTTTGATGGCGCTTGCGGTAGATTCCATCGATCCCGATAGAAGAAATTCCTGCCCATTTTCTTCTCCTATCAGGAGCGTCGGGTGGTAGGGAGCATTTTGCCACCAGAGAGAGGTGTTAGGGAATATTTGCAAGCGGAGTAATGCGGCAGGGGAGTGTTTCACAGCCTCTTGTACAAGGCCTCTTTGATGCGTCTTTGCCCCACTTGCCACCTCTCCTGCAAAAAAACAGAGGGAACAAAATACAAGAGATACAAGAAAAGGAGGAAAAAAAAGATAGAAGAAAGGGAGTCCTGATGAGCGAAGGGCGATTCCTTGTCCGCTTTCTTCTAGTTGCAACATGAATAGGATCGATGCTAGCATGCTGGCACCTGCAATAGCCATCGGAATAATATACGCCGTTTGGTAAACTACAAACGTAAAAAAGAGCTTCCAGCTCGGGTTTAAAGAAAAAAACAGGTGCAAAGAGGTAAATCTTGTAACGATTAGACCTGCGCAAAGGCTGAAAAAGCACAAAAAAAACCGGCACAAAAAGAGCCGCAGCAAATACAAAAAAAGCGTCATACCCCTACTATATTCGATGTTCTCTTCAGAGCCCAGATTCTTTTCTCAATTATCAAAGTGGATGAGTAGCTTGTCTCCGAAAAAGCCTCTTATGGTGGGGTATTCAGGGGGGCGCGATTCGAAGGCGCTTCTCTACGCCCTTCACGCTCTTAAGCCCCCGTTTCCTACGATTATTGTCCACATCAATCATGGGTGGCGAAAAGAAGCAGATCAAGAAGAAAAGGAGATAAGGAAAGAGGCCGCTTTTCTTAAAAAAGCGGTGTATACCAAAAAAATTGTGCGCAGTGAGCAAAATAATCGTGAGGATCGAGCGCGTGAAGATCGCCTCTCCTTTTTTAACGAGGTGGCGGAAAAAACGGGCGCGCAAGGGATCGTTTTAGCCCATCACCGTCAAGATCAAGCCGAAACGGTTCTCAAACGTCTACTTGAAGGGGCCTCTCTTCAAAAACTCCATGGCATGTTGCCGAAAAAACACCTAGGGAATCTCACGATTTTTCGCCCCTTATTGGACGTTTCTGAAAAAGAGCTTCTACACTTTTTAAACGGAATAGGAAAAACCTACCTAGAAGATCCGACGAATCACTGTACGAAGTATCTTCGGGCGCGCCTAAGGCAGCACCTCTTACCTCAATTAGAGGCATCTTTTGGGAAAGGGGTACAAAAAAGCCTGATCCACCTTGCTAAACAAAGTCAGGACCTATCTAAGTATTTGGAGCAAACTGTCCAAAAGCGGCTTGACCAACAGATCGAGGGACCCTTTGGAATGATGGTCCCCAACATTTCTGCTATGAGCGATTTTGAAAAAAAATACCTGATTCAAAAATTGCTAGAAAAAAGGGGGGACTTTTGTAAAAGAGCCCCTTTGGAGGAGCTGCTTGTTTGGACCGCGCAGAAAAAATCTTCTGTTTCTTTACCTCTTAAGAACACAACGCTCTACCTCCATCAAGATGCGCTCTTTTTTTTGAACAAGACATCTGATGCCACAGATCACCTACACGAAAAACGGTTTTATCTAGGCGACGGCTTAGAAGAATCTTGTAGAAGGGAGTATTCATGGACCGACTACTTTCAAGGAAAGGTCTCTTTTTTTGTGCCAAAAGGGAACTATTATACTGTAAAGCGCGCTTCAACGTATTGGAGGAAAAAACTCGGCAAGCAAAAGATCCCCCTCCCCATTAGAAACGAGTGCCTTGTTCTTATGAGTGACCACGGGGAAGTGTACACACCATTTTGCTCGCAGCTTTCTTTAGGTGTTTGCGTAGAGTTTTTTTTTGAGGATCTTGTTTCTGTATAAAACTCTCCCCATAAACATTTGTTTTTGCTATATTCCAAAATGGGGATGAGGCTATACTATATAGGGGGATTTTTCAATTCTTTATTAGCGCAAATCTTTACGAAAAAATGCATCGTATGATGTAATGAAGCAATTTTTGCTATTCAAAGATTACAAAACCAATTACATAAGGGAAGTTATCGATGGCTGATTTTAACAACACTCCCCCAAGAAGAGGCGTTCCTGGAGGATTCCTTGTTTTTATTTTTGCGATCATTTTGATTATCTTGACACTGCAAAGTCTCTCGCCTGGAAAAATGGGACGGGTATCGTATAGCCATCAGCTAGAGCATCTCGAAAATTTACACTTGATCGACCGTGATCAAAGCCGCAAAGTGGCGGTTAATGACAATCTTGTCACCTTTTCTGGCCGTTTTCTGGGCCAGGTCAGCGCAGAAGGGAAAGAGCGTTTTCAGTACCTTACCCTCCTCAATCAACAGCAAGAATGGGCTGTAGAAAAAGAAAAACTGAGCGCATCTTTAACCATCCTTAAGAAAAATGTAACAGCCGCCGCCACCTACTTCCTGAGTATTTCGGGGCTGAGTGTTCCTGAAAGTGGCTACGTGGTCGTTGGCCGTATGTACGATACTCCAGATCGGCAAAACGCTATTGTGATCGAAAAGGCTCCTAAGATAAGCTCGATCAATTTAGCCTCTATGGAAGAGCGCCTCCCTTCTTTGAGGACTTCTGCTGATCTAGCGGCCTTTCAAAAAGATCTTTTGTCCCTTGTGCAGCTCTATCAATCCCCGTCGCTTGGCATTGGGGATAGCTCTAGCAAAGAAACTCTTCAAAACCTCAATCAAGAAGTGCGTTCGATGAACGCGAGCTTTTCGTCATTAGAAAAGGTGCGTAGCGTTTTAGGCTCTTTAAGAGAAATCACCACGAAAATCGATCAAGAAGGGGAAGGTCTCCGTTTGCAAACGCTCCGATCTCTCCGCGCTTACACCGAAGATGTAGCGCAATATGCCCTCATATTTGATGAGCTAAGTCAGCAACGCCCCCTTTTGAAAAAAGCGCGCGCTAAGGTTGCCGATGTGATCTGGTTTTTTAACAACCAGGAAATTAGTACCAATCAGCTCGAAAAACAGGATCGAGAATCTTTTTTCCGCTGGTTCAAACAGGGTAAGAAAGAGTGGGAAAATTTCAGTCAAAATCAGGGGTTATATTTTAAGGCTCCCGATCAGCCAATCAACGCGGTTTTGCAAACGCGTTATAAAAGTGAAGAACCTTCCCCCAATTACTTCGGCTACATTTTCACTTTTCTGCCCGTCATCATTGTTGCCGCTCTTCTCTACTTCATTTTCTCTAGACAAATGAAGGGGATGGGATCAACAGCCATGAATTTTGGTAAATCGCCTGCCCGTTTATTGACGAAAGAAGCGAACAAAATCACCTTCAAAGATGTTGCTGGCGCTGAAGAATCGAAAGAAGAGCTCAAGGAAATTGTCGATTTTTTACGTGACCCTGGCAAGTTCACAGCCCTTGGAGCAAAAATTCCAAAAGGTGTCCTCCTAGTAGGACCTCCAGGAACGGGAAAAACGCTCATTGCGAAAGCGGTTGCAGGAGAGGCAAATCGCCCCTTTTTTTCCATTTCAGGCTCAGATTTTGTCGAAATGTTTGTGGGCGTTGGGGCCAGTCGTATCCGGGACATGTTTGATCAGGCGAAAAAAAATGCACCCTGCATCATTTTTATGGATGAAATTGACGCTGTAGGACGGCATAGGGGAGCTGGCATCGGAGGAGGTCACGATGAAAGAGAGCAAACCTTAAACCAGCTTCTTGTAGAAATGGATGGTTTTGATACAAGAGAAGGGGTGATTTTGATCGCAGCGACGAATCGTCCCGATATTTTGGATAAAGCGCTCCTTCGTCCAGGACGTTTTGATCGGAGGGTTGTTCTCGACTTGCCCGATGTGAAAGGGCGCCATGAAATCTTAAAAGTGCACGCGCGAAAAATCAAAATTGACGCTTCTGTGAGCCTGCTCAGTATTGCTAAGAAAACCCCAGGGTCATCAGGCGCTGACTTAGAAAATATTTTGAATGAAGCGGCCCTTTTAGCCGCGAGAAAAGGCAGGTCTGCAGTTACAGAAGCAGAAACAAGAGAAGCGTGCGATAAGGTCCGTTTCGGTAAAGAGCGCAAAAGTCTTGAAATGGATGAGTCAGAAAAGAAAACTACTGCTTATCACGAATCGGGACATGCCGTTGTAGGCCTGATGGTCCAGCATTACGATCCGATCGATAAGGTGACGATCATTCCAAGAGGAAGCTCCCTTGGATCGACCCATTTTATGCCGAAAAAAAACCGCCTTGGCTACTGGAAAAAAGAGGTGATCGATATTTTGGCCGTGCTGATGGGAGGTCGCGCTGCGGAAAATCTTTTTGTGCAAGATCAGTCATCAGGTGCTAGGCAGGACATTGCTCACGCAACAGCAATGGCCCGTAGCATGGTCTGTGAGTGGGGGATGAGCGACGCGATTGGGCTTGTTTCTTACGATGAGCGTAGCGAGTCGGGGCAGTATTTGGGGATGTCGAACCGCTCAGAGAAAAGTTATTCGGAAGAAACGGCTCGTCAGATTGACGCAGAAATTCATAAACTTCTGCAAGATGCTTACGATCGAGCTTACAAAATTATCGAAGAGCGTAAAGAAAAAGTGCAGCTGATGACCGATATGCTGATGGAATTTGAAACTCTCGACGCAGAAGATGTACAATCCATCATGGACGGCGATTGGGACGCAGAGAAAAAAAGGAAGAGGCTCAAAGATCTTGATCAAAAAAATAAGATCATTCCTCCCAAGCCTCCGACGTGTGATGATTCAATCTCTTCCTCTTCTGGCATTTCTCCAAGCCCCGAGCCAGGGACAGCCTAACCTCTCTTTGATGAGCCCTTCCCCAAGTTTCTGAAAAACACTTGGGGAAAACGAATAAAAAGACACAGGTCTTCGGTGTTCTAACGGAGGAAAATCTATAGGATGTCTAACCCATGCAAAAAAAACCTGTGATTCTTTTTGGTTCTTCAAGAAGCGATGGCAATACAAGAAAAGTGGTCGATGAGCTCCTAGGAGCTTTTTCCTTTCCGCTCCACGATCTAAGTGATTTTACCATCACCCCTTTTGACTATGCCCATCGAAACATAGGGGATGATTTCATCCCCCTTATAGAAGATCTCTTAAACTACGATACGCTCATCATCGCTACGCCTGTCTATTGGTACCAGATGAGCGCGCAACATAAAATCTTTTTTGATCGAATCAGTGATTTACTATCCGTCAGAAAGGATTTGGGACGGAAACTGCGTGGGAAACAGTTATTTGTCGTTGCAAGTTTTGGTACTTCCTATCCAAGAAGCTTTGAAGAGACCTTTGAGGACATTTGCACCTATTTGGGGATCGAATATTTAGGATCGAGTTTCATTTACAGCGGAGAAGAAAATGCGCAGTTTTTACAAAACAACGCTTTCCACATCGCAAAAATGCAAGAAGCTCTTGGTTTGGTACCATCAAGCAGCTGATCTCACTTATCGGAGAAAAGAGGGATGAATCGAAAAAGCAAAAGTGGAAGGGGTCTTGCTAGGAAAGGTTTTGGTTTTTTCTAAGGCTAATCACTAAAATGAGCTTACTGGTAGAATGGTTTTTTTACTTGTATAGGTACAATTTTTTCTTCAAAGGATCTTTTTAAGAAGAGTCTCTTAGATTTTTTTCGATCTTCTTTTTTGAAAAAATGTTTTTAATAGAACGGAAGATTCCTCAGCCAAAACCCCTCCTTCAATCACTACTTGGTGCATGGGATGCTTTTCTTTAAATAGATCAACAAAGCTGCCATTGGCTCCTAAACGCAGGTCTTTTGCTCCAAAAACAACTCTTTTTACGCGGGATTGCATGATCGCTCCCGCGCACATGACACAGGGTTCTAAAGTCACGTACAACGTAGTATCTAAAAGGCGCCAGTCTCCCATAGACTGGCTAGCACTTTTCAGCGCAAGGATTTCTGCGTGCGCCGTAGCATCTTTGAGAGATTCTACCCGATTATGCCCTGCTCCAATCACCAGATTTTCCCGAACAATGACGGCTCCAACAGGAACCTCTTCTTCGAGAAACGCTTTTTTGGCTTCGAGTAAAGCTTCTTGCATGAACCACCGATCAAGCTTTTGACTACTAAAATTTTTCATAAAAAGATCGTGGCCCGTATTTCAATTTTTTCCTGCGCTTTCTAAAAATGGTTGCTATTGATTTATAAACGAATTTCCTCTAGACTTTAACATAAAAGAGCATATTGCATTAACGCGTATTTCATGGAGAAAAGTTACTCATGTCACTAGATAAAGGTACGAAAGAAGAAATCACCAAAAAGTTTCAATTACACGAAAAGGACACCGGATCTGCTGATGTTCAAATCGCTATTCTTACTGAGAGAATTGCCGAGCTCACCGAACACTTAAAACTCTCTCCAAAAGATCACGCTTCAAGACTCGCTCTTTTAAAACTCGTAGGGCAAAGAAGAAAATTGCTCGACTACCTCAATTCTACAGATACAAAACGTTACCAAACGCTGATTGCAAGATTGAACCTCAGAAAATAACATATTATAGAAACACGCATCTGAACGTTATTACTACATTAAAAACTTTTGAAAGAATAGAAAGCAAAGATAAATTTTACTATTTGTCTTTGCTTTCTATTCTTTCTGCTATTTCGAATACTTTTAAGGAAAAGCTATGAAAAGAGAAACAATTGAAGTCAAGATTCAAGGGAAAACCCTTATTTTTGAAACGGGTAAAATTGCGCGTCAAGCAGGCGGCTCAGTTTTACTCCATTTAGAGGAAACGACCGTCTTATCGACCGCCTCTGCAACGAAAGAGCCGATGGAAGATGTCGATTTTCTTCCACTTCGCGTAGATTACCAGGAAAAATTTTCTTCCGCAGGAAAAACGCTCAGTGGTTGGATCAAAAGAGAAGGGCGTCCAACAGAGCGGGAAATCCTTGTTTGTAGATTGATCGATCGACCAATTCGTCCGATGTTTCCAGATGGGTATTACAACGACACCCAAATTCTTTCTTATGTCTATTCTTATGATGGTGTTCACAAACCAGATGTTCTTGCGATCTGCGCTTCTTCTGCCGCTTTGGTGTTATCTGAGATTCCAATTAGCAGCCCTGTTGGCGCGGTCCGCGTTGGTAAAATCGACGGATCTTTCATCATCAATCCTACAGAAGAAGAGATCAAACGTTCGAGTCTCGATCTCGTTTTAGCAGGAACAAGCAGCGCAATCTTAATGATCGAAGGATACTGTGACTTTTTGCCAGAAGAAGATGTGTTACAAGCTATTGAAGAGGGGCATCAAGCGATCCAAACGATTTGCCACGCTTTAGAAGAATGGCAAAAACGTCTTGGGAAAAAGAAAAATTTGGAAGCTCTCCGTCCCATTCCTGAAGAAGTCCACTACGAAGTGGAAAAAATTGCCAAGACCTTGCTCCAAGACGCTCTCAAAGTAGCGACAAAACAAAATCGTGAAGAGCTCTTGTCGAAAGCAAGAGACATTGTTATTGAGGCTCTTGCTGCTCCGGAAGATGCTCGCTTTAGTATGCGGGATGTGAAAATGGCTTTTAAGAAACTTTCTTCGAAGTTGATGCGTGAAATGATCCTGGAAAGCAAGACAAGAATTGATGGAAGAAAACTCGACGAAATCCGTCCGATTGATGTGGAGCATAGCCTTTTTCCAAGAGTGCATGGAAGCGCACTATTCACAAGAGGAGAAACGCAAGCGATTGCTGTATGTACTCTTGGCGGAGAAACCATGGTCCAGCGCTTTGAAGATTTAAAAGGGGAGGGAACGCAGCGCTTTTACCTGCAATATTCTTTTCCTCCATTTTCCGTCGGTGAGGTGGGCCGCGTAGGACCTGCTAGCAGAAGAGAAGTGGGTCATGGTAAACTTGCGGAAAGAGCGCTCATGAGCGCCCTTCCTACCAAGGAAGAGTTTCCTTACGTGCTCCGTTTAGAATCCAACATTACAGAATCGAACGGTTCTTCCTCGATGGCTTCTGTTTGTGGCGGCTGCGTTGCCTTGATGGACGCTGGCGTTCCTATTCGAAGACCTATCGCAGGGATTGCTATGGGGCTCATTCTAGAAGGAAACAAGAGCGCTGTTTTATCGGACATTTTAGGTGCCGAAGATGCTCTTGGTGATATGGATTTCAAAATCACAGGAGATGCTGAAGGAATCACAGCCTTCCAAATGGATATCAAGGTGGAAGGAATTAACAAAGATACCCTGAAAAAAGCCCTAGAGCAGGCAAAAAAAGGGCGAGTGTACATTTTAGAGAGGATGTTGCAGGCGCTTCCTGAGTCGAAAGCAGATCTGTCGAAACATGCTCCTAGAATTGAGCACATACAGATTAAGCCTAGTAAGATTGGCGTTGTAATTGGTCCAGGTGGCAAGCAAATTCGTGCCATCATCGAAGAGACAGGCGTAGAAATTGATATTGATGACGCAGGTCTCATCTCGATCGCTTCTACTAGTGGTGAGTCGATGGAAAAAGCAAAAGAAATCATCCATGGCCTAACTGCAGAAGCGGAATCTGGGAAAGTCTATGTGGGGAAAATTACCTCAATTGTTGCTTTTGGTCTTTTTGTAGAGATTTTACCTGGGAAAGAGGGGCTTTGTCATATCTCTGAGGTATCCCATACCAGAGTACAAAATCTACAAGACCTCTATAAAGAAGGGGATACCATCGAAGTGAAGGTGCTAGAGATCAATGATCGAGGACAGATCAAGCTCAGTCATAAAGTGCTTTTGCCAAAAAAAGAAAAACTCAAGCAAGCATAAGAAAATAATCAGCGGAAAAATGATTTTTCCGCTTCTCTTTTCATGAGCTTTTGCTAAGTTAGAGCGCTACTCTGAGTTGCAAAGTAGCGCCAAGTAACAATCTTCCAAAATTCTTTCTACATCAAAAAAATCTTCAGATTTGCGTTCTTTCTGTCTACATTCTTAGGCGTTTCTCTGATCGTTCTTTCTGATTTTTTGTTTTAGGAGAGATTTGACAAGAATTTTTTAGGAGGGTGTTGTGGCTTGCTTTTCATACCATTGCGAATAAAAGGTGTCCACAAGCTACCATCTCTATGTGCTTGAGGGTTAAAACGTCCGTCTATTTGGTTTGTTGATGCTGTGTTGTTAGACGATAGATTGTTTTGTGTTGTGGCAGGCT
The DNA here is from genome assembly GCA_038534095.1 of Chlamydiota bacterium. Taxonomy (GTDB): domain Bacteria; phylum Chlamydiota; class Chlamydiia; order Chlamydiales; family SM23-39; genus JBCAXK01. The sequence continues at coordinate 36,027 of JBCAXK010000001.1, read as the reverse complement.
CTTGCTCGTTAGCTCTCATCGTTATTTTTGGATTTTGTCTGGTATTGCTCACCCTTGCAGCTAGGGGCCTCCCAATAGATGATGAATGCTTTGGTTGTTTTGTAAGTTGCATTTTCAAAGCAACCCAATTTCGTGAATACGGCGTTAGTCCTGTTTGTGGAGAATTTATGTTTACAGTAGTTAGACCTCTTTTAATCTTATCTATAGTTGTATTTGTTTCTTGACGATGTGTAGCTGTTTGATTAGTGGGAGGTTCTGATGAATGGTTCCCCGAAAAGCTCTGCTGTATTGCTGTTACCATATTGTTATTCCTTTATCGTGTAAACAGAAAGTTTATAATGATAATATTTGATTTTTGTAAAGGATTTTATCCTTTTATTTCTGAAGAACTTAGGCGCTAATAGGTCTTGATCCTAGAAAAAGCAATCGTTTTCCTTTTGCATCCCTTGTTCTAGTCTTTCAAATTGGCCGATTTGTACAAGAAACGCTGCAAAAGTATTACGAACACTTGTGAACAATGTTTCATTTGAAAGCTACAATCTGTGTTTCTCTTTGCTGCATTCCTATTTTGAAGGGGCTTTTTTTCTATCTTTCTATCCCGTTTTGCTCATTACTTAAAGGAGCGGGTTTTTTTGGGTCTTTTTTCTTTTCCTCAAAAGGATAAGCTCTTTTTCCTAAATGGCTCGGCGTGCTTAACTCCTCTACGCTTGTAGGGGTATCTTGTGAGCCATGATCTGAAGCCGAGAGCAGAAGTTCAAAGCTTTTGTTTTTATCTACCTGTTGGGCACGGAACCATAACACAAAATGCAGAGTACTAGGATTATTGGTGTTGTTAAACATTTTTACTGCGTCCAATTCCTTCAAAAAATCAACAATGATGGGGTCTTTGATTGTAGAAAGATTGATACTTTTATCAACTTGCATGGTAAATTCCATTTCATCACATAAACAAGAGAAATACTTTGAAATTAGAGGGAGATTAGCAACAGCTAATTGATTTAAAATACAAAATAATTCCGAGCGATCTTGGTTTGATAGTTTCTCGATGCTTTCCCTTTCACTTTTATGTAAATACTTTTCGATGACTATGTCTGGATTTAAATATAAATCGTCTATTTCTTTTTCAGGACACAGCGCAATTTTTCGCAGTCTCCAATATTGATTTTTCACATCATCAAGAGAAGTAACGGAAGCTTGCAGAGGAGTTAGAAAATTAGATTCATCCGATAGCATTCCAAATAATAAGGCTTCAGAAAATGTATTTGATATGTGTTGAAATTTTTCCTCAAACCATCCGATCATCTTACCTGGGTAACGATCTGCAAGGATACACATTGTATCCTGAAACGCAGGATTTTGAAACATTTTACGGATACATTTTACAAAACATGCTGTTTTAATATTGTTATCCAAGTTGAACGATTTGAAGAACTTTTCTGTGAATTCTTTGCTTTGAAAACGGAAAATTGTATCTAGCAGCTCATGATAAGAGAGGAAACTGGGTTTTTCTTGAGCTATTGCCCCCTCGTATTGTTGTTCCAAAAAAAAACAAAAGTCACTTAAAAATCGGAATAAACCATAGTGCACGGCTAGCGTTACAACATTTTTGCCAAGGATATGGTGCGCGCCATTTTTTGGAATGGTGTTGAATAAATCAATAAATAAAGAATCTCGACTTTCTCTACATAAACAATTAAAAACGTCGAAACAAAAAAGCTGTATACAGTTTACTTTCTTACAATAACGAAAAGCTCCAGAAAAATATTTTTTTACGTCCTGATTACTACTATTTGCAAGCTTCTTTGCAACAGATTCTGGCAATTTTGGAGCTTGGTTCACATTGTTCTCGATCTCTTCACTGTATTTTTCTTCTAGCAAAGAAAAGCCTAGTTCATGTGTATCTTCCTTGTTTAAGAAACCGGCAATTAGATCGACCCAAAAAACGGTACGTTTTTCATCTGAAGGGGAAGCGCTCAGCGAGAAGCAACGTTTAAGAGTTTCTTGTACAATAGGCGCGTTTTTCTGAGTAAAAACCTTTTGTCCTATCGACTTGCAAACAGCGATCATGTACTGGAATTTTGCCGGTTTAGTTCCGATGTTGAATAATGAAATTACATCGATTGGTCGGCTTGTTTGCGCAAATTTCTCTGCGGCCTCTATAGAGCAAAAGTAGTATTCTTTAGAAGAGTCTGAGGAAAAATGGATCGTTGACATTGCGTACCTAATGTGTTTGGAGGAACGTATTTTTAATAAACCAAGGAATATTAACAATAGGTACGAGTTTAAGAAAAGCTGTTAGAATTCCATTTCTAAAATATCTATGCTATTTGCTCATATTTCGAAGAAGATTAGAAGGGTTAAGCAATCAGTCTTGTACAACTATTCAACAATTACGTTGTCTTGAACATACGGTCCTGTTAGGTGTTCGAAAAGAAGTAGAGTCTTTCAAGAGATCAGGAAGGAGATTTTTTTGAGATGGAGTGCATCCGAGAAAGTTCCTCTTTTGTAAGGCTGTTTTTCCCAAACTTTGCAATTTTCGCGAGCATCGCATCCATAAAGAGGGCATCCTTTGAAAGGGGCTTGCCTGTTTTAAAATCGTAAACCCTACTTTCTGTTTTTTTTTTCGGTTTCCTGTGCAGGCTATCTTGGAGCTTTGATTCAAAAGAGCGTAGGGGTAAAAACGGACTAAATGCTTGATACATACCGACCGAATAGAGGTAACCATAGGCGCCGCAAATGAAATAGCTAAATACAATCGAAAAACTTCCGTTCATGAGTGATAGAAAAAGATTACAGGACCATAGACCAAGGATGACTAGGGTTACGTTGAGAGGTACCGTGAAAAACAGGTACACTTTGGCGTAAGGATTGAGAATCATCCACGCAAATAAAAGAATATAGAGCGGACTATGCGCTCCCATGAAAGGTTGGCTGTGTCCTGTTAGGCCCATAAATAGCGCAGTCAAGGCTCCAGAAATAGCAACGCCCGAAAAAAACAGGGTTAAAAATGATTTTTCTCCTCGAGACTCTACAAGAGAAGAGCCGACGACCCAAGTGAGGTAGAGCTTAAACGCAAGATCAAGTAAATAGTTGAATGATAAGATTCCTGCAACAGGTTGTACAAAAGGATAGGTGAAAAGCTGCCAAATGTAACCTCGAAAAAGGGCATCTGGGCTAAGAGTGATCGCGTGGAGTAAATAATTGTAGGCAAAGTAGGGGAGGAATTTTGTAGAAACAGCCCATAGCAGGCTAGCTCCTAGAATGATACATAAAAGATATTTTACAGATTTAGGGGTCTTCTCTGGTCCTGCTTGTAACGTGTGTCCATACATAAAAGATATCTTACCCAAAAGCTCTATTTGATTTCTAGTGGATTTCATAGGTGTTGGTAGATCGTTGCAGGAACTGTTTTCCTCTTGCAAGTGAGTGCTCTCAAATGCAGTGCCTCTTTTTTTGAGCTTGTTTTTCTGTAAGTGGAGAGGGTTTTTCTTGCTTGGGAAAAGCAGGGTTATTGAAGGTCGTAAGAGGATGAAGTTTACCTTTTCTCTATGGGGGAGCTGGTTTTTTTGTCTTTTTATCCAAAAAATACTTCTATTCTTTTGTTCCGATGATCCCGTTTTATGACGAGGTTCTGTGGTTTGCAAGCCCTTCTCTCTAAAGGGCGCGCGATAAGGATTATTTGAAAGGGGTGTCAGGTTTTTTACTTCTAAAAACATAGTCGTTATCCGCTTCAATGGAGCGGAGGTAAAAAGCCTGTAAAACAGGCTAAGTAAGGAGCAAAAAATCCCCCAAATGCTCTCCTTATTAGTAAAAAATTGCATTAGGAAAAATCTTGTTTTTTTAAGGTAAAAAAAATAGAATTAATCTAATAAAAAATGTGAAATTTACGACAACCTAAGGATTGTTCAATGAAAAAATCTATACACCCTCCGTATCAAGATGTTCTTTTTATCGATTCTTCTACAGGAAAGAAATTTGTGATCGGTAGCACCATGCAACCAAAAGAAACAGAAGAATACGAAGGGAAAACCTACCCTGCTGTGAGAGTCCCTGTATCCTCTGCTTCTCATCCATTTTACACAGGTAGTGAAAAATTCATCGATTCTGAAGGAAGAGTTAGCCGCTTTGCAAAACGGTACGCTAAGAAAAGAGAAGAAGAAAAGCGGAATAAAGAGCAAAGTGAGCAGGCTTTTAAAGAACAAGCGAAGCAAAAAAAGAAGAAAAAATGAAAGAAAAAGTGATCCGGCTTTTACAGCGACTCGAAGAAGTGGAACAGCTTTTAGGTCAGCCGGAGACGCTTTCTGATCAAACTTCTTACCGAGCTCTTACCCAAGAGCACGCTTATCTATCTTCCATCAAAACGGCCTTCGAAGAGTATGACCTTCTTCTAAAACGGCAAACAGAAAATCTCCAGCTTTTGACAGAAGAGTCTGACGAAGAGATGAAGGCTCTTTTGAAAGAAGATACTAGTGAGATCGAAGAAAACCTCTCTAAAGCCAAGTCTAACCTAGAAACTCTTCTCGTTCCTCCCAGTCCAAATGATGACCGAAATACCATCATAGAAATTCGGGCCGGAACTGGTGGTGAGGAAGCGGCCCTTTTCGTCGCAGACTGCGCTAGGATGTACAAAAATTTTTCTGCAGAAAAAAAATGGACCTTTGAGTCGTTATCTTCCACCTCTTCTGGATCGGGAGGGTTCAAGGAGTACATCTTTGTTCTTTCTGGGAAGGGGGTACACCGGCAAATGCAATATGAAGCGGGAACGCACCGGGTACAAAGAGTTCCGGCGACAGAAACTCAGGGTAGAGTGCACACTTCTGCTGTAACGGTTGCTGTGCTTATGGAGCCAACCGAACAAGAAAAGGTCTCGATCAATGAAGTCGATCTTCGGATAGAAACCTTTCGGGCTTCAGGGGCAGGTGGTCAGCACGTCAATGTGACCGATTCTGCTGTTCGCATTACCCACCTTCCAACAAGGATTGTCGTCGTTTGTCAAGATGAGCGTTCTCAACACAAAAACAAAGACAAAGCGATGCGGATCTTGTCCGCAAAAATACAAGAAAAGCAGGAAAAAGAGCGGCAAAAAGAGGAGTCAGATCTTCGCTCGGCGCAGGTTGGTTCCGGAGATCGCTCCGAAAGAATACGCACCTACAATTTTCCACAAAACCGGATCACTGATCACCGGATTCATTACACTTCCTATGATTTAGATCAGTTCATGGAAGGGAAATTGGAGGGCATGACAAGCGCTCTTGTCTCCTATTTTTATCAAGAAGCGCTGAACCGCGAATGATGCAAACGTTAAGAGATATTGTAGAAAAGGGAAAAGCTTTTTTAGAAAGCCGAAAAGTCTTGCATCCTAAAAGATGTATAGAGGATTTTTTGGCGCTATATTTTGGTTGTAGTCGCTGCGATCTTTACATGCAACTCGAGAAGCCTTTGGAAGAAGGGGAGCTTGTAGAGATTCGGGCAGGGGTGAAGCGCCTTGCAGAGCATGAGCCTTTAGAGTACGTGGTTGCTCGGCAAAAGTTTTATGGGCTCGATCTTACCGTGACTTCTAAAGCTCTTGTTCCTCGTCCTGAAACCGAAATATTTGTCGATAAGATTGTACAAGAAATCCGAGGAACTCTTTCAAGCAAGACAGCGCTTTGGGACATTGGAACGGGAACGGGAGCAATTGGTCTTGCTCTTAAGAAAGCGCTTCCAAGCCTTTGTGTCACTATAAGCGACTTGTCACAAGAAGCTCTTGCCTTGGCGCAAAGCAACGCAAACAAACATGCGCTTGCCGTTAGGTGCTTGCAAGGCGATCTTTTCTCCGCTTTTCCAAAAGGGGAGAAGGTCGATATTCTTGTCTCCAACCCCCCTTACCTTTCTGAAGAGGAGTATGAGGGAGCGCACCCCACCTTGCTTTTTGAGCCTAAAATGGCTCTTCTTGGAGGGCAAACGGGCCTTGAGTTTTATGAAAGATTTGAAAAAGAGAGCAAGCCTTTTTTGAAAAAAACCTCAAAAATATTTTTTGAAATTGGTAGCCAGCAAGGGGAGGCTCTCTGCAAAATTTTTTCTGGCTCTTTTTGGAAAAATCCGCGCGTTTTTTTGGATTGGGCTAGGCTTCCCCGGTTCTTTTTCCTTGAAATAGAATGATTTTTTGTATAATATTATTGAAAATTGATCATTGTTTTTTACTAAAAATTCGTAAATGTTTCGGACGTTAACTAAAAAATTTCAAGAAGCTTTTGCCTTCATGGGTAAAGGGAAAACCCTTAATGAGAAAAATCTCACCGAAGCGATCCGTTCTGTTCGCTTGGCTCTTTTAGACGCAGATGTCAACTACTCTGTTGTGAGCAAATTCATCAAACAGGTCAAAGAAGAGGCTCTTGGGAAAGCTCTTCTTAAATCGGTCAAACCAAAAGAGCAATTTGTAAAGATTGTGCACGACGCCTTGCAAACCTTGATGGGTTCGAAAGAGGCTTCTTTACAGCTTTCGGAAAGGCCTTCTCCGATCATGCTTTGTGGTTTGCAGGGAGCGGGGAAAACAACCCACGCAGCAAAACTAGCCTACTTTTTGCAGAAGAAACAGAAAAAACGGGTTTTAATCGCCGCTTGTGATTTGCAAAGACCCGCCGCAATTTTGCAATTAGAAAGGCTGGCTGAGGAACACAATCTTTCTGTGTTTGTAGAAAAAGAAGCCAAAGATCCTGTCAAGGTTGCAAAAAATGCGCTCGATTTTGCTTTTCGAGAAAAGTTTGATGTTGTCATTATTGACACGGCAGGTCGCTTGCATGTGGATGCGCCTTTAATGGAGGAGTTGCTTGCGATCAAAAAGGTCACGCGCCCTCAGGAAGTGCTCTTTGTTGCTAGCGCAGCTACAGGACAGGACGCTGTCAAAACGGCTAAAGCATTCAACGAGACGGTGCAAATCACCGGATCGATTTTAACGATGTTAGATGGAGATGCTCGAGCAGGCGCGGCTATTTCGATTCGTGAGGAGACGAAAAAACCGTTGAAATTTGAAGGCGTTGGAGAGAAAATCCAGGACCTACAACCCTTTCATCCAAAATCGATGGCTGACCGGATTTTGGGGATGGGAGATATCGTGAATCTTGTCAGGCATGCAGAAGATCTGTTTGATGAGCAAGAAAGCAAGGCGATGGAGGAGAAAATCCGCAAAGCCCGCTTTACCTACGCCGACTATTTAACGCAAATGCGCGCCATCAAAAAGATGGGCTCTTTAAAAAGTCTACTTCGTATGTTGCCAGGCGCAGGAAATATGCCCGATATCGATACATCAGATGAGCGATTAGGACAAATCGAGGCGATGATCCTTTCTATGACCCTCAAAGAAAGAAATGAGGAGGTGACTCTATGTCGCCAAAGAAAGGAGCGGATTGCAAAAGGCTCGGGAGTGCCGGTCTCGGTCATCAACCAAACTGTAAAAGGGTTTGGAAGGATTAAACAAATGTGCAAAAATATGCCTAAAAATAAGCAGATGGGCAGTTTGCGCGATTTACAAAAAACCATGGGAAAAATGAAATGGCATTGATTATTCGTTTAAGACAACAAGGAAATAGAAATAGACAGACCTACCGTCTTGTTGTGATGAAAAAAACGGCTCCAAGAGATGGAGCGTACATCGATCTTTTAGGTTGGTACAACCCTGCTTTAGAGCAAGATGTTTGTATTTACGAAGAAAAAGTCGCTCGCTGGCTAGAGCAAGGAGCCGAAATTTCTGATAAGGCAAAAGCCCTTGTCAAAAGAAGTTCTCCTGCGGTCTTGCAAGAGCTTGCTCAGAAAAAGCAAGCAGCAAAACTGCGCGCAAAACAGCGAAAAAAAGAGAAGCAGATCAAGGAAGATGCCTAAGCGCTTCCATATCCTCTCTCTTTTTCCTGAATATTTTTCTGGTCCTTTTTCTGTAAGTATCATCAAAAAAGCTCAGGAGAAGGGAATCTTGACCATTGATCAGGTAGATATTCGGGATTTTGCTTCGAATAAACACGATCGGGTCGATGATCGCCCCTTTGGAGGGGGCCCTGGAATGGTTCTGATGGCAGAACCTTGTATCCGAGCAATTCGTAGCGTGCGAACAGAGAAAGCAAAAACCATTTTTTTATCTCCTCAGGGGAGATTGCTGACAGCAAAAAAATGTGAAGAGCTTGCTCAAGAAGACCACCTCATTTTGCTTGCAGGACATTATGAGGGGGTTGATCAGAGAATCATCGATCAGGAAATTGATGAGGAAATTAGCATAGGCGATTATATTTTACCCAGTGGATGCGCCCCTGCGATTGTGTTACTTGAAGCAATTGCAAGATTTATACCAGGGGTTTTGGGTAATCAGGAAGGGCCCTATTTTGATTCATTTTCTAAGGGAGCCCCTTCTTTATTTGAAGGGCCACAATATACAAGACCGCAAGATGTTTCTGGGAGTCTTGTCCCAGAAATATTGACAAGCGGTCACCAAGCAAACATCCAGAAATGGAGAGAAGAGCAAGGGCGAAAAAAACTACGGGAAATGCGCCCAGATCTTTGGGAAACAAAGGAGTAACTAGTGAGCATTATTGAAGAAATAGAACAGGAACACCTGAAAAAGGATCTCCCTTCCTTTTGTGTAGGCGATACTGTTCGTGTACATATCCGAATCATTGAAGGGAACAAAGAAAGAATCCAAGTCTTTGAAGGGATTGTGATTGGTAAGCAAGGAAGCGGTCTGTCCGAAGCCTTTTGCGTGTACCGGCACGCCTACGGATCAAGCATGGAAAAGCTCTTTCTATTGCACAGCCCCAAAATCCAGAAGATTGAGGTGGTGCGCGCAGGGAAAACCAAGAGAGCCAAACTCTATCACCTTCGAGGTAAGAAGGGGAAGAAAGCGAAAGTAAAAGAGCGTCTTTTCAAAAAACCTGTTAAGCAGGTAAAAGAAGAGCCAAAAGAAACAGCTCCTTCTGAAGAAACTTCTTCAGAATCTTGATGCCTTTCGAAGAAACTCGTTCTTCGCTGTATCAATTTGATGAAACCTTTCGACGTAAAGGATTTCAAAGGGTAGCGGGTATAGACGAGGTGGGTAGAGGTCCTTTTGCTGGGCCTGTAGTTGCCTCTATCTGTCTTTTTCCCGCTTCCTTCTATCTCCCTCAAATCAACGATTCAAAATCTTTGACCGAGAAACAAAGATACTCGATCTATCTTCAGCTTGTCTCTTCATTTCAAGTAGAATTCGGTATAGGTCTTGTCGATGTACAAACTCTTGACCAAATGGGCGTTCATCAAGCCTCTTTTCTAGCAATGAAAAGGGCTTGCGATACGCTTCTTACGCCTCCAGATTGCCTATTGATTGATGGAAAACACCCACCTCATGGCCTGCCTTCATCGGTGCACCAAGAAATGGTGATTGGAGGGGATAAAAGAAGCGCTCTCATCGCAGCAGCGTCTATTCTTGCAAAGGTGAGAAGAGACTGGATCATGGAACAAATCCACAATTTTGCTCCCGAGTACAGGTTTGATGAGCACAAAGGTTATGGGACAAAAAAGCACAAAGAAGCTCTTGAGATGAGTGGGATTGTTCCAGGGGTGCATAGAACTTCTTTTGCGCCCATTCAAAAAATCATGAAGTAGGAAGTTTTTTTTCCAGAACCTTTTTGACAATGTCTTTTAACGGTTTTTTCTTCTTTTCATAAGGGGAAGATCTTTTCATTCCTACGCCCCATCCCTCTTTTGGAATTTTTGTAAAAAATGTCCAAGGTTTCTTTTTCATCAGATATGCTCCTTTTACTAAAGTATTCGGCTATTCTTTCTATTTACAATATGTATGATTTATTTTTAATAAATTTTCTTTAGGAATGGTATTAGTCTGTTTTTCTAAAAAGTAACCTATTTTTAGGGAAAGGAATTTTTGCTTTGGGTAAAGTGGGATCTCTCTAGGTTAGTCGAACGCTTCTTCTTGAAGCAAAAGAGATGGCTTATGGATTAGGCTTAGTAAGAGTCTTTTCTTTGTAGAATAGAAATAGGGAATTTGAGAGGTGTTTTTTAGCAAAATAAGGGAAGAGAGGGAATTTCCGAGCTTACTCTAGTCTTTATTGCTCACGCGCTTGACAGTAGTGAGAATTTCGTATGTTTTTTCAAGGATTTCTGTAAGAATAGGGTCTATGGAGCGGGTCGTTCATGTATAGTATGACAGGTTTTGGAAGGGCAGATGCTACGGTGGAAAAGGGCCTGCTTGTTGTAGAACTACAATCTGTGAACCGAAAGCATTTAGATATTGTCATCAGCCTGCCAAAAGAACTCTCTTCGTTTGAAGTGCTTGTAAGAAAAATTCTACAAAAAGGTCTTGAAAGGGGACAAGTGACCGCGCGCTTTTTCTTTAGCGTCGAGGGATATAACGGATTATCAGAAGAAGACCTTCATAGCTTAAAGCATTGGAAACACCAATGGGAGCATGTGGCGAGCGCTCTTGGAGTTTCTAAAGAGGAAATCACGCTGCCTTTTCTACTGGAACAGATTGAAAAATCGGGATTGCAATCCTCTTACACAGGAAAAGAGTGGGAAAAAACCTTAACGCAACTGACGCAAAGCGCGCTAAAAGCGCTGATTTCTATGAGGGAAAAAGAGGGGGTTAGATTGAAAAAAGACCTGCTCAAATCGCTAAAAATGATCGAAAAATCGTTAGAAAAAATTGTGAAAAGATCTCCTATTATTGAAAAAAACCTGCGCAGTAAGCTGGAGAAAAAACTTGAGGAATTTGCCCACTTAAGTGATCAAGAAGAGCGCCTTCGAAGAGAGGCTGCTCTTTACCTGACCAAAATGGATATTCAAGAAGAAATTACCAGGCTCTATTCCCATTTAGAAGAGACAGAAAGTTTGCTCTTTTCCTCTAAGAAGAGCGTAGGTAAAGAAATGGAATTTCTCCTTAGGGAGATGTCCCGAGAAATTCATACAGCTTCTGTGAAATCTTCTGATCAGATCACATTAAAAAATGCTCTTGTGATCAAGGCAGAGTTAGAAAGAATCAAAGAGCAGATACAAAATGTTCAGTAAAGGTGTGCCCCCTCTATCCTTCATCATAAGCGCTCCTGCCGGGACGGGAAAAACCACCTTGGTCAATCTTCTTTTGGAAGAACACCCCATGATGAGGAAGCATGTCTCCTACACAACGAGAAAGCCTCGTGAAGGGGAAAAGCAGGGGCATGACTACTGGTTTCTACAGGAAAACGAGTTTTTCCAAAAGCAAGACGATTTTTTAGAAAGCATTACCCATACAAGTGGTCATTATGCTACGAGTAAATCTCAGCTAGAAAGCAATCGAGCAAAAGGGATGCACACGATCTTTGTAATTGATGTAGAAGGAGCCCTTCGTCTTATGAAAGAAATTGCCTGCGTAACGCTGTTTTTACTTCCCCCCTCCTATAAAGAGCTAGAACGACGTCTTACTAGTAGAAACACCGAGACGGACGAAGAAATCAAAATACGCCTTGATAGGGCGAAAAAAGAACTTGAGATGCTCCCTTATTACGATTATTATATTATCAATGACGTTTTGGAAGAGTCATATACCATTTTAAAAAGTATTGTGCAAGCCGAAGAGCATAAAACAAAATATTTGAGGACATAAACCAGTATGGCGAAAAAACATCTGACAAATGAGCAGTTAAAAAAAATTTTCAAAGGTAACTACCTTCTCACCAACTACGCGATTCATATCGCAAGAGATACGGTGATGGCTGGCAAGTACTCCAACCTCGATAGCCTTCTTGCAGAGATTCAAAAACAAGCACAAAGCGTTACCGAACAAAGTGAAAAAGATCAGGTAGGCATCGCGTAATGAAAAAGACGCTGATTACATCAGCTCTTTTATACGCAAATGGCCCAGCCCATTTTGGGCATATTGCAGGAGCCTATCTTCCTGCAGATATTTACGCGCGTTACCGCAGATTGCAAGGGGACCGTGTTCTCTTTTTATCTGGCTCTGATGAATATGGCATGCCGATTACGTTATCGGCAGAAAAAGCGGGGAAAACACCTAAAGAGCATGTAGATCTTTATCACAATCTCAATGAGGCCCTCTTTCACAAGCTCTCTTTTTCTTTCGATCACTATTCTCGCACTACCTGGGAGGGGCACGAAGAAACCGTCCTCGCCTTTTTTCAGGATCTGAAAAAAAATGGCTTTCTCATGGAAAAAGAGGAGTTACATCTCTACTCGGAAAAAGAGGGGAAATTTTTAGCAGACAGGTATGTGGTTGGTACCTGCCCCAGATGCGGATTTACCGAAGCTAGAGGAGATGAGTGCACGTCTTGCGGGGCAAATTACGAATCGCTCGATCTAAAGAACCCCCGCTCTAAAATGACTGGATCCCCCCTTTCTCTGAAAAAAAGCCGGCACTGTTACCTCCGCTTTGACCAGTTTAAAGAGCCTTTGAAAAAGTGGATCGCAGAAAAACATTGGAAAGAAAACGTACGCAATTTTTCTGAAAAATACATCGAAGATCTAAAACCAAGAGCGATCACAAGAGACGCCACTTGGGGAATTCCGATCACCTTGGACGATGGTTCGAAAAAAGTATTCTACGTCTGGTTTGATGCGCCGATTGGGTACATTTCAGCGGCAAAGGATTGGTCGCAAAAACAGGGATTCCCAGACCTTTGGAAAGACTTCTGGCTCGATCCTAACACCTCTTTTGTCCAATTTATTGGAAAAGATAACATTCCTTTTCACTCGGTCTTTTTTCCTGCCATGGTCATGGGACAAAATGCGCCTTATAAACTCGTCGATGAGCTTCCTGCCAATGAGTTTCTACAACTCGAAGGGAAAAAATTCTCCAAGTCTGATGGGCATTCGATCGATCTTGAACAGTTTTTTACAAAATACAGCGCTGACCAGGCACGCTATTATTTAGCAGCGAACGCGCCAGAAACGGCCGACGCTGATTTCATTTGGAAAGATTTTCAAACTAGCTCGAACGCAGATCTGTTAGGGAAATTTGGGAATTTTGTGCATAGAGTGTTCGTATTTGCTAAACGGTATGGGGACGCTACTTTGCCAAAAGGCTCTTCTACAGCGTTTTCCCACCTTGGTGAGGGGGGAGAAGAGTTCATGAACAATCTGCGCTCTTGCTGGGAAACAATTGGGCAGAGTTACGATCAATTTCAGGTGAGAAAGGCGTGTAGTTGCCTCATGAAAATGGCCTCGTTAGGCAACGCGTTTTTTAATGCGAATGCGCCTTGGAAGCTTGTGAAAGAGGGGAACGTAAGCGCTGTCAATGAGGTGCTGTTTGCCTGTTTTTTTTGTATGAAACTCCTGGCTGTTGCTGCCTTTCCAATCATTCCAAATACCTCTTCCCGCCTTTGGAAGATGCTTGGGTTTTCTCGTCCTATTGAGCAGCAGTTATGGGAAAATACTCTAGAAGAGGAGCTTCCATTTGGAACAGTTCTTGAGGACCCTGAGGTCCTTTTTGAAAAAATTGAAGATGAATCGATAGAATATGAGGAAAAAATGCTTGCTTCTTCGGTAGAAAATGCGCCTGTCCCTGGAAAAGAAACGATTGAATTTGATCAATTCTCGGCTCTTGATCTTCGGGTAGCTAAGATCATCAGCGCAGAAAAGGTGAAAAAAAGTCGTAAGCTTCTTTGCATTCAGGTCGATCTCGGTTTTGCTCAAAGACAAGTCGTTTCTGGGCTTGCTGAACGGTTTTCCCCAGAAGAGCTTCTTGGGAAACATGTGTTATTCTTAGCCAATTTAGCGCCTAGAAAAATCATGGGCATTTTGAGCGAAGGGATGATTCTCGCTGCGGGAGAAAAAGAGGCGTTAGAAATTCCGACTGTTGAAAAAGCTTCGGCAGGATCTGTTGTTAGTTAGAGAAGTGCAAAGGTAATTTAGGATCTTCTAGAGGAACGCACGTTTTTAACGCCATAGCTAAGCCTGTGTTCCTACAAAAAGCTTGGTTGTTCCCGATAGCAATGCCTACCGCTTTTTTTTGTCCAACAAGGACAACAAACCGCTTTCCTCTTGTAACGGCTGTATAGAGAAGGTTTCTCCATAAAAGAGCGTAATGGGCAGTATGGACCGGGATCACGACACAAGGGAATTCGCTTCCTTGGGATTTATGAATCGATACGGCGTAAGCTAGTTGCAATTCGTCTAATTCAGAAAAATCATACTCCACAATCTTCCCCTCATCAAAAGCAATTTTTACGCAAGAGTTCTGCGTAGCGATCTCGATGATTTCTCCTAGGTCACCATTGTAAACATTTTTTTGGTAGTTGTTTTTGATCTGCATCACCTTATCATGCATGCGCAGTTGCTTGCCTCCTTGCATAAGGGTGCTTTTTCCGGGATTGAGCGCATTTTGCAACGCTGCGTTGAGTGCCAAGGTTCCTATAGGCCCTTTTTTCATGGGAGAGAGCACTTGGATATCCCAAACGGGGTGCAACTTTTTTTTCTCAGGAATCTCTTTCTGCACCAGGCGGAGCACTTCTGACAAAATATCTTCGGTATGCTCTTTTGGGTAAAAATGAAAATCGCTCCAGGCGAACTGTCCTAAGTCAGGAAATTCTCCATGGTTGATTTTGTGCGCATTGACCACAATTTTTGAGCCAGCTGCTTGGCGGAAGATTTTTTGTAACTTTGTTGTGCTGATCACGCCCGATTGAATCAGATCTTGAAGGACAGCGCCTGGCCCAACCGAAGGTAACTGATCCACATCTCCTATTAGTAAGACGATTGTATGATCGGGAATCGCGTACAGAAGAGATAGCATGAGCTGCGTGTCGACCATACTGACCTCATCAATGATGAGAACGTCCGCTTTTAAGGGAACAGCTTTTCCTCTTTTGAATCCTCCTAACGCGAAGTCGGGCTCCAAAAGGCTATGAATGGTAAGCGCTTTTTTTCTTGTGATTTGCGTTAGCCTTTTCGCGGCTCTTCCTGTAGGAGCGGCCAAAACAATCCGGCTTGTAATTTTAGCAAGAATTGTGATGATGGCGCTAATGATGGTGCTTTTCCCCGTACCGGGGCCTCCTGTCACAATATGGATTTTTTCTTGAAGACAAGACTCTACGGCCTGTTTTTGCTCATCAGCTAGCTGCAAAGAGAGCTCATTTTCTACCCAAGCGATCGCTTTGAGAATATGGAGGGTTCTTAAAGAAGTGGGCGCTTTTTTTACGCGAAAAAGCTCTTGCGCAATCGCTTGTTCGGTGCGATAAAAGGTATTTGCCCAGACGTACAAAAAGCCTGGATCCTTGGTGTTTTCTTCTACAACAATCAATCGCTGTTCTTTTGCTGCAGAGATCGCCTCTTCCATCTGCGCCTCTTCCACATCAAGCATGCGGGCTGTCTCTTTGCAGAGTAGCGCTAAGGGCAAACAGGTATGCCCTTTGGTGCCGCTATCCCAAAGGAAGTAGCAGAGACCGGCTACCTTCCGTTCTAAAGAGTCTTTTTTTAAGCCCACACGAAGAGCAATCGCATCAGCCATTTTGAAGCCAATACCAAAGATCTCTTTTGCAAGGTCATAAGGCCTGTTTTTCACAACTTCAATGCTTTGTTCTTTATACACCCGGTAAATTTTTTGCGCGTAGGTGGGGGTGATGTGAAGACCTTGTAAAAAGATCATCACATCCCGAATCGAGCGCTGCTCAGCCCAAGACGCGATGATTTGCCTCAGCCGCTTTTCTCCAAGTCCAGGGATCTCTCTTAACCTTTGGGGTGCATTTTGAATGATATCGAGAGTAGTTTCACCAAACCTCGCAACAATTTTTTCTGCGTAGACTGGTCCGATTCCTTGTATAAGCCCCGATTCTAGGTATTTTTGTATCCCTAAAGTTGTGGAGGGTTGAACGGTTTCAAAAGACTGCAATGAGAATTGTTTCCCATGTTGCGGATGGGTTTGCCAATTGCCTTGCGCCTTGATGTACTGTCCGGCCCTCGCATTGGGCATAGGTCCGATGATCGTTACAAGATTTTTTTGTTCTTCAGAATGCAACCTTGCTACGGTGAAGCCAGTTTCTTCTGCGTGAAAAACAATCGTTTCTATATGGCCTTGAATACTGTCCAAAAATCTTCCTATTTGAGCCTTTAGTAACATAGCTTATCAAATAGGACAAAAAAAGTGGAGAGCAAGACGAGCATAGGGAGATGTCTATAAAGCCCTACTTTCGTTCACAGATTATGGAGACCTATTTCTCTTTGATCTACAGATGGTTTGCTTCGAGAGAGCGATCAATCACGTAGGATTTTTCATAGTTAGCGCGCAGAACTTTTTTCACATGACCACTGATGACCTATTCTGTTTTTTCTAAAAATCGGTCCTTTTTTGCTCTAGCTTCGTTTGGACGCAATCCAACAGAGCCGCTTTGGTTTGTGGTTAAAAATTAGCAATCTCTGTTACAAAAACTGCCTTTGCAAACGGTTTTAGAAGGGCTTAGAATACTTTTGCAAACGTTCGAAATAGCGCGCGTAATCTTGATTCTAGATTTTGAGCGAATTACTCGATTAAGATCCAACCCTGAGGAACAATACCATTTTTTGTATCAATATGAAAATCACCAATACGGATGTTGAGTTCCTCTCCTGTGATCGTTCCCATATTTTTGAATCCTGGTACATCAACAGGAGGTAAAGTATATAGCCCACTCGCATCTCTTCTTAACACGGTAGGTCCTAACGGAGAGTTTTCATATAGATAAATGAGTAGGTTGCCTAAAACAGGAACTGTTGCGACTACGCCTCTTACTAAGTTACAAGCTCCGCACCAAGTTTCTTGGGCATTTGCGCTGACATTCTTTCCCCATGAAGAAGCGCCATTGGTCCATCCAAAAGCGCAGGAAAAAATGCCTAAAGCAACCCCAGAAACAACCTGAGCTATGGCGACAAGTATCCGAACAGGCCCCGAGTAAACAGTAGAAACGCCTGGATAAATATCCCATTTATTCAATTTTTGTGAAAACCCCTCAAACGATACTGTAGCCATACATCTTTCTCCAAATTTGAATGATCGGAAACCATAACAAATGGAAAATTTGAAAAAAAGATGTAAATTCCTTATCAGGATATCATGCCTAAAAAATCACTATAGGAACGGGGATCGGTCCTTGAGGAAAGTTTTATCACTTGGCATTGAGAAAAAAACAAAATGGAAAGAGAGGTGTTTTGGGAGAGCTGAAACAGAACCGATGAAAATAATCATGAAGCATTTATAGTCCTTTTTAACCTTATGCCCCATCTCACATCCATGAAACAGTCTCCAGTTACTGAGTAGACTTCGCACTTTTGATTGGCAGGCTTTTCTCAAGAGCTCTCAACTATAAAATTCATCGCTTAAGAAGTTGTAAAAATTGATTGTCAAGTTTGCTTTCCATAGGAAGTTTCTAGATGGATTCAAAATGTATCGAGATGGAGTTTGGAAGCATTCATTACTCCATATGTAATGAAAATGTTCGAGCTATACCCATCGGGTATCCATTCCTTCAAAAAGATCATTGTTGCCTAATTAAAGAAATCTTTCCAAATAGAGCAGGAACTTTTTAAAAATTCTCAAAACTTCTTGCGTGAAGGAGTTAGACCAAATGCAAAAGCGGCTTTCTAAACGCATTTATAGGCACATCGACAGTGCAATCGACTGACTAGCTGCCACGCTAAAGTAGGGCAGTACAAAATACGGCAGCGTAGCATTACGAATGAAATGAGGGAGGATATCAACGGGTATAAAAAGTGTTTCATTACAGAAAAAACGGTCCTAGATTTGGAGAAACGTGCTAAGGAAATCTTTATGAGTTCAAAATTAAAGGAAAAACAGCAGCTGGTAAATTTCGTCTTTTCGAACTGAAAATTGGATGGGAAAAAGGTGTCTGTAACACTGCGTTAACCATTTTCAACGATCCTTGCAGTGTCACATCAACCAGCGAATCTCCGGGTGCAAGATTCGAACTTGCGACCAATGGATTAACAGTCCACTGCTCTACCGCTGAGCTAACCCGGAAAAGCTCCATCTTACAGTAGAGTTTTCTTAAACCGCAAGAGAGAATCAAGACTTCTTCTCCTTTTCTAAGACTATTGTAGTGGAAGAAGTGGGTCTATTCAGAGAAGAAAGCAACCTGTTTTGGTGGCAAGTGTTGATCCATTGCAAACAGGGTATTGATCCGGAGAGTACATGCGTAAAAGCCTGGATTGAACAAAGTGCTTTTGCCGTTTTGCATTACATCGTAAAAAGTTTTTTTCAGGAAAGTCATTTAAGTGAGTCTCCATAGACCGGTTACTATCGATGTAAACATTTTTTACCCGCTTTTTTAAGTATTTTTTCTCATATAGATCGTTACTTTGGGGATGCTCTTCTCCTAATGATTGCACGACTTCCGTTCTCTTTAATATTCTGATCCTTCAAAGATTTAAAAAAAAATTTTATGGAAATTATTGCAAGTTTTGTTGTAAAATATCTTAGTTTACTTGAGGTATTTATGGGCTCACAAAATGTTTCTTTACAAACACCTTCCCTACTTGCTGGTCAGCAAGAGGTGTATCATCATTTTAATGAGTGGTCTTGGTTCACTCCTTCTAATGATCGGTATATTGAAGGGCAAACGGGTTGTTATAAGTATACTTTGCTTGGCTACAAGCAGATCTATCTATGCGCTACCACCATTGTTTCTTCTGTTTCTGAAGGATTTTCGTTTGTAGTGAGAAAAATTTATGGACTTTCTGTGTATATGTTTTCTCTGTTAAACAAACTGTCTTGCCGTTTATTTGAGCCTATTTCTCATTGCATGGGCGGTTTTTACAACACGATTTACCCGATCAATCCGGCAGATGGAAAAAGACATTTTACGCTGATATCAAGAGGCGTAGAGAGATGGCTTGGAGACAATCTTTTTTATCCGCAGCTGATTTCTTCACACAAGCTTCAATCTCGAAAAACTACGCATGATGGTGAACGGATGAGCAACCATCTTCAGAACATTTTAGACGAGATCGTTACAGCCAATCGAGAGTTATTCAATCCTAAAGAGCGTGCGCAATTCCACTATCGTACCTTTCTTGATCGGTCTGAGCAACTAAACGCTTACGCAGTACCCGGAGGTGGCATTTGTGTAGGTGACAGATTGGTAGATGCCATTGAGCGAGCGCTGCAAGAAGGCACAATCACTCATACAGATATTCGCCTTCCCGATGATTCTGTGATTCGAGTAGCATTTTCTAATCCCTCAGGCGGCTTGTTTGTGACATCAAAAGATGTTTTAGCTGCTCTACTCGGTCATGAGGGAGTACACATTGCTGTCAGGGATGGGATTGTTACTATTGTCATGAACTTTGTAATGTTGTGCTTAAGAACAGTTGCTACTTTTTTTACAGTTTATCTGTTACAAAAAAACGACTCTACTTATCAAGAGATTAAAAATAAGCCCTCATTTGAGCTCACTCCTGAAGAATGGAAGGTATTTAGAAGCAAAGAAGAACAACAAGATGCGATACGTGTAATCTTAGAATTGTTTGGAAAATTTTCTCAGTTTTTTATTGAAAAGGCCCGTAGTAGAAACGCGGAATTTCGAGCAGATGGACTTGGTATGTTAGCGGCGCACAACGCAAAATGCAATCTTTTTGGAGCTCTTTGGCTTCAGGCGTTTTTAGAGGATATTCAAGTCGATAGCTGTTTGAATCGTTGTGAGCTTTTCCTTACCCATCCACCTGCGCAGAAGCGATTGCTGGCTCTTCTTATGGGGGCAAAAAAAATCGCTCCAGAATTTTTAAGGCAGCATGCTACTGTGATAGAACTGCCAAAGCCTCATCCGTATTGTTCAGATAATGCCTTAAAGTTTTGTGAAGATTTTCATAAGTTTTTAGGTAGCAAACCGGTGGTTTCTAACGCTTAAAAAGATGGCGATGCTCTCTAATGATTGCAAATCTTACGACCAGTTATAAAGTCGCTTTGTAAAGGGTTTCTTGCGATTATGTTAGTAAGCAGGGATCTTTGCTCGAAAATCCCTATAAAAAGTGGCGCAAGCCAATTGAAGGTTTGGGTTGCGCCACTTTTCTAGCTCCTATTCGTTCGATTTGGATTTAGAGCGTGGTTTCTTGCTGAAGCATGATTCCTACTTTTCACCCTAGGTTAGAAGAGCTCCTTTTTGGGCTTGAAATATTGAGAGAAATGCATCGTCTTGGATCTATCTTTATCAAAGTGAGCGCCGAAATAAACGTAGATACTCTTCTTGTCTATTTTTCGCTCTTGGTATCAATCTAGAGACGTAGTTCTTACGGCCTTTTTTGACGCTTTCAGAAAGCGTATCTAGGAGCATTTTGTAACCTCAACAATTTTTTACTGCGCGTTCCTTACGATGATCTCCCTAAAAAAAGGCTCCTTTGTGATTTAAAACTCTAGATCTTCTAGACAAATTTTTTTCTATTGCATTTACTGAAAAAATGGGGGGAAGTCATGTGGCATACCAAAAATGTTGCTGAGTTTTTTGTTGAGAAAGAGGGCTTAAGTCCAGAAAAAGTGAACGCTCTTCAAAAGAAATTTGGAAGCAATGAACTCAAAGTAAAAAAGAAAAAACATCTGTTACAGATCTTTTTTCTGCAGTGCGTAAACCCTTTGGTGGGGATTCTTTTTGTCGCCTGCTTGATCAAGTGTTTTCTAGGATCTTATTTAGAAGGGGGCGTGATTTTTCTCACAACACTCATCATGGTGCTTGTAGGATTTATTCAGGAAGCCAAGGCAGAAAATGCTGTCGCTGCTTTGTTAAAACTTACAACGCTTTCAGCCAGAGTGCGAAGAAAAGGGGAAGTAGAAACCGTTCCTACAAAAGAGCTAGTACCTGGCGATCTTTTACTTTTAGAAGCAGGGGATAAAGTGCCTGCAGATGCTAGATTAGTAGAAGTCTACGAACTACAGATGAATGAATCTTTTTTAACAGGGGAGTCGCTCCCTGTAGAAAAAAGTCAGGAAGCCCTTCCAGAAAACACCCCCCTTGCTAGCCAAACAAATATGGTTTTTTCAGGGACGTTAGTGACCTCTGGAAAAGGACTGGCCTATCTCACAGCTACAGGGATGGATACAGCCCTTGGAAAAATCACAAGTAGTATCCAAGAAATGGAAACAGAACCAAGCCCTTTGCAGAGAAACATCAAACAGCTTAGCCAATTTATGCTGGTTGTTGTGATGCTTTTTGCCCTTTGCTTCATTGGTTTAGGCGCTTTTCTTGGGCTCACCTGGATCGAAATTTCTCTTTTAACGATTGCGCTCGCGGTAGCTGCCATTCCAGAAGGATTGCCGGCAACGGTCACAGCCGTCCTTGCTGTAGGGGTGCGCCGGATTGCTCGCAAAAAAGGGCTCATTCGGAAACTGGTAGCGGTTGAAACATTAGGTTCTGCCGATGTGATTTGCACAGATAAAACAGGAACGTTGACGAATAATGCGATGCAGTGGACCGATCTGATTACAGCTGAGGAGAAGCTAGCGTGCCATCAAGTCACAAAAACTGATCTACAAAGTAGGGCTTGCCGTAAGCTGATCGACATTGCCTATTTGTGCAACAATGCAGTAAAAAAAGAGCAAGAAAGGGGCGCAGAATATCTCGGGGATCCGACAGAAGTGGGCCTGATCAAAACGTTGCATGAACTCTTTTCTCCGTTTTTGCCAAAAACAAACAAGCGCCTTTTTGAAGTGCCTTTTTCTAGTGAACGGCGTTACATGGCTACTCTTTGCGATCTTGACGGAGAGATAGAAGTGCTTTTGAAAGGATCTCCCGAGGTGATCGTCTCTTTTTGTACAAAGTACCTTGGTAAGAGGGGTATCGAGCCGCTTTCTCCAGATAGGAAAAACGCCCTTCTAGAAGAGGCAAAACAGTTAGCAAAAAGTGGCATGCGGGTTCTAGGAGGAGCTTACAAAGCCCAGAACACCTATAGTAAAAAGATTGGAGAAAAAGAGCTGACTCGGGACGCGATTTTTGTCGGTTTTTATGGTATGAGCGACCCCCTTCGAGAAGGGGTGAAGCAAGCGGTCGATGAGTGCAGGCAGGCTGGTATAACTGTCTTGATTTTGACAGGAGATAGCCCAGAAACAGCGATGCATATTGGGCAATCTCTAGGATTGAAAGCGCAAAGCGCTCTGATCGGAACAGACATTGAGAAGCTCTCTCCGAAAGAGCTTGTAGAAAAAGCGGAAGAGACCTCGATTTTCGCTCGGATTGAACCGATGCATAAACTGCGTATTGTCAGCGCTTTAAAAAGCGACGGCCACATTCTTGCGATGACTGGAGATGGCGTCAATGACGCCCCAGCCCTTGAGAAAGCCGATATCGGAATTGCTATGGGGAAAGAGGGGACCGATGTCGCTAAAGAAGCCTCTGACCTGATTTTAGTAGACGACGCCTTTGAGACGATTCTAGCTTGCATTGAAGAGGGACGCTCTATTTTTACCCGGATACGCTCTTCTGCGCTATTTTTACTCACTACGTGCTTTGGAGAAGTGGGAACGATTTTCCTAGTATTTTTTGCTTGGCAAAAAGCTCCTTTAGAACCGATACAAATTTTGTGGATCAATCTGATTACAGGCTCCTTAATAGCGATTCCTTTGGGGCTAGAGCCGAAAACAGGTCATGAGCTTCATCACCCTCCAAGAGATGCTCGTGTGGGCCTTCTCTATCCTGGTATGATCTGGCGCATTCTTTTTCTATCGATTTTGATGAGCCTGTCTGCTTTTGCCCTATTTTCTTTCTACGAGGAAACTCTTGTAAAAGCGCGCAGCGTCACCTTTGCAATGATTGTGCTTTTTGAATGGTTCTTAGCTTTTCACGTTCGGTCTGATGAAAGATCCCCTTTTGCTTTAGGCTTTTTCTCCAATCCATCTCTTGCTCTGATGGGTTTGGTCGCTTTTGGTCTCTTGTTTTTGCTGCTCTATGTCCCTTTTTTAGGGAAGATTTTCCAAACGGTCCCCCTCTCTTTACAAGATTGGGGTCTTTGTCTTTTGCCTGGCGCGTTGATGTTTTGCTTAGAGTCTATCCGCAAACGGCTTTATCCTAAAATTTTTTCTTTTGGAAAATGGCGCGTGAAACATTGGGATTAAAGTAAGGCGCCCAGAAATCATGAGAGAATAAACTCCAAAATAGGGAACCTTTATTCTCTTGCGCAGCGTTGGGTCTAGATTTGTTCAAAAGGGCCCAAATTGTTCTTATTTGAGAAAATGTGTCATCGTTTTCCAAACAGCGCAACTGGGATAAGGGGGGATTTCTACAAGCCGACTAATATGGTCACCAAAATCGATTTTTTGGGAAAGCTGCAAAGGTCCTTAAGAATTTTTCGTGCTTTTTTGTGTCTGTTTGATAAAATCAAGATAAAGGATTTTTGTGTTTGCTAACGTCATTGGACTTATTGCCATGGTTACTTCAACCATCTCCCTTTTACCCCAAATTTACCGGACCTACCAAACCCGCTCTTCTACCGATCTATCTCCTGGTATGTTGTGGAATTTGTTCATCTGCTCTCTTAGCTGGGTCATTTACGGCATTTTGATCGATGCAACGGCTATTTGGGTCACAAACATCTTGATGACTATTTTTTCTTCTACTCTTTTGATTCTTTCTCGAAGGTATCGTGTACGAGATTGACCTGCTTTTTGCTCAAGCAAAAAGTATCATTGTTCTCGATGGTTTGCTGGATTGGAATCCCTTTGTACGACACCTTGCAAAGGCTCCTTTTCTTGTGGCTGCTGATGGAGCTGCTGATAGTTTGGGAGCGATCGGCATTTCTCCCCAATACGTTGTGGGAGACGGGGATTCTTGTATCATGGACCGGTGCAAAGAGCGTTACCAGTTGATTGAAGAGCAAACGACCACAGACTTTCAAAAGTCTTTGCAATTTACTTACAATCAAGGAAAACGTCCTACTCTTGTATTGGGGGTCAATGGTGGAGAATTTGATCATATTTTAGGGAACTTCTATATCGTGATGCAGGAAAAAGAGCCTAGAACAGTGACTTTTTTAGATGCGCAACAACACAAAAATAGAACGATCATCAAAGTAGGCGTTCCCCTTGCTAATGAAATATTTTACGGGAAAAGCCCGGTAGGTACCAATGTCTCTCTTCTCCCTTTCCCAGAAATGGTCTGTTATTCAACAGGTCTAACATGGCCTCTTACAGGAAATAGACTTTCTTTAGAACAGAATCTGTCGCTACGCAACAAAACCTCCTCGAAAAATTGGAGCGTAAATGTTGAGGGGAAGGGCTTAGTTGTCTACGATCTGCCTTTCGAAATCCGCTCGATAGAGAGTAGCTCGTGAAGATCGTGAGCACGAAGGGCTTGTCACAGTATTTTGGATCAGTATTTTTCATCAGTAAGCAAGATCTATCCTTGTAAAAAATAGATTCGCATTCATAGAATGGGCGAGATTTTTGAAGAAATAGTATTCTTAGGGTGTTTATGCCAAGCTCTTGTGTTCCAAACTACCGACAATGCGCGCTAAAAAATACGCTTGAAAACGCTGCTTTAGGAACGTTCGTTACTTGGACGTGCAATGTTCCGATGATTTTTCTGTCTGCCTATTCTTGTGTGGGCGTATTGATCAAAGGGGGCCTTTCTGCCTTAACAACCGTTGTGCACGCGCTTGTCCATCCTATTTTCAGCGCGCTACTTGCCAAATACCCTAAAATTGCCCTTATTTGTGAGTTCACAACATCTATTACTCTTTTATATAGCTCTCTTTCCTTTTTGCCTGTACACATTGCATCTGAAATTGTATTTGT
Source organism: Chlamydiota bacterium (assembly GCA_038534095.1). Taxonomy (GTDB): domain Bacteria; phylum Chlamydiota; class Chlamydiia; order Chlamydiales; family SM23-39; genus JBCAXK01. Next base: position 11,318 of record JBCAXK010000001.1, on the reverse strand, counting down.
GTCGGTTCGTATGACCTCGCTTGCAGGGCTTTGTCTCAATTTTTTCACCAAGGAACTGTGGACTTGTAGTTGTAATCTAGAAAGGAAAGTAAGCAGCTTGATTTACTTTATCTAGAAGCTGTTTCAAAGTGATCTTGCCAGAATTTTGCGCTATATTTTTTCAACGTTCTTCATGCGAGCTGACTTTTCCCCGGCTCTAGCCAAGAATCCAAAGTAGGATAGGGTTTTTGAGGATCTAATGACCTACCTTTTTTGTAGCATTTTTACGTACATAAGAGTAGAATGACAACCTTTTTATTAAAATTTTTTCCTTATGAAGGAGGGAAGTTCTATCCTATGAAAGTGTTTTTATCTATTCTCCTTCCTGTTTTTTTGATGGCGTCTTTTCCTGATGACCATCAAAAAATAGATCCTTTTTTCATCAACGACTTTGCAAAGCCAAAATACACCAAAAACGGTTCCCATTTTGCGTATTTAGCTCCTGATGTGGAAGGAGCCTACAATGTCCATGTTGATGGTGTATGTGTAACGAGTAGGCCTAGAGGAATTACGAATTTTTATTGGTGTCCTAAAGGCGATTCCCTCATCTACCTTTATGATGAAAAAGGGGATCGGAATTACCACCTATACGAAGTGACTTTGGAAGGTAAAGAGCGGGATCTGACCCCATTTCCAGATATTTCGGCATGGTTTGTAGGTTTCAGTCAGGATCATGAGATCCTTTTTTTTCGTATGAACCGAGAAGATCCAAAATTTCGTGATCACTATCAACTTGATCTGAAAACGGGGGATCTCTCTTTAGTCCCCGGTCATATGCAGTATCGTTTTGACTCTCTTTGCGATGATGAAGGAAATCCGAAAGCTTCTATCCACTTTGCTCCTAACGGAGAAAAAAGCATTGATCTTTGGGATGGGGAGTCGTGGCGCCTTCTTGTCCGGTTGGATGAAAACGACTGGTATCCTAGGTTGCTACATTTTTCCAAGGACGCTTCTGGAAAAACCTTGCTCTTCTTTATGGCTTATAAGGAGAAAAATACTAGAAGTCTTTATTCCATTGATTTGGAAAATCAAGAGCTTACGCTGCTTTTTTCTCATCCAGAATATGATTGTTTTGCCGCCCACTTTGATCCCAAAACAGGCTCTTTGCAGGCAGCCTTAACTCTAGAAGGGTGGCTTAAATGGCACTGTTTTGATCCAATATTTGCGCAAGAACTTGCGTATTTACAATCCCAGAAAGAAGGGGACTGGTATCTACTCCAGAGGTTACGCGAAGGAAAAACTTGGCTTCTTTCTTTGGTTTCTGACAAAAGACCGACTTGCTATTACCGTTACGATTTGCGGGAGAAAGTCTTGACACTTGTGCATGAAGATGCCCCTTTTTTTCAAAAGCAACGTTACGGAGTTATGGAGAGCTTTACTTTTTTTGCGGAAGACGGAGAAAAGGTACAAGGCTATTTTTTGCGACCTCAAGTGGGGGAAGCGCCGTTTCCTTGTGTGTTTGAAGTGCATGGAGGACCCCATACACGACAGACTTGGCGTTTTAAACCAATGCACCAGGAGTGGGCTACTCAGGGGATTGCTTCCCTATTCATCAATTATAGGGGATCTTTCGGGTTTGGAAAACGCTTTTTACACAAAAGTTTGGGCCATTGGAGCTCTACTGTTTTGGAGGACCTTTTACAAGGTAAAAAATTTGCTGAAGAACAAGGTTGGATTCATCCTAAAAAATCCGTCATTAAAGGGGGCAGTTTTGGAGGCTATTTAGCTCTTTTAGCTAGCGGAATAGCTCCGGAAGCATTTCAGGGGGTTATTGCGGATTTTCCCATTGTGATGCCCTCTTCTTGGATTCCTCAAGAGTATCTTATTTGGGACTTTGTCTACGAAAAACTTTTTAGGGAAGGGAGTATAGGTGCTCTTAGTCCCTTGCAATATACGCCCCACATAACAGCAAAGCTTCTCATGACTTGCGGAGTAGAAGATCTGTGCGTACTCCCCATCCATAGCTATAAGATGGTAGAGAGTTTAAGCATCTATCAGATCCCTCACACGTTCGTTGCATTTACAGGTGATGGACATGGCTACTTGCATCCTAAGAATCGAAAGGAATACGATTCTTTGGTAGAGACCCTTGTACAAGAGGTACTTTTTAATCCTTAAACGTGCTTACAACAGGGTCGGGTTAGAAACGAATACAAAAGAGTTCTTTCCAAAAATGCTTAGCATTTTGTAGCCTGGAAGGCTTTACAAACAAATAGCAAGGACTCTTTCTATGCAGTTATCTTCTTTTCTCGCTTTTTGCCTTTTATTTTCTGCAACGCTTGGTTCTATCCAAGGCAGAGCTGTTAACCAAGCAATCTCTCAAGATCTGATTCTCGATACAAAACAGGTGATGATTGAGGAGTATTCTGGAGCTTATAATCCTTCAATTTTACCCATAGAAAATGGGTTTTTGCTGAGCTTCCGCTACCTTCCCGATTTCGAGAAAAATCCCTATTTTTGTTATATTGGTGTTGTCGAACTCGATCAAAACTTTCATCCTACTTCTAGCCCTCAACTGATCAACACAAGAACTCCGAAACAGCAAGTCCAGTCACAAGCTGAAGATGCCCGGCTATTTTCTTACCAAGACAAAATCTATCTCATTTATAACGATAACACCAAAATTGTGCACCCTACAGATGAACATAGACGGGATATGTTTCTTGCTGAGCTGAAAAAAAATGATGATGGTTACTTTGTAGATAGTTCGATAAAACTCATTTCTCGCGAGCACTATGAGACGCAAAAATGGCAAAAAAATTGGAGCCCCTTTGTTTGGCAAGAGCAGTTATTCATATCGTATACGTTAGATCCTCACGAAGTTTTGCAGATCGATTTAGAAACAGGGGAGTGCGTTCCCTGTTTTTGGACACCTACCGAGATGTTTTGGGATTATGGACGGATCCGAGGGAGTTCTATCCCTTGTCTTATGGGAGATGAGTATTTTGCATTTTTTCACTCGGGGCGTGTGATGATTTCAGATGCTTCTTCTGGTGAACTTTTATGGCACTATTTTGCAGGAGCCTACACATTTAGTGATCAGCCTCCGTTTGAGATTACAAGAGTATCGAAATATCCTATTTTGGGGGATAAATTGTACACAAACTCAGGTACAGAAAAACGGGTCATTTTCCCTGGAGGATTTGTTGTTGATGACGATTGTGTATATTTAAGTTATGGCAAAGATGATGGGGAAATTTGGATTGCTACCCTTTCTTTAGAGGTTCTATTACATTCTCTTGTGAAGGTACATCCCAGTCATCAGGATATAAAAGATTTTTCGAAGGGCAGAGATTTTTTCAAAACAGGGGGTTGATTGTGAAGCCATAGCCCCAATAGATCTCCTACTTGGAATCTAGGTAGTCGCAAAACTGCGCTTTAGCTGCTCACGATATTGGCTTCAAAATGGTTTGCCACACCTTTTTCGGATAGATGGTCGTAAAAAGGGGGATACCTTTCTTGCCGAGGTGCGATTTGAGCCGCGCGGCCAGCGCCTTTCAAAGATTTTGAGGGAAGATCCTGCTTGAGAAAAAATGCCAGGCGCCAGCATGTTCATATCCCACTTTCCGTAAGAGCGCTAGGGCTTACAAAGCGCCTTTATGAGGTCTCTACAAGACTTTGGGAACCATGAAAAAGGTTGGAAAGAACCGTTTTAGTCCGATCGTGTTTTCTAGGACTGTTTTTATCAGTTTTACTCCTCTTCCTACCGACGTTTTTTCTTCGAATGTACGAATTTTTTTGGATGGCGGTCTCTTTTGTGTGAAAAAGAAGACCGTTTATGTCCATGTTTCTTACGCTTTTTCGCCGGCTTTGGCTCAAGGCCCGCGATCACTTCGGTCAGTAACGTTTGGGAGGTGAGTTCTTGGATTTTTTTGACAAGGTGCTTTTCTCTATCGAACGCAAAGGAAAGAGCAATCCCTTTTGCGCCAGCGCGCCCTGTCCGTCCAATTCGGTGGACATAATCTTCTGGATTTCTCGGAAGATCGTAATTGATCACATGGGTGATCGATTGAATATCAATGCCTCTTGAGGCGACATCTGTAGCGACTAAAATCTCAATCTGCCCTTTGCGCATCGTTTCAATCGTTTTTGTACGTTTCCTTTGGTGCATATCTCCATGCAATGCTTTCGCTTTGTACCCCTTTTCTGAAAGTTCTAAAGCTAGCTGGTCTGCGTACACTTTGGTGGCAGTAAAGATGATGGTATGCTCTCTTGTAGGATCCTCTAAGAGGCGAGTTAAAAGGGTGTTTTTGTGCGAGCGATTGGTAGCGTAATAGAGCTTTTGTTCAATATGGGCAGGTTCCTTGATTGAGCGTTCTACTTTCACATCGATCGGGTTTTTCATAATTTTCTCTGAAAGGGATTTTACCCTCTTGTCAAAGGTCGCAGAAAATAGGAGCGTTTGTTTTTTTTCAGGGACCTGGGCAAGAATTTCTTCTACCGATGGCATAAATCCCATATCCAACATCATATCTGCCTCATCCAAAATGAGGAGCTCTATTTCGCGCAAACGAATTTTTTTTTGCCGCATCAAATCGATCAATCTTCCTGGCGTTGCGACTAAAATGTCGTAAGGACGTTTGAGTTTGGGTAGTTGCTTGTGATAAGGAACGCCTCCTGCGATACAAACGATTTTGACCTTCGGCAAATATTTGCTGTATTTATTACCTTGGGTAGCAATTTGCATGCCAAGTTCTCTTGTAGGGACCAGGATAAGCGCTCGAGGTCCTGAAGGTTTTTTTTCGAGAGGTTTGGTCATCTTGTGAAGCGTTGGCAAAAGAAAAGCCGCTGTTTTCCCCGTGCCTGTAGGAGCAAGTCCTCGCACATCTTTTCCTTCGAGGATGCTTGGAATTACTTGTGATTGAATCGAGGTGGGTTCTTTATAGCCCAGATCTTGGATCGATCGTGACAGTTCAGGAACAAAGGGAAAATGATCAAAACTCATAGAAAAAATGCCGTATAATTAAGTAAAAATATTTATGATAAAAATGAAAAATTCACAGATATCTTGAGAAATTACCCTATATTCTATGATAATATAATGATAAGAAGAAAGTATTAAACGTATTCCAAGGAAAAGTTCTACAGAAACAAGGCATAAAATAAAAAATTCACTTGTCTCTGACCTGACATTGTGCTTTTTTTGCGATTCTCTTCGATAAATCCTTCTTATTTCTCTGTATTTTCTTTACTATTCGTTATACTTGCTTTTGACAGCGTTGAAGGACAAAGCTGTCTGTATATTTAACTTTAAATAAGGTAACAGAAATGGGAAAAATGAAAGGTACTGTGAAATTTTTCAACACGCAAAAAGGTTTTGGGTTCATTACTCCAGATGAAGGCGGAAAGGATCTTTTCGTACATGCTAACGGACTTGTAGCGGGCACAGTTTCTTTAAGTGAAGGACAAAAGGTCGAATTTGTAGAAGAAGACGGTCGAAAAGGACCTGAAGCTAGAGAAGTTGCTCCTCTATAACCTTTACTGTTGTATCTGAAACCTTCTGAGTTTTTTTAAAATGGAAGGTTTCAAATGCAATAGAGCTCCGCTCGCGGGCTGTCGCTTTTTATCTGCTCCTGCTTGCATCTATCCTTAGATGTACTTCCTTTCAAAGATGGTCTTACTTATTTTATGACCTACTTTGTAAGTGAACCTATCCACGAATTTTTCAAAAAATTTTCTTATATTCCATCAGGCGCACTTCTAAAATTTTTCTATTTTTGCCTATTTTTAATGGAACGCTCGATTCATCGGTTTTTTTTATTCCTCTTTCCCTGTCGCTTGTCCATGTTTCATCATTTTTTCTTGTTTCGTAGTTTTGCATCTACGTTCAATAAAACGTTTTTCGATGTGAAGTAGGAAGTTTAAAAAAAACCTCTAAGTAGATAGCCAAGATTGCAATCGATCGTTACCCGCTATTGCTCAAAAAAGTATTGGTGTGGAAGGGATGAGCAAACGATTCTATCACAGCAGGCTGCCTGAAAGCGCAGATTGGTAGCAGATCTGAAGAGCAAGGTTTTCTAAGTAGGCTCTCGTGAAATTGAAAGCACAAACCAGCATATTTTGTAGACTAGGATCAAACTACCTGGAGGTTGGTGAAGCTGAGAAAATGCTAAGAATAGAATTCATCTTAGAGCATATAGAGCAAAAGACCTTTAGGATGAATGCTGGAAAAACTATTAAAATAAATTCCCCCACTTTTAATCCGCGCCCGCAGTTTTATGAGAAGTAGAAATTTCGATCTGTATTTATCAAAATGGTTTTCCCCTCAGTATGTAACCTGCATGAAGAATTGCTCGGAGAAAGTGATCAAAAAAACGAACAGATCAATCCCTAAAAAAGGGATTGATCTGATAAGTGAACAAGAAAAGAGGAAACCTTTTTTATCAAGTTTACCTCTTCCAGAATCGGTGTTTTTGGAATTATTGACCTAATAATCCAGCAAAAAGAGCGGAAGCTTTAGAACCCAAAAAGGAAGCTTTAGAACCCAAAGAGGAAGCTGTAGAGTAAAGCTCTTTTAGGAAGGCGCCCTCTGCCGAAGTTGCTTCTCCTGCCAGTGTTTCAACTGCCGGAGCTAATACTTTTTCCGCTAGTTTAATTGCGGCATCATTAGTTGAAGAGCTTTTCGAAACACCACTTGGTACTGCAGGCTGATCTACACCTACACCCTGAAGGTTGAAGTAATATGCTGCAGCTATTCCAGCGATTGCTAAAGAGATGACACCCCATTGCCAGTAAGCAGACAAAGGAATCTTTGAGCAAGAGACTCTATTCTTCAAGCAGCAGTTTTTACTTTTGTTTGTTGGAGCAGTCTCTTTAGCTGCGATTTTTTTGCTACAGAAGGTATTGCAGTTAAAGCAAGAACTGACTTTTTTTGTGGTTGCAGTTTCAGCTTTCTGCGCGCCTTCTTTTTTTGAACAGCAAGAGACTCGATTGATCAAAGATGCGCAGAGACTTGTGCTTGCGCTATAAAGACTTTCTGTCCGCTTTCTAGCACCTGAATAGGTGTTTTCTAAGCAAGTAGTGGCTCCGTTGCAGTATCCGACAGAAGATGTTTCTTCTGTTTGATTGTTGACGTTACCGGCCCCAACAGACATTGTTGGAAGGTTGACCGGATCAGCATTCTTTGAACAAGAAGGCAAAAGTCCTAGGGCATAGTCTCCGATACGCTTGCAGTAGGAAGGATCGGTTTTACTGCTTTTAGCCGCTGTTTGATTAATATTTCCAGCGGGAGTATCTGTGTTTTTATTCGTTGGTGTTGGTTCTTGAGATTCCAAATCTGGCAAGTCACGAGGGGTGCTTTGGATGGTTGGGACTGGGTTCTCTGCTACTTGTTCAACTGTCGTTTCCTGAGGCTTTCCTTCAACAGCTTCAGATTTTTTTGAAGAAGTATCTAGGATAGGATTTTTTTTGTTTGCATTAACAGTCGGGCTGTTGTTGTTAAGAGCAGCTCTTGATCCAGCTGGGGATTGAGCGGGCGTACCTTCAGGGGTAGCCTCTTGCATAGTTGCTTCAAGAGGTTTTATAGAGGTGCCTTTTGGTGTTTCATTAGCTGAAGTTTTTAGGCTTAGTAGGGTGACGGTTGATTCTGAGTTATCTTCAGGGATTGAGTTATCTTCAGGGATTATGATTGATGGAACTACTGGTTGTGCATCGTTATCCTTGGGAGGTGTTTCAGCAGGGACTTCTTCGATCTTGACTTCAATACTATTTTGAGAAGAGCTTTCAGTGGTATTGGGAGAAGCTGGTTGTTCATCAACTGGGTTTTCTTGTAAGGCATCCGAGGGTGTCTTACCTGTTTCTAATGTAGTTAGCTGCTCTTTTTTTGCGCCACATCCGCAGCTGATGACTGTGTAAGCGGCTTCGGCTGTCTTAATAGCTCCTAAAGCTCCGTAGCGTAGTATATCACCTAAAACTGCGAAAACAGAAAAAATATACTTGGAGGCATATTTTACGCTGTTAATAGTGCTATTAGTAATGTGACAAGTTTCTTTGCTGTCAGTATGCGTAGGCTGGAAAACGCTATGATGAAAACATGCGTTAAATACAGGGAAGGATTTTGTTTGTTCCATTGTCTACTCCTTTTATTTTCGAAGATTTTGTAACAAGTTTAATTAACTCGGATCAAATAACACAAGAAAAATTCTTTCAAAGATCCTAATTAAAAATTATGTATACGATTTTATTAGTTGTAAAATTTTTAATAGCATCAATTTTCAAGATCATTGTAAAAAACAAATTCACAGAAAGTCTTTATTACAAAATATGAGCAAGTGATCGATAACTAATGGCAAAGGAATATGAAAAATTTGGGACAAGCAAAACATTTTTTAGGAGTCTCTTGTTTACCATTATGGAAGTTTTCACCGAAACATACCTCTTCGGAGCGCTTGAGCTTTTTATCGAAGCGCTAAATGCGTAAAAAAGGGATCGCTGGGGGAGGGAATGATCACGAGGAGCCCTTTAAATGGTTGCAAGTCGAGCGTTCTTTAAAGTCGATAAACTATTTTTGATGAATACACTCCTCCTAAACTAACTACTAGGTTCTACTAGGGTTTGATAAAAAATTTTTTCTAGAGATTTTTCTTGAAAGCCTATTTCGGCGGGGCGCTAAGAAGGTGTCGCCTTACGTTTGATATTTTTGTGAATGCGTAAGCGGTTTAAGTGCCTATAAGGCGAGATGAAGTATTTTCTTTTTTTGTTCGATTTTTTATAATCTTTGTATGCGTAGTTTATATTGTAAAATTTTATTTTTTTTGAGCGCCTCTTTTGCCCCGTTTTCTCTATTCCCTAATGCTCAGGTGAAACAATCTTTACCCGACCGGTTGGATGAGATCGTAGAGCATGCGCAAGAGAAATGGAAAATTCCTGGTGTGGCCGTGGCTCTTGTTCATAAGGGGAAAGTCGTTTATGCTAAAGGGTATGGTTACCGGGATCTCGAGGAAAAGAAACCGGTCACTCCAGACACAGTTTTTCAGATTGGGTCCATTTCTAAAAGTTTTACTGCTACTTTAGCAGCGATGGCTGTTGACGCGCAAAAATGCGCTTGGGATACTCGGGTACAAGAGCTTATGCCCGATTTCTTGTTGCAAGATCCACTTGCTACGGAAAACTTTGCTTTTAAAGATCTATTTGCCCAAAACTCCGGGTTGCCAGAAAAAACAGGAGATATGCAAGCGCTTCTCGGCTACTCTCCAGAAGAAATTATTTACAATTTACGATTCATCAAACCAAAGTACTCTTTTCGATCTAAATATTCTTATCAAAATGTTTTTTACCTTCTTGCTGGTAAGACGATTGAAAAACTGATGGGAAACCAATCGGACACAGAAAAGAAGCCCTCGTTTCCTGCTTTACTAAAAGAAAATATTTTTACCCCTTTATCGATGAAAGACGCTGGCGCATCGTTTGAAGAGTATTTAGCAAAAGAGAATCGTTCCTCTTTTTACGCGCTCATCAATGGGGGAGTGGTTCATATCCCTGACGCAGCCCCTTTTCTTCGAAAAGTCGATCAGTATGTGCCTGCTGGAGGAGTTCATGCGAGCGCTTTGGACGTAGCCAAATGGCTAATGTTCCATATCGATCAAGGTCAGGTAGATGGCAAGTCTCTTGTGAAAAAACAACAGATGAGAACGTTAAGGCGTCCACAGATTTATGTTGGAAATATCGGCAAAAAACCAACGTATTACGGTCTTGGCTGGAACTATACAGAGTCTTATCCAAGGCCCTTTGTTTGGCATAACGGAGAAACATTTGGTATTAAATCGATGGCAGCGTTCATCCCTGAAGAACAGCTAGGGATTGTTGTGCTTACCAATCTTCGAGGAACCAAGGCTCCTGAAGGGATCGTATGGGATTTTTTTGATGCGTATTTTCGGAAAAAGCCGCGTGACTGGGTGAACTACTTTTACGAAAAGCAGGAAAAAAAGAGAGACCAGGAATCTGCTGTAACGCTATCTTCAGATACTCTCCCGATAGCTCATTATGTGGGTACCTATTACAATGAGGTGTATGGCCAAGCCCGGATTTTAGAAGGGAAAGACCATCTAGTTTTGCAAGTAGGACCCAAATCCTCAAGCATGGCGCTCTATCCGGAAAAACGGGATCTCTTTTCTGTCCACTTTCCTTCTGCAGGGCGGAAAAGTCATGGAATGCAATTCTTTCGGAACAGAAAAGGGCAGGTAGAGAAAATGACTTTAGATCTTTTTTCTGAAGAGGGGTCTGCAGAGTTTATCCGCTGTTCTAACGATAGTCCCTCGTTATTTGGGTATTTATAACTTTTTTTGGGCCTCCTTAAGAACAAACGATCTTAACTGATAACGACGGATCGCGTTTTGAAATGGTTTTTCGAAAGCGTATCAAGGGTTGGAATTCCGAGTTCTCGAACGATTTCTTTTCCCGTCTTTACAACAAGCTGAGAGGCTCCCTTGGGGAGGGTTTTCCCAAACGGTTCTCCAAGAGAGCGTAATGAAGATAAAAAAGCAGAGCGGGCTACTATCGAAGCGGCTGCGACAACAACATCCTCTTCTGCTCGGACCCTTTGTTCAAGATCGAGGCTGAGCTTGGCTTGCTTGAAAAAACTATCCATCAAAGATTCATGAGCGAATTTATCCACAATGACCTTTGAACAACGACTCTTTTCAGACAGCTGCTTGATAGCTGCTGTATGCATCCAAGCAAGAAAGCGGTTCAAATTTTTGAATTTTGCGTAAAGTTCATTGTATTTGGGCGGCATAATGCGCACAATTTCGTAGTCAAAATCGGCACGGATTTTTTCTGCTAGTTCGGTGACCTTTTTATCAGAAAATGTTTTGCTATCTTTTACGCCGAGTTTGATTAGGGTTTCAATGCCCTCTTGGTCGGCGTATACGCTTGCCACAACGATGGGCCCAAAATAATCCCCTTTACCCGCTTCATCTGATCCTATGCGCGCAGTTTTGTCGACATTCGCTGTTGGATGGCTATACGAAAAATCATGTAAGATTTCTGGTTCAAGATAAAACTCAATGAAAGAATCTTTTTCTTTGCCTTGCACGGTTAAGGATCCCGAGGTGTACAATGTGCACGAGACGCCTTTTTTCTTTGCAGAAAAAAGCGTATAATTTGGTGTGGATATTTCGAATCCTTGACTTTCTAGATCTCTTAGTAACTTATCCTTTAAAGAAAGTGCAATTTTCGTAGAAAAACAAGAAGATTTTTTACTCATTGCAAATAGACTTTACGAATCGAGGTCACATTTTCCACTTCCTTTAAAGAAAGATGCATCTCTTCACGTTTTGTTT